>CAYRZI010000164.1:0-5726 GCA_964428605.1 uncultured Woeseiaceae bacterium
GAGCTGCGCGAGGCCTGTGCCGCCTGGCTGCAGCGGCGCTTCGGCGTGGCGGTGGACCCGGCGAGCGCCATCCTGCCGGTGAACGGCACCCGTGAGGGCCTGTTCTCCTTCGCCCAGGCGGTCGTCGACCCCACGGCCGGCAGCTACGTGGCCATGCCGAATCCCTTCTACCAGATCTACGAGGGGGCGGCGCTGCTCGCCGGCGCGGAGCCCTGGTACCTGCCCACGCTGGCGGAGACCGGCTTCCGGCCGCGCCTGGCGGACGTGCCGGAACGGGTCTGGTCGCGTACGGCGCTGGTCTATGTCTGCTCGCCCGGCAACCCCACCGGCGCGGTACTGGACGCCGCCTTCTACCGGGAGCTGCTGGAACTCGCCGACCGGCACGACTTCGTCATCGCGGCCGACGAATGCTACGCGGACATCTACCTGGAGAGGCCGCCGGTCTCGCTGCTGGAGGTGTGCCGGGACCTGGGGCGGGACGACTACGCACGCTGCGTGGCCTTCCACAGCCTGTCGAAGCGCTCGAACATCCCCGGGCTGCGCTCCGGCTTCGTCGCCGGCGACGCCCGCATCATGGCCGATTACCGCCGCTACCGCACCTACCACGGCTGCGCCATGCCGGTGCCCACCCAGCGTGCCAGCGCTGCGGCGTGGGCGGACGACACCCACGTGGAGGCCAACCGCCGGCTCTACGAACGGAAATTCCGTGAGGTCACCCCCCTGCTCGCCGACGTGCTCGACGTGGCGGCTCCCGCCGCCTCGTTCTATCTCTGGGCCGGCGTCGGCGGTGACGACGAGCGCTATGCCCGGGATCTCTACGCCGCCACCGGCGTGGTTACGCTGCCGGGCTCCTATCTGGGCCGCGAAGCCGGCGGCGTCAACCCGGGTGCGGGCCGGCTGCGCCTCTCGCTGGTGGCGCCGCCGGAGGACTGCGTGGAAGCGGCCCGGCGTATACGCGAGTTCGCGCTCGCGCGGGGCGCCGCATGAACGAACAGTGACACGAAAGAAGCCCGAACGAGGAGCGACGATGAGCGATATCCGCGACACCATCGAGCAGGCGTGGGAGCGCCGCGGCGAACTGCGCCCCGGCGACACGGAGGTGGCCGATGCGGTTCGAGCGGCCCTGGCCGAACTCGACAGCGGCCAGGCCCGGGTGGCCGAGCCCGGCCCCGAGGGCTGGGTGGTGAACGACTGGCTGAAGAAGGCGGTGCTGCTCTACTTCCGCCTGTCGGACAACCGGGTGGTCGAGGGCGGCCATACCCGCTACTACGACAAGGTGGGCCTGAAGTACGCCGACTACGATCTGGAGCGCTTCCGCGCCGACGGCGTACGCGTGGTGCCCGACGCGCAGGTGCGCCGCGGCGCCTACGTGGCCCCCGACGTCGTCCTCATGCCCTCCTACGTGAACATCGGCGCCTGGATCGGCTCCGGCACCATGGTGGACACCTGGGCCACCGTCGGCAGTTGCGCCCAGATCGGCGCCAACGTGCACCTGTCCGGCGGCGTCGGCATCGGCGGCGTACTGGAGCCGCTGCAGGCCACCCCCACCATCATCGAGGACGACTGCTTCGTCGGCGCCCGCTCGGAGATCGTGGAAGGCGTCATCGTCGAGCGGGGCGCGGTGATCTCGATGGGCGTCTACATCGGGCAGAGCACGCGCATTTACGACCGCGAGAGCGGCGAGATAAGCTACGGCCGCGTGCCGGCCGGCAGCGTCGTCGTGCCAGGCAACCTGCCGGCCGCGGACGGCAGCCACTCGCTGTACGCCGCGGTCATCGTCAAGCGGGTGGACGAGAAGACGAAGGCCAGGGTCGGCCTGAACGAGCTGCTGCGCAACCTGGACTGAACCATCCGGAACAAGCCATGGGAGAGGCTGCCATCAAGATCTACGGACTGAAGAGCTGCGACAGCTGTCGCAAGGCCCTGCAGTGGCTGCAGGAGCACGGCATCGAGCACGAGTTCCACGACGTGCGCGACGACGGCGTCACCATCCAGATGCTGGAGCGCTGGGCCGACCGGGTCGAGTGGGAAGCCCTGCTGAACAAGCGCAGCCTGACCTGGCGGCGCATCCCGGAGCTCGACCGCCAGGATCTCACCCGGGCGGGCGCACTCGCGCTGATGCTGGAGAATCCCACGGTGATCAAGCGGCCGGTGATCGAGAGCCGCAAACGCATGGTGGTAGGTTTCGACGCCCAGGCCTACGAGCGCATCTTCGGCGCCGGCTGAGCGGCGGCGGCCTGCGCGGGTCAGCCGAAGCGGCCGGTGATGTAGTCCTCGGTCAGCTTGTGCTGCGGGTTGGTGAAGACCCGGTCGGTGTCGTCCACCTCGATCAGCTTGCCCAGGTGGAAATACGCCGTGCGCTGTGACACCCGCGCTGCCTGCTGCATCGAGTGGGTGACGATCACGATGGCGTAGTTCTCCCGCAGCTCGTCCATCAGGTCCTCGATGCGGGCGGTCGCGATGGGGTCCAGCGCCGAGCAGGGCTCGTCCATCAGGATCACTTCGGGGCTGACGGCGATGGTGCGGGCGATGCACAGCCGCTGCTGCTGGCCGCCGGACAACCCCGTGCCCGGCTCGTCCAGCCGGTCCTTCACCTCGGCCAGCAGGCCCGCGCGCTCGAGGCTCACGTGCACGATCTCGTCCAGCTCCGCCCGGTTCGCGGCCAGGCCGTGGATGCGCGGCCCGTAGGCGACGTTGTCGTAGACGGACTTCGGGAACGGGTTCGGCTTCTGAAACACCATGCCGACCCGGGCGCGCAGCGCCACCACGTCCATGCTGCGGTCGTAGATATCCTGGCCGTCCAGCCTGATCGTTCCGGTCACCCGCGCCGACTCGATGGTGTCGTTCATGCGGTTGAGGCAGCGCAGGTAGGTGGACTTGCCGCAGCCGGACGGACCGATCAGCGCGATCACCTCGTTCTGGCCGATCTCCAGGCTCACGTCCTGGATGGCGTGGTTGTCGCCGTAGTAGACGTCGACGTGCTCGGTGCAGAGGAACGGGCGTTTCGCGCGGGGGTTTCCCACGGTCTGGTAGGAGTGCTCGTCCGGCGCATTGCGGAAAGCATCTGCCGCGGACGTGTGGGCGGCGCTCGGGATGATCTGGTCGTCGGCCACTGGGGAGGTCGATCCTTGTTGCGGGCGGCCGCCGGCCGCCGGGCTGTCGATGTCGGTTCGGAATCCGGGTTTCATTCTCTTACAGTTCCCTGCCCGCCTCAACGGCGGAGCGTCTACCAGTTGCGCTCGAAACGGCGCCGCAACAACACGGCGGTGAGGTTCATCACCAGCAGGAAGCCGAGCAGCACGATGATGGCCGCCGACGTCCGCTCGACGAAGGCCCGCTCCGGACTGTCGGCCCAGAGATAGACCTGCACCGGCAGCGCGGCGGACGGGTCCAGCGGCCCCTGCGGGATGTCGACGATGAACGCCACCATGCCGATCATGAGCAGCGGCGCGGTCTCGCCCAGCGCGCGGGCCATGCCGATGATGGTGCCGGTGAGGATGCCGGGCAGCGCCAGCGGCAGGACCTGCTGGAACACCATCTGCATCTTCGATGCGCCGAGGCCGAGAGCGGCCTCCTTGATCGACGGCGGCACGGCCTTGATGGAGGCACGGGCGGCGATGATGATCACCGGCAGCGTCATCAGCGAGAGCACCAGGCCGCCCACCAGCGGTGAGGAGCGCGGCAGCGAGGCCCAGTTGATGAACACGGCGAGACCGAGCAGCCCGAATACGATGGAGGGCACGGCCGCCAGATTGTTGATGTTGACCTCGATCAGGTCGGTCCAGCGGTTGCGCGGCGCGAACTCCTCCAGGTAGATGGCCGCCGCCACGCCCACCGGGAACGCCAGCGCCACGGTGACGAGCAGCATGTAGAACGAGCCCATGAGCGCACCGCGGATACCGGCCAGCTCCGGGTCGCGGGAATCACCGTTCACGAACAGCGCCGTGTTGAACTTGAGCTGCAGGCGTCCGCTTCCGGCCAGCTGGTCAATCCAGGCGAGCTCCCTGTCGTCCACGGGCCTGGACTCCTCGGGCAGCGTCCGGTCGATATTGCCCTTCATCACCATGTCCACGTCGGCGCTGGCGGGCACCCAGACGCGGCGCACCTCGCCGATGGCGTCCGGGTTGGCCGCGACCAGGTCCTGCAGCTGGTAGGCGGCGCCGACGCTGACCAGCTGCGCCAGGGCGCGGCGGTCGCGGCGGCCGCTCACCTCCGGGAACAGCTCGTACAGACTCTGCCTGACCAGGCCGGTGTAGTCGCCGAGCGCCAGGGTGTCCGGGTCCGTCGCGCCGGTGGGCGAGATGCGGGCCGGGTCCAGGTAGACGTCCAGCGCCACCTGGGACTGGACGAAGGCCTTGTAGCCGCTGGCAACGATGCTGGCGAAGAACAGCACCAGGAAGATGAGCCCTACCGAAACCGCCAGCATGCCCAGCAGCCGGAAGCGGCGCTCGCGGGCGTAGCGCCTGCGCAGCCCCGCCTCCATGAGCTGCCGCGCCGTCCGGCTGCCCTCGCTCATTCGTACTGCTCCCGGTATTTGCGCACCACTCTCAGGCCGACCACGTTCAGGAACAGCGTCACCACGAACAGCACCAGGCCGAGCGCGAAGGCGGCCAGGGTCTTGGCGCTGTCGAACTCCTGGTCGCCGACCAGCAGGGTGACGATCTGCACGGTGACGGTGGTCACCGCCTCCAGCGGGTTGCCGGTGAGGTTGGCGGCGAGACCTGCGGCCATCACCACGATCATGGTCTCGCCGATGGCCCGGGAGACCGCCAGCAGTATCCCGCCGACGATGCCCGGCAGAGCCGCCGGCAGGAGCACGAGCTTCACGGTCTCCGAACGCGTCGCGCCGAGGCCGAAGGAGCCCTCCTTCATGGCACGGGGTACCGCGGTGATGGCGTCATCGGACAGCGAGGAGACCAGCGGGATGATCATGATGCCCATGACCAGGCCGGCCGCCAGCGCGCTCTCGGAGGCTACATCCAGCCCCAGATCCGTGCCGAAGCCCCGGATCAGCGGCGCCACGGTCAGCGCGGCGAAGAAGCCGTAGACCACCGTGGGGATGCCCGCCAGCACCTCCAGCAGCGGCTTGGCCACCGAGCGGAAACCCGGCCGGGCGTATTCCGCCAGGTAAATGGCGGTCATGAGGCCGATGGGCACGGCCACGAACATCGCGATGGCGGTGATGAGCAGCGTGCCCGTGAACAGGGGCACGGCGCCGAACGCCCCGGAAGAGCCCACCTGGTCGGCCCGTATGGCGGTCTGCGGACTCCATTCCACCCCGAACAGGAATTCCGTGATCGGGACCTTGCGGAAAAACAGGATGGACTCGAACAGCACGGAGAGGACGATGCCGACCGTGGTCAGGACGGCGATGGTGGAGGCCGCCAGCAGGATGACCTGGACGACGCCTTCCACGTGGTTGCGGGCCCGGAAGCCGGGCGATATGCGCCGCCAGGCCAGCGTGGCGCCGCCCACGGCGGCAGCGAGCGTGAACACGGAGAGCAGCAGGCGGCTTCTCGCCCGCGCCTCCACGTAGAAGTCCGCCGCCGCCCGCATGCCGGCATCCACCTCCGTGCTGACGACGTCGCCGGCGGCGAGATTGCGGATGTCGTTGATCGCGAGGTCCAGAGCGCCGGGCGACAGGTCCCGCACGGATTCCGGCAGGCGCTCGACCATCAGCGCCATGATCACGCGGGGCTCCAGCGTGACCCACAGCAGGATGATGG
>CAYRZI010000165.1:0-5716 GCA_964428605.1 uncultured Woeseiaceae bacterium
TCCGTCCCGCTTCATCGCCGAGATTCCCACCGAACTGGTGGAGGAGATCCGGCCGCGGGCGCAGATCAGCCGGCCGGTGGTCTCCGCCGCCCGGCGCGCGCCGCGGCCGGGACGCGAGCCGACCGGCGGCGAGGACGGCATCCGGCTGGGCCAGCGGGTGCGCCACGGCAAATTCGGGGAAGGGGTCGTGCTGAACTGCGAGGGCCAGGGCGCCCACGCCCGGGTGCAGGTGAACTTCGAGGGTGCCGGCACCAAATGGCTGGTGCTCACCTACGCCAACCTGGAACTGATGTAAACTGGCCCGGGTCCCGGGGGCCGACAGCCGGCAAGAACATGAAGATACTCATACTCGGCGCAGGGCAGGTCGGATCGTCCGCCGCCTACCACCTCTCCCGGGAGGAAGCCAACGAGGTGACCGTCGTCGACCGCAGCCCGGAAGTGCTGCGGGAGCTGCAGGACCGCCTCGACCTGCGCACCGTCGTGGGCCACGCGGCCTACCCGGACGTGCTCACCCGGGCCGGCGCCGGTGACGCCGACATCCTCATCGCACTCACTGACAGCGACGAGACCAACATGATCGCCTGTCAGATCGCCTACACCCTGTATCACACGCCCACAAAGATCGCCCGCATCCGCGCGGCGGAATACATGAACGCGAAGAAGCTGTTCAGCCAGGAGTCGCTGCCGGTGGACGTGCTGATCAGCCCCGAGCAGCTGGTGTGCGAATACGTGGAGCAGCTCATCCTCTACCCCGGCGCGCTGCAGGTGCTGGAGTTCGCCGAAGGCAGGGTGCGGCTGGTGGGTGCCCGGGCCGACCGGAACGGGCTGCTGGTGGGCCAGCAGCTGAAGAACATGAAGGAGCACATCCCCAACACGGAGGCCCGCATCGCGGCCATCTACCGTGACGGCCACAGCGTCATGCCCGACGGCGACACGGTGATCCGGGAGGGCGACGAGGTCTTCTTCCTCGCTGCCCGCAAGGACATCCGTGTGTTCATGAGCGAGATGCGCAAGCTGGACGACCCCATCCGCCGGGTGGTCATTGCCGGCGGCGGCAACATCGGCTTCCGCCTCGCCATGGCGCTGGAGCAGACCAACCAGGTGAAGATCATCGAGCGCAATCCGGAACGGGCGCGGCACATATCCGAGCAGCTGTCGAAGGCCATCGTGCTGGTCGGCGATGCGGCGGACGAGGAGCTGCTGCTCGAGGAGAACATCGATTCCACCGACGTCTTCTGTGCACTCACGAATGCCGAGGAAGCCAACATCCTCTCGGCCATGCTGGCCAAACGGCTGGGCGCCCACAAGGTGATGGCGCTCATCAACCGGCCGTCCTACGCCGAACTGGTGGAGGCGGGCACCATCGACATCGCCATCTCGCCCCAGCAGGTCACCATCGGCTCGCTGCTGGCGCACGTGCGCCGCGGAGACGTGGTGAAGGTGCATTCGCTGCGCCGGGGCGCCGCCGAGGCCATCGAGGCCGTGGCCCACGGCACGCCGGACAACTCCAAGGTGGTGGGCCGCCGGATCGAGGACATCCCCATACCGCGGGGCACGAACATCGCGGCGCTCGTGCGCGACGACCAGGTGATATTCGCCCACCACGACACGGAAGTGGAGGCCGACGACCACGTGATCCTCTTCATGACCGACCGGCGCCGCATCGAGGACGTGGAGGAACTCTTCCAGGTCGGCGTGTCCTTCGTCTGAGCGCCATGCCCTTCGCGGCCAGGCACAGAGAAGAACGGGAACCGGCGCAGCGATGAACCGGATCGTCGTCCAGCGCATCCTCGGCCTGCTGCTGATGATGTTCAGCGTGACCATGCTGCCGCCCGTGGTGGTCTCGCTGATCTACGGCGACGGCGGCTGGCTGGCCTTCGTCGAGGGCTTCCTGCTGAACCTGGCGGCAGGCTTCCTGCTCTGGCTGCCGGCACGTAACGCGAAGACCGACCTCCGTCTGCGCGACGGCTTTCTGGTGGTGGCCTCGTTCTGGCTGGTGCTGGGCACCTTCGGCGCGGCGCCACTGTATTTCTCCGAAGTGCCCACGATGTCGTTCACCGACGCGGTGTTCGAATCGATGTCCGGTCTCACCACCACCGGGGCAACGGTACTGACGGGCCTCGACGCCCTGCCCGCCTCCATCCTGTGGTATCGCCAGCAGCTGCAATGGCTGGGCGGCATGGGCATCATCGTGCTGGCTGTCGCCATCCTGCCCATGCTGGGGGTCGGCGGCATGCAGCTCTACCGGGCGGAGACGCCCGGCCCCATCAAGGACACCAAGCTCACGCCGCGCATCACCGAGACGGCGAAGGCGCTGTGGTATCTGTACCTCGGCTTCACGCTCATCTGCGCGGCCGCCTACTGGGCCGCCGGCATGAGCCTGTTCGACGCGCTCTGCCACAGCTTCAGCACCGTGGCGATCGGCGGTTTCTCCACCCACGATCTCAGTATCGGCCATTTCCAGTCGACGACCATCAATCTCATCGCCGTCGTCTTCATGTTCCTGGCCGGCATCAACTTCTCGCTGCACTTCTTCGCCTGGCGCTACAGCAGCGTCTCGCACTATTTCAAGGACCCGGAGTTTCGGGCGTACTCGTTCATACTGGCGATGCTGGTCGTGGTCATCGTCGTGGTGCTGGCGCTGCGCGGCACCTATGACAGCCCGCTGCAGGCGATGGAGCACGGACTGTTCCAGGCGGTGGCCATTGCCACCACCACCGGCTTCACCACCGCCAACTACTCCGCGTGGCCCGGGGCGCTGCCGGTACTGCTCATATTCTCCAGCTTCATCGGCGGCTGCGCGGGATCGACCGCCGGCGGGATGAAGGTGATCCGCTGGCTGCTCATCTACAAGCAGGGGTCGCGCGAGATCGCGCGGCTGGTGCATCCCAGCGCCGAGATACCGGTGAAGCTGGGACCGAGAGCGGTGCAGCCCCGGGTGATCGAGGCGGTATGGGGCTTCTTCTCGGTGTACGTGGTGGTCTTCGCGGTGATGATGATGCTGATGCTCTCCACCGGGCTCGACCAGGTCACGGCGTTCTCTGCGGTGGCGGCGGTGCTGAATAATCTGGGGCCCGGCCTGGGTGACGTGGCCAGCGGCTTCATGACCGTGCCCACCCTCGGCAAGTGGGTGGCGATCCTGGCGATGGTGATGGGGCGGCTCGAGATCTTCACGCTGCTGGTGCTGGTCACACCGATATTCTGGAGGCGCTGATGAGCGACACGGGCAATCGTCGCGAGGCGCTGCAGAAGCTGCTGGACAGCGGGCGGGAGGATGCGCTGCTGCGCTATTCCCTGGGCAACGAATGGCTGGCGGCCGCCGAACCGGCGGAGGCCGTGCCCCACCTCGAACGGGCGGTGGAACTCGATCCCGGCTATTCGGCGGCCTGGAAGCTGCTGGGACGCGCCCTCGCCGACACCGGCGATGCGGAGGCCGCCGCCGCGGCCTACCGCCGGGGCATCGAGGTGGCGGAAGCGCGGGGCGACAAGCAGGCCGCGAAGGAGATGCAGGTCTTCCTGCGCCGCATCGAGAAGGCGGCCGACGGTGGCTGAAACGGAGGCGACGGTTACCGCGACGATGGCGTCGGTGGGCCGCGGGCTCGACCGTCTGAGCGCCGCGACGGGCCGCGCGATCTCGTGGCTGACGCTGGCGATGGTCCTGGTGACTTTCCTGGTGGTGGTGCTGCGCTACGTCTTCGACGCAGGATTCATCTGGCTGCAGGAGAGCATCACCTGGATGCACGCGGCCGTGTTCATGCTGGGTGCGGCCTACACCCTGGAGCAGGATCAGCACGTGCGGGTGGATATCTTCTACCGGGGCCTCACCGACCGGGGCAAGGCGGTGGTGGACATCGCCGGCGTGCTCGCATTACTGCTGCCACTGATGGTGTTCTTTCTGTGGCAGTCCTGGGACTACGTGGAGAGTTCCTGGCGCATCGGCGAGGCTTCCCGGGAGGCAGGCGGACTGCCCTATCCCTGGACGCCGCTGCTGAAGAGCTGCCTGCTGGTGATGCCCCTCGCGGTGGCCCTGCAGGCGATCGCCCTGCTGCTGCGTTCGGTGCTGACGCTGGTCCGGGGCCGCCCTGTGCCGGTGCCCGACGGCGACAGCGAAGACATCCGGGGCTGAGCCATGGAGTGGATGGCAGCGGTGCTGTTCCTGGCGGTGATCCTGGTGCTGCTGGCCGGCTTTCCGGTGGCGTTCACCCTGGGCGGCACGGCGCTCGTATTCGCCGGCATCGGTGCGGCCGCGGGCATCTTCGACGCGGCGTTCCTGGCCAGCATCCCGAACCGGCTCTACGGCATCATGGGCAACGAGACCCTGGTGGCGGTGCCGCTGTTCGTCTTCATGGGTATCACGCTCGAGCGCGCCCGCATCGCCGAGGAACTCCTCGACACACTGTCGGCCCTGTTCGGACGCATGCGGGGCGGACTCGGCATCTCGGTGACGCTGGTGGGCATGCTGCTGGCCGCCAGCACGGGCATCGTGGGGGCGACCGTGGTGACCATGGGACTGCTGTCCCTGCCCACCATGCTGAAGCGGGGTTACTCGCCGTCGGTGGCCTGCGGCACCATCTGCGCGTCGGGCACGCTCGGCCAGATCATCCCGCCGTCCATCATCCTGGTGCTGCTCGGCGATGTCCTGTCCTCCGCCTATCAGGAGGCCCAGCTGGACCAGGGCATCTTCTCCCCCGAGACCGTGTCCGTGGGCGACCTGTTCGCGGGCGCGCTCGTACCGGGGCTGCTGCTGGTGCTGCTCTACGTCGTCTACGTGTCGGCGACCGCGCTGCTGCGCCCGCAGTCCATGCCGGCACCGGCGGAGGCAGCGGACGGCGGCAAGCGCCTTGCAGTGCGGGTGGTGCGCGCATTGCTACCGCCGCTGGCGCTGATCCTGGCCGTGCTCGGCTCCATCCTGGCGGGCATCGCCACCCCCACGGAGGCCGCAGCGGTGGGCGCCGTGGGTGCGATGCTGCTCGCCCTCGGCCGCCGCGAGCTGGACCTGCCCCGGCTGCGCGAGATCATGGAGGGCACCGTGCGGGTGAGCAGCATGGTATTCCTGATCCTCATCGGCGCCTCGGTGTTCTCGGTGGTATTCCGCGGCTACGGCGGCGACGAGGCGGTGGCCGAGGTGCTGCTGAACCTGCCCGGCGGCGTGTTCGGTGCCGTGGTGGTGGTGATGCTGGTGATGTTCCTGCTGGGCTTCGTGCTGGACTTCATCGAGATCACATTCGTGGTGGTGCCCATCGTCGGTCCTGTGCTGCTGGCCATGGGCCTGGACCCGGTCTGGCTGGGCGTGATGATCGCCATCAACCTGCAGACCTCGTTCCTGACGCCGCCGTTCGGCTTCGCGCTTTTCTATCTGCGCGGCGTAGCCCCGCCCGAAGTGCGCACCGGCCAGATCTACCGGGGCGTGATCCCCTTCGTGATCATCCAGCTCGCCACCCTGGGCGTGCTGGCGCTGTGGCCGGAACTGGTCACCTGGCTGCCGGACCGCATCTACGGCTAGGAGAGCCTTCAGGGCCGATCCGCGCTTCTAAGCCGATGCCCTATCTGTGGGCGGAGACCCGCCATCGGGCGGGCATGGGTCGCCGCGACCTTTTGTCGGGAGCAAGACGGATTCCCCCGCAGGGCGGCCAGGAAAGAAATGCGCTTTGCCAGGGCGGGTCGGGCCTGAAGGCCCTCCTTCTATGAAGGGATTCCTGTCAACCCTCTATCGTTT
>CAYRZI010000166.1:0-5715 GCA_964428605.1 uncultured Woeseiaceae bacterium
TCGGCCCCTGCGGACAGCAGTTTCTCCCTCGGCCGCTCTTCCTGCGGCCAGTCGCGTATGCCCACGTCAGCGCACCCTGCGTCCCATCGCCAGGCGCCATCTTCGGCCGGAAGCGCCGGCGCTGCGCGCGCCGTTTGTGGCCGCGGACCGCAGTTAGGGCGGCGTCTCCGGTAGCAAAGCACCCGGACGGCAGGCTAAGCTGGACGCCGTCGACGGGAGGTTCTCCGCCATGAAGCAGATTGTGTTGGGCGTCACCGGCGGCATCGCCGCCTACAAGTCGCCGGAGATCGTGCGCCGGCTCACCGCCCGGGGGCTCGACGTCCAGGTGGCGATGACCGCCGGCGCGCAGCAGTTCGTCACGCCGCTCACCTTCCAGGCCGTCTCCGGCCGGCCGGTCCGCACCGACCTCTGGGACGTGCAGGCGGAGGCCGCCATGGGGCACATCGAGCTCGCGCGCTGGGCGGATCTGGTCCTGGTGGCACCGGCCACGGCGGATTTCATGGCCCGGCTCGCTCACGGCGAGGCTCCCGACCTCCTCTCCACCCTCTGCCTGGCCACCGAGGCTCCCATCGTGCTGGCCCCGGCCATGAATCGGCTGATGTGGGCCAACGACGCCACCCAGGCGAATCGCCAGACGCTGCTCGGCCGGGGCATCCGGCTGCTCGGCCCGGCCGAGGGCGACCAGGCCTGCGGCGAGACCGGGGCAGGCCGCATGCTGGAGCCGGCGGAGATCGTGGCTGCGCTGCCGTTCCCGCAGCCCTCGGGACCGCTGAGCGACGTCAGCCTGCTCATAACCGCAGGCCCCACCCGGGAACCGCTGGATCCGGTGCGGTTCCTGTCCAACCGCAGCTCCGGGAAGATGGGCTTCGCACTGGCGGAGGCGGCCGCCGCGGCGGGTGCCCGGGTACGCCTGGTGGCGGGACCGGTCAACCTGGAGACGCCGCCCTGGGTGGAGCGCTGCGACGTGGAGACCGCCGAGGAGATGTTTACGAGGGTGCAGGAGCTGCTGCCGGAGACCGATATCTACGTGGGCGCTGCAGCCATCGCCGATTACCGGGCGGCGGAACGCCGCGAACACAAGATCAAGAAGACCGGCGAGCGGCTGCAGCTGGACCTGGTGCGGGCGCCGGACACACTGGCCGCCGTGGCCCGCGCGGAAGGACGGCCGTTCACCGTCGGTTTCGCCGCGGAGACCGAGAACCTGGAGGAGAACGCCCGGGCCAAGCTTACCGGCAAGGGCCTGGACATGATCGTGGCCAACCGGGTGGGCGGCGGACTCGGCTTCGACACGGACGAGAACGCGGTCACGGTGTTCTGGAGCGGCGGCGAGCGGGAGTTCGCCCGCACCGACAAGAAGCGCCTCGCCCGCGGTCTCCTGGCACTCATCCTGAACCGCTACCAGACGATGTTCGGCGAGACCCAGCCGGGACGCATCCGGCCCGTGCGGGAGGCCGGCTCTTGAGGCGGGTGGAGCTGAAGGTGCTCGACGAGCGTCTGGGCCGGGAATTCCCGCTGCCCCATTACGCCACCGACGGTTCCGCCGGCCTGGACATGAGGGCCTGTCTCGACCAGCCGCTGACGCTGGGGCCAGGCGAGACGGAGCTGCTGCCCACCGGTCTCGCCATCCACATCGGTGACCCCGGGCTGGCCGCCGTACTGCTGCCGCGCTCCGGTCTCGGCCACAAATACGGCATCGTGCTCGGCAACCTCACCGGCCTCATCGACTCCGACTACCAGGGCCAGGTCTACGTCTCCTGCTGGAACCGGGGCAGCGAGCCCTACGTCATCGAGCCCGGCGACCGCATCGCGCAGATGGTGTTCGTGCCCGTCGAGCAGGTGGGCTTCGACGTGGTGGACGAGTTCCGCCAGAGCGACAGGGGCGAAGGGGGGTTCGGCCACTCGGGCCGCAGCTGAACCGGACGCGAGCGAACCGGACCCGGATCAGACCGGATCAGTCGGGATCGGGCGGGATCAGAGGCCCTTCAGGGTGCGGAAGCGCGAGATGTCCTCGGCGAACTTGCGTTCGAGCTGGTCGGTCTCCCGGCGCTGTTCGGCCAGCTGGCGTTCCTGGCGGTTGATGCGGTCCTTCGTGTCCGAGAGGTCCTCGGCCAGATCCGGCGGGATCATCTCCGCGTCCGGGTCCATGGTGTAGGGCTTGTAGTTGCCGGCCTCTTCCTGCAGCGAGACCATGCGCCGGCGCAGGTTGCGCAGGTAGAGCTCCGCCACCTTCTGCTGGGCGCGCAGCAGTTCCAGCCGCCGGTCCCGGTGCATCTCGAGCTCTTCCACCGTGAGATAGGTGGAGAGCAGCACCTTGTCGGCCCGCCGGCGCTTCTCCTTCTCGGCCTCCATCTCGCGCCGCCTGGCCTCCAGCGCGAGCTCCTCTGCCGTCTTCTTGCCCTCGATCACGCCGACGGTCACACCCTGCTCGTTCAGGATGCGCTTCTTCTGGTCACGGTATTCCGGCGGCACGCTGTCGCCGTAGTGGACCTCGCCCTCGTCGTCGGTCCAGCTGTAGACGCGCTTCTCCTCGCCGGCGCCAGTCAGGAGGACGACCGCGAGTGCCGCGAGTGCAATGGGAGCTGCCTTGGCCATGTCCGTATTACATATTACCGTGCCGACGGCGAACCGGAACTGGTTCGCGCTTTTGGCAGGTCCCCCGCCGGCCGTCCCGGCCGGATTCCTGTCAGCCTTG
This sequence comes from uncultured Woeseiaceae bacterium, assembly GCA_964428605.1. Lineage (GTDB taxonomy): Bacteria > Pseudomonadota > Gammaproteobacteria > Steroidobacterales > Woeseiaceae > Lentisalinibacter. The sequence continues at coordinate 2,693 of CAYRZI010000166.1, forward strand.
CTCCGGTTCTACACCATACTGGCGTTGGTAGTCCATGACCGCGCGCAGCTGTTTGCGCTGACCCGGCGTCTCCTCGAGATGCGTGATGAGGTCCGACAGCGTGATGAGGCTGATTACCGGGACTTTCAGCACCCGCTCCACCTCCTGCACGGCCGAGCGCTCGCCGGTGCCGCGCTCCTGGCGGTCCAGGGAGATGACCACGCCCGCCAGAGTGGCGCCGCCCGCGCGGATGATCTCCACCGCCTCGCGGATGGCGGTGCCGGCGGTGATGACGTCGTCGACGATCAGCACCCGGCCCTCCAGCGGCGCGCCGATGGTGCTGCCGCCCTCGCCGTGGGCCTTGGCCTCCTTGCGGTTGAAGCAGTAGGGCACGTCGATGTCGTGATGCTCGGCCAGCGCTGCGGCCGCCAGCGTGGCCAGCGGGATGCCCTTGTAGGCCGGGCCGAACAGCATGTCGAATTCCACGCCGGACTTCGCGACGGCCGAGGCGTAGCAGCGCCCGAGTTTCGCGGCGGCGTAGCCGGTGTTGAACAGTCCAGCGTTGAAGAAGTAGGGGCTCATGCGCCCGGATTTCAGCTTGAAAGAGCCGAATTTCAGCACTTCCAGCTCGAGGGCGAGCTCCAGGAATTCTCTCTGCCAGGATCGCATAATGCCTTCCCCGGATGGGCTCTTGATATCATTCGCGCCGTGCCGGCGGGGTCTGCGCGACCCTGCTGCCAAGTATGACACAGCCGGACCGGCGGACCAGCCGGGCCGGCGCGCCGACGGGAGTGATGCATTGTTCCGGGTCATGAGTCTGAATGCCAACGGGATCCGCGCCGCCGCCAGGAAGGGTTTCTTCGACTGGCTGCCGGGCCGCAATCCCGACGTCGTTTGTATCCAGGAGACCAGGGCGCAGCTGCACCAGCTGGAGGACGAGGTGTTCCACCCGGCCGGCTATCACTGCTACTACGAAGACGCCGAGAAGAAGGGCTACAGCGGCGTGGCCGTCTACTCCCGCCATGAGCCGAAACGCATCGTGCGCGGCCTCGGCATCGAGGAGTTCGACCGCGAGGGCCGTTATCTCGAGGTGCAACTGGAGGGCGTGGCGGTGGCGTCGGTCTACCTGCCGTCCGGCTCTTCCGGCGACGAGCGCCAGGCGGCGAAGTACCGGTTCCTGGACCACTTCCTGCCCCATCTGCGCCGGCTCCGGCGCCGGCGCAACGAGTACATCCTGTGCGGAGACTGGAACATCGCCCACCGGGAGATCGATCTTCGCAACTGGCGCTCCAACCGCAAGAACTCCGGCTTCCTGCCCGAGGAGCGGGCCTGGCTGGACCAGGTGTTCGACGGCGTGAAGCTGGTGGACGCCTTCCGGCTGGTGAACCCGAACGAGGGCGAGTACACCTGGTGGTCGAACCGGGGCCGGGCCTGGGAGAAGAACGTGGGATGGCGTATCGACTACCAGGTGGTGACCCCGGGGCTCGCGCCCCTCGTCCGCCACGCCGACGTCTACCGGGAAGAACGCTTCTCCGACCACGCCCCGCTGACCATCGACTACGAGCTGGATCTTGCCGGCTGACCGCGACGCCGCCGCCGACAACCCCGCCCGCCACGCGCCGGGCACCGGCTGGCGTGATTCCGCGGCCGCCTACCTCCGGCCCCGGGTCGTGGCCATGCTGTTCCTCGGCTTCTCGGCCGGACTGCCGTTCCTGCTGGTGTTCTCCACCCTGGGAGCCTGGCTGACCCAGGCCGGCACCAGCCGCACCGCCATCGGCTATTTCGCCTGGATCGGCATCACCTATTCGGTGAAGTTCCTGTGGTCGCCGCTGATCGACCGGCTGTCCATCCCCGTCGCGACCCGGCTGCTCGGCAAGCGGCGCAGCTGGATGCTGGCCGGCCAGGTCGGTATTGCTGCGGGCCTCGTCGGCATGGCCTTCACCGACCCCGCGGTCAACCTCACGCAGATGGCCTGGCTCGCCCTGCTGGTCGCCTTCTCCTCGGCAACCCAGGACGTCTCCATCGATGCCTGGCGCATCGAGGCGGTGGACGAGCGCATGCAGGGCCCGATGGCCGGCGCCTACCAGACCGGCTACCGCCTGGCGCTGCTCGCCTCCGGCGCGGGCGCGCTGTTCATCGCGAGCGACGCCTCCTGGCCGGCCGCCTATCTCACCATGGCCGCGCTGGTGGGCGTGGGCATCGTCACGGTGCTCCTGATCGGCGAACCGGAGGTGGACCCGGAAGTGGTGCGCGCCCGCGAGCGCGACTATCTGGAGACCATCGCGCGCCTGGTGCCGGAGACCCGCAGCATGGGCGCGGCCGGGCGCTGGTTCTTCGGCGCCGTGGTCTGCCCGTTCCTGGACTTCTTCAGGAAGGCGGGACTGTTCAGCCTGGTCATCCTCGCCTTCATCTCCGTCTACCGCATCAGCGACCTGGTGATGGGCAGCATGGCCAACCCCTTCTACCTGGACCTCGGCTTCACGCTGGAGCAGATTGCCGCCATCGCCAAGGTGTTCGGCATCGGCATGACCATCCTGGGCGCGGCCATCGGCGGCGCGCTGGTGGTGCGCTACGGGGCGGTGAAGATGCTGCTGCCGGGCGCGGTGCTGGTGTCGGTCACCAACCTGCTGTTCGCCTGGCTGGCCACGCTGGGGCCCGAGGTGGGCATGCTGGTGGTCACCATCTCGGCGGACAACCTCTCGGCGGGCTTCGCGGGCTCCGTGTTCATCGCCTACCTCTCGAACCTCACCAGCCCCGGCTACACCGCCACCCAGTACGCGCTTTTCTCATCCCTGATGACCCTGCTCGGCAAGTTCGTGAGCGGCTTCTCCGGCGTCATCGTCGACGCGTGGAACTACCCGGCTTTCTTCCTGTACGCCGCGGTGATGGGCGTGCCGGCCATCGTGCTGGCGGTAATCATCGCCCGCCGCGACCGCACCGCCTCTTCCTGACCTGCCCACCCGATGGCGGGCCTGCGCTGATAGAAAGTCGGGTCGGGCCTGAAGGCCCTTGTATGGTAGCTGGCGCCTGAAATCAGGAGGATG
>CAYRZI010000167.1:0-5655 GCA_964428605.1 uncultured Woeseiaceae bacterium
GAGGTTGATGCGCGAGTTCACCGGCTTCGGCGTGCCGAACATCACGTCGGAGAGCTCCGTGGCCACCATCGAGCCGCCCCAGCCGTCGGACAGGCTGGTACGCATGCCGTGCAGCAGCGTGTTCACGTAGTCGTTGTCCACGCCCATGTGGGTCCGGTGCAGCATCTCGACGTTCTCGCGGTCGATGCCGCGGGGGTCGATGCCCAGCTTCTTCCACAGTTCCGTCCGGACCCCGGGGACCCGGTCCGCGAACGTCAGATGGCCCTTGGCCGTGCCGTATTCCGCCATCATGGCATCGGCCAGATCCCGGGCCACCTCGTCGACGGAGCGGCCGTCGGTGTCGATGCCCCATTCCCCGGCGAGGGTGCGGAGCTTGGTCTCGTCACGGAGCTCGTAGCCGGAACTCTCGCCCTTCGCCAGCTCGGCGAACACCTCGAGGATGTCGCGGCCGTGATCCGAATGGGCCGAGGCGCCGGCGGCGATGCTGCGGCCCAGGTTGCGGGCCACGATGATGTCGGCGTCCGCACCGCAGACGCCTTTCTGCGGGCCCTCGCCGAAGGGGTCGACCCGGCACGGCCCCATGGAGCAGTTGCGGCAGCTCACGCCCATGGCGCAGTAGCCGCACTGGGGCTCCTGGGCGGCGAGCCGGTCCCAGACCGTCTCGATGCCTTCTTCCCGCGCCCTGGCGATCATGGCCAGCGCGTCGTTGCTGATGCTGAATTGCTTCACGTTGTCATGACCGGCCATGACCCACCTCCCGGTTTACCTGTGCCGCCTCCCGGCCCCAGGCGCGCCAGCCGCTCACGGTGGCGGGCGCCGGCAGGGCTTCGGTGGCAGCGGCGGCGGTGTAGCGCGCGCTCGCCTGTGTGGCGCGGCCCGCCGCGATGAGATCGTTGATTTCACCGTAGACCAGCGCGCCGACCTTGCAGGCTTCGACACAGGCCGGCTGCCTGCCCTCCCGGACGCGGTCGATGCAGCCGTCGCACTTGGTGGCGACCAGCCGCGCCGGAGCCCCGTTGCCCTGGACGTGGAAGTCCACGGCGTCGAAGGGGCAGACCATGGCGCACATGGCGCAGGTGATGCAGCGCTCCGGATCGACAAGCACCACTCCCTCGGCCTCGTCCCGGCCCATGGCGCCCGTGGGGCACACGCCCACGCAGGGCGCCGGATCACAGTGCCGGCACCGTGAGGGGAAGGAAGTGTTGAATGAGGATCCGGGCAGTACGTGGATGCGGGTACGGGGTGCGGGCTGTTCGCCTATGGCTGTGGCCGGATCGCGGCTCTTCGAGTGCGCGACGGCACATGCGAACTCACATTGCCGACAACCGATACACCGCTCGGGGTTGATGAAGACCGTCTTCATGCGACGCCTCCCCCGGGTATCCCGGATTGTCTGTCGTCTCTGCGACCCTGCAGGAGGAGCTTCAGGCCCGATTCGTCGACCCGATTCGTCGAACGGTCAGGTCTGAACCGGTCGGGCCTGATCGGGCTGAAGGCCCTCCTGCATGTCTTCTAAACCTTCCCAGCATCAAGGCGGCTCGACAATTCTGGCTTGTACCTAAGCGGCGGCGGAGTGTGCCCAGCCGGCGCTGCGGTGTGTGCGTATCGATACTTCGGATGCCCCGTCTAGAATCGGAGATATGGAGGGCAGCGCCCGTAAAATAGGAATACGGCGGGGTTACGATCTGCCTATCACCGGGGCTGCCGGCACGCGGGTGGAGCGCGGCGCGGCGGTTCGCCGCGTAGCCGTGCTCGGTTCCGACTATCCGGGCATCCGCCCGTCGCTGAACGTGGCCGAGGGCGACCCGGTGTCATTGGGCGATACCCTGTTCGTCGACCGCAAGCGCGAGGCCATCCGCTTCTGTGCTCCCGCCAGCGGCCGGGTGAGCGCCATCCGCCGCGGCCGGCGCCGCGCGCTGCTGGCGGTGGTGATCGACCTGGAGGACTCGGCGACGACCCGCCGGGTGGAGGTGCCCGCCGGCCGCATCGACGGACTCGCCCCCGACGCCGTGCGCGATACCCTGCTGCGCCACGGCCTCTGGCCTGCGCTGCGTGTGCGCCCCTACGGCGGCCTCCCGGACGCCGACGCGGAAGCCCATGCCCTGTTCGTCACGGCTGCCGATACCGAGCCGCTGGCGCCGGAACCGGCGCCGATCATCGCTGCGGCGGCCGACGCGTTCGGCGCCGGCCTGCGAGTGCTGGCGCGGCTGCATGCGGGCCCGCTGTACCTCTGCACGTCGCCGGACTTCGACGTCGAGCTGCCCACCCTGCACCGGCTGCAGCACGTGCGCTTTGCCGGACCCCATCCGGCCGGCCTGGCCGGCACCCATATCCACCATCTGGCGCCGGCTTCCGAGGAACGGCCCGTCTGGCACATCGGCTACCAGGACGTGATCGCCATCGGCCGCCTGTTCGGCGACGGCATGCTGGACATGAGCCGCACGGTGGCGGTGGCGGGACCGGCGGTGGCCAGTCCCGCACTCGTCCGGACCCGTCTCGGCGCCGAACTGGACCCGCTGGTGCGGGACCGGGGTCTGGGCGCCGATGCGCGGGTCATCTCCGGTTCCGTGCTCGCCGGGCGGGAGTGGACCCCGGAGCAGCCCTTCCTCGGCCGTTATCACCGCCAGATCAGCGCGTTGGTGGAAGCGATGCGCCGTGACGAGCGCCGGGAGGCACCCGGCGAGGGTCTGTCGCTCACGAGCCCCTTCTCGCGCTGGCTGTGGCGCCGGCCGCGGCGCCTGGACACCCGCCGGGTGGGACGCCCGGCCGGCCTGGTGCCGTTCGAGGTCTACGAGCGGGTGTTCCCCTTCGACCTGCCGGTCATCCCCCTGTTGCGCTCGCTGGTGGCCAGCGACGCGGAGAAGGCCATCGAACTCGGTGCGCTGGAACTGGCGGCGGAGGACTTCGGCCTGCTGAGCACGGTCTGTCCCGCCCGCTACGACTACGCTTCCGCGTGGGAGGTCTTCGCCGAGGAGCAGCGGCGGAGCGCGGCGGGATGAAGGTGCAGAGCCACGGTTACCGTCTGCGCCGCCGGCTGCCGCTGCCGGTGGCCGGGGCGGGCGTCACCACCCGGGCACCGTTCGTCCGCGACCGCCTGTCCGTGCCCGTCGCCCTGTGGCTGTTCGTGGCAGCCACCCTGCCGGCCTGGGCCGCCGGCACCTGGTTCACCGGCGAGCGGCTGCTCGCCGCCGCGGCCGGAGCGCAAGACGGATTCGGGGCCTGGCGTTCGGCCCTGCTCGCTGCGGTGCCGGATGCCGTGGCACCCGCTGTGGTCGGGCTGAGCTATTTCGTGCCGCTGCTGCTGGCGGCACTCGCCACCGGCTTGTTCTGGGAATACCTCTTCGCCCGGCTGCGCAACCGCCCGGTGGATACCGGCGTCTTCTGCGCGGCCTGGCTGTTCGCCCTGATGCTGCCCGCCGGCGCCACGCTGGTACCGGTGGCCATCGGCGCGAGCTTCGCCTTCGTGGTGGGCAAGCTCCTGTTCGGTGGCACCGGCCGCTACCTGGTGAGCCCGGCACTGCTCGGCATCGTCTTCCTGAACTTCGCCTATCCGGATACGCCGGACGTCGTCGCGGCCTTCCCGGTGGCCGGCGCCGAGGTACAGCCGGCGCTGGATACGGCGCTCGAGCAAGGGGTGGAGGGCCTGAACGCGGCCGGTCACAGCCTGGCGTCGCTGGCGCTCGGCTATGACGCGGGTGCCTTCGGCACCACCTCGGCGCTCGCCTGCGCGCTCGGCGCGGCGCTGCTGATGCTCGGCGGCCTGATCTCCTGGCGCATCGTGGCGGCCGCGCTGGCCGGGAGTCTCCTCATGACGCTGGCGCTGAACGGCTGGGGTCCGGACGATCCGGCCTTCGACCTGCCCTGGGAGTGGCACCTGGTGACCGGCAGTTTCGCCTTCCTGATCGCCTTCATCGCCACCGATCCGGTCGGGGCCACGGTGACCCGTCCCGGCCGCTGGGTTTACGGTTTCGTGATCGGTGCGGCAGCCGTCCTGTTCCGGGTGGCGAACTCGAGCCACCCGGAGGGCACCCTCTATGCGGTGCTGCTGGTGAGTCTCGCGGCCCCGGCCATCGATCATGCGGTGATCGCCTGGCAGATGCGCCGCCATCGGCGGAGGCTCGCGGCATGAGACGGGGCAGCGTGGTCCATACCCTGGTGTTCACCTTCTGCGTGGCCATGGGCTGCTCCGTGCTGGTTTCCGCCGCCGTCGGCTGGCTGCGGCCGGTGCAGGAACGCTACGCCTCCATCGACCGGGACCGGAGGGTGGTGGACGCCGCGGGCCTGAAGGCCGCGGACGAAGAGCTGTCCGACCGGGAGGTGGCGGAGCGCTTCGAGGAACTGGACGTGCGGCTCGTGGACCTGGATACCGGCGAGTTCGTCGCCGCCGAGGATCCCGGCGATTACGACTACCTCGCCGCGGCGGAATCGGACACGGACAGCGTGCCGATCCCCAAATCGGAGAACAAGGCGCGGATCGGACGCCGGGCGCCCTACATGCCGGTCTACCTCTACCGGGCGGAGGGCGAGCTGCAGCGCATCGTGCTGCCGGTCTACGGCCGCGGCATGTGGTCGACGCTGAAGGGCTACCTCGCGCTGGAGAGAGACCTCGAGACCGTTGCCCGCCTGAGCTTCTACGAGCATGGCGAGACGCCGGGCATCGGGGATTTCGTCGAGCAGCCGGACTGGCAGGCACGCTGGGTGGGCAAGCAGGCCTTCGACGAGGAGGGCGAGCCGGCGCTGGGGGTGGCGCGGGAGGCGCTGGAGCCGGGCGACCCGGCGGCCCGCTACCGCATCGACGCCATGAGCGGCGCCACGAAGACGGCGCGCGGCGTCACCGGCCTGCTGCAGTACTGGCTGGGCGACCACGGCTACGGCCCGCTGCTCGAGCGGCTGCAGGAGGAGGAGAGCTCATGAGGTGCCTGCATGGATAAGGGCCGCACGCTGGTCGACCCCATCGTCGACAACAATCCCATCACCATGCAGATCCTCGGCATCTGCTCGGCGCTGGCCGTGACCCGCACGCTGCTGCCCGCGCTGATCATGAGCGCGGCGGTCATCTCGGTGCTGGCCTTCAGCAACGTCGCGGTGAGCCTGCTCCGGCGTCAGATGCCCCATGCCGTGCGCATCATCATCGAGGTAACCATCATCGCCTCGGGCGTGATCGTGGTGGACGAGTTCCTGCGTGCCTACCTCCCGGACGTCTCCCGGGTGCTGTCGGTGTTCGTGGGGCTGATCATCACCAACTGCATCATCCTCGGCCGCACCGAGACCTTCGCCATGGGGCACGGGCCCTGGCCGAGCCTGCTGGACGGCGTCGGCAACGGCATCGGCTACAGCCTGGTGCTGGTGGCCGTGGCCACCGCCCGGGAACTGCTGGGCGCCGGCACGCTGCTCGGCCGGCCGTTCCTGCCGCTGATGGAGGAGGGCGGCTGGTATCTGCCCAACGAGCTGATGCTGCTGCCGCCCAGCGCGTTCTTCCTGATCGCCGCCATCGTCTGGTGGTTCCGCGCGGTGAAGCCGGCGCAGCGCGAGCACACCGTGATCTCGGCGGTGCCGGGCAAGTTCCAGGAGGGCGGTGATGGGTGAGCTCACCGGCATCTTCCTGAGCGCGGTCTTCGTCGACAACCTGGCGCTCGCCTTCCTGCTCGGCATGTG
>CAYRZI010000168.1:0-5628 GCA_964428605.1 uncultured Woeseiaceae bacterium
TCATCACCGCCATGTCGTCGCTGACCTGCTCGATGAATATCGGCGGGATCTTGTGACTGCCCTGCTGGTGCTCGAAGTCCTCGCCTGCCGGATTCAGCTCCATGACCTTCGCGCCCTTCTCCTTCGCGTCCGCGACGTAGCCCTGCAGCCGGCTGTGGTGACGCTCATTGATCACGGAGGTGTACTCGTCGTTCCCCAGGATCTTCGGATACATGTCGATGGCCACCTCCTGCATCGTCTTCAGCAGCTCGTCGTGGCGCGACTCCTGCACCAGAATGTAGTCCGGCGCCAGGCAGATCTGGCCGGCGTTCATCAGCTTGCCGAGCATCACGTTCTCCGCCGCCTGGCGGATGTCCGCCGTCTTCGAGATGATCACCGGCGACTTGCCGCCGAGTTCCAGCGTCACCGGCGTGAGGTTCTTCGCCGCAGCCGCCATGACGTGGCGCCCCACCTCGGTGGCACCGGTGAACTTCAGATGATCGAAGGGCAGCGTCGAGAACGCCTTGCCCACCTCAGGGCCGCCGAGGAAGAAGGCGAGTTCGGTCTCGTCGAAGTACTTCCCGGCCAGCTCGGCCATCAGCGCCGAGGTACGCTCCGTGAACTCCGACGGCTTCACCATCACCCGGTTACCCGCCGCGAACATGCCAGCCAGCGGCATGAAGGTCAGATTCACCGGGAAATTCCACGGACTGATGCAGCCCACCACGCCCTTCGGCTGGAAATGCACCCGCGCCTTCGCGCCCAGCAGCGGCAACGGGAAGTCCAGCTTGCGCTTCTCCGGCTTCATCCACTTCTTCACGTTCTTGCGCGCATGCTTCAGCGCGCTCACCGAGGACATGATGTCGGTCATCATCGACAGCGGCCGCGGCCGGCCGCCGAAGTCCGCGTCCATCGCGGCCACCAGCTCGTCCTTGTTGTCGATGACGAGATCGATGGCGCGGTTCAGGCGGTCGATGCGGGTCTCCAGGCCGACGAAACCCTCGTCGAGAAAGGCGCTGCGCTGCTTCTCGAGCATGGCGAGCATGTCTTCACGGGTGGGCTCTGCGGTCTTGGCACGGATCTGGTCTGCGACGGCGCTCATGGATACTCTCCTGTTGCGGCGGCGGGGCGGCCGCGGCGGTTGCCGACGGCACCGTTGGCCTGCCCTGGCCTGATACCCCTCGATTGCTCCGATCATACCGCCCGGGCGGCGGCATTTCAGCCGCCCCGCCCGTGGCAGCCGACGAACGATACGCTAACATTGCGCCCCGTTGCCGAACGAGCGAGAGCAGACAGTGCCCCAGAACAGAACCCCCGTCATCGTCGGCGCCGGCCAGTACACCCAGAGAGACGTGGCTCCCGAGGAGGCGCTTCCCCCGATGGGCATCGCAGCCGAGGCGGCCCGCGCCGCGATGGCCGCTGCCGGCGCGAAGGGCGACCTGGCCGCCGCCCTGGACACGATCGCCGTCACGCGTACCTTCTCCGACTCCACGCCCAGGCGCAGCCACGACCACGGCCGGGCGACGAACCCGCCCCGCAGCCTCGCCCGGGACATCGGCGCCGACCCCGCCCGCGCCGTCTACTCCGAGGCCGGCGGCGAGGTGCCCCAGCGCTACGTCAACGAGTACGCGGAGATGATCGCCCGCGGCGAAGCCGAGGCGGTGCTGCTCGCCGGCGGCGAGGCGATCGCGACCGAGAAGGGGGCAAGGCGGGCGGGGCTCACCCTCGACTGGCAGGACGAGGTGGAGGGCGAGCTGGACGACCGGGGCTTCGGCGTCATGTTCGTCGACCCCCGCGAACTGGCCCACGGCATCGGCTTCCCGGTGCAGACCTATCCCCTCTTCGAGCAGGCCATCCGAGGCCGGCGGGGCCACGGCCTCCGCGAGCATCTGGCCGCCATGGGCCGGCTTCTGAGCCCGTTCACCGCGGTGGCCGCCGAGAACCCCTACGCGTATTTTCCCCGCCGGCGCAGCGCCGAGGAGATCGCCACGCCCTCGGCGGAGAACCCCTTCATCGGCTTCCCCTACACGCTGCTCATGAACGCCCGGGACGGCGTCGACCAGGGCGCCGCCCTGGTGCTCACCTCGGCGGGCAAGGCCGACGAACTCGGCATCCCCGGGGAGAACCGGGTATACCTGCACGGCTGCGCCGACCTGCGCGAGAAGCTCCTCGTCGGCGACCGGGTCAACTACCACAGCTCCCCCGCCATCCGGCTGGCCGGCACCGAGGCCCTGGCCATGGCCGGCATCGGCATCGACGACGTCCGCTACTTCGACCTCTACAGCTGCTTTCCGTCCGCCGTGGAGGCCGCCGCCGAGGCGCTGGGGATCGCCGAGGACGACGGGCGCGGCCTCACCCTGACCGGCGGTCTGCCCTACTTCGGCGGACCGGGCAACAACTACACCATGCACGCCATCGCCGAGGCCTGGCAGCGCTGCCGGGACAATCCGGACGAATACGCGCTGGTGAACGGCAACGGCGGCTATCTCACCAAGCATTCCATCGGCATATACTCGACGCGGCCCGTGCAGGGCGGGTGGCGGCGCACGGACGCCGCGCCCCTGCAGCGGGAGATCGACGCCATGGAGAGCCCTGCCCGCGAGCACGAGCCCGCCGGCCGGAGCACCGTCGAGACCTACACCGTGATCTTCGGTCGGGAGGGTGCCGAGCGCGGTATCGTCATCGGCCGCCTGGAGGAAAACGGGGCCCGTTTCATCGCCAACACGCCACCCGACCCCGCGCTGCTCACGCGCATGGCCGAGGAGGAATTCCTGGAGTGCGCCGGCACGGTGGCGGCCGGCGACGTGGTGAACACGTTCACGCCGGACTGAAGGGGTCCGGCACCGTCGCACGGAACACCGTCGCCGGCGACTCCGTGCGCAGCGAGTAAGGCACTGCCGCCGGCGCGAAGACGCTCTCGCCCCGGGCCAGCCCCAGCATCGTGCCGGCACTCTCCAGCACGAGATCGGCATCCGCCGCGGTCACGATCAGGATGTCCGCCCCGTGGTCCCGGCCGCTGTGCCACTCCCCGCCCGCGGGCAGCTCGATACGGCGGAGCTCGAACTCGCCGGCCGGCGTGCGGTAGACCGATTCCGGCCCATGCGCCTCGGGCAGCAGTACCGCCGGTGCGCCGCCCCGGAAAGTCACCACGTCCAGCAGCTCGTCCACGTCCACGTGTTTCGGCGTCAGCCCGCCGCGCAGCACGTTGTTGGAGTTGGCCATGAGTTCCATGCCCGTTCCGCGCAGGTACGCGTGCAGGTTACCGGCCGGCAGGTAGATGCCCTCGCCGGGAGCCAGCCGCATCAGGTTCAGAAGCCACACCGAGAAAAGACCCCGGTCGTGGTGGCCGTCCCGGGAGAACTGGCGGTCCGCCTCCAGGGTCCAGTAGCCACGCTCGGAAGGGTCCGCCGGCGCCTCACGGTGCAGGCGCTCGAGCAGCGGCGCCAGCGCGGCGTCCACCACGCCCTGCCGAGCCGTCATCAGCCGGCGGTACAGCGCCTGCAGCCCGGCCGGCGTGGCCTCGAACTCCGCCAGCAGCGGTGCGAACTCCGGCACCTCGCCGGGCAGCGCCGCGATTTCCTCAAGGGGCCTGAAACCGCGCAGCGCATGGAATTCCGTCAGTGCCACCAGGGCCTCGGGCTTGTGGTTCGTGTCCTTGTAGTTGCGATTGGGCGCAGTCAGCGGGATGCCGCAGGCGTCCTCGCGGGCATAGCCGGCCTCCGCCTGGGCACGGTCGGGATGGGCCTGAATGGACAGGGGCACCGCCGCCGACAGGACCTTCAGGAGATAGGGCAGCTCCCCGTAGCGCCGGGCGGTCCGCTCGCCGAGGAGCCGCTCCGGACAGGCGGCCACCAGGCGGTCGAGTCCCACCCTGGCGGCGCCCAGGTCCACCTCGGCGGGCCGGTCCGGATGGGCGCCCAGCCAGAGCTCGGCGCAGGGTTCGCCGTCCGGGTTAGGCTCGCCGATCAGGTCCGGGATGAAATCCGTGCTGCCCCAGGCATAGTGCTGCACGGCGGCGTGCAGCCGCAGGACGCGCGGGTCCCGGCAGTAGTCACTCGGCTCGCTCATCGCCGCCCCCGCCGGTATCACCGGGCTTTTCCGCCGGCCTGGTGTGCAGCCGGTTCATCGCCTGCTGCATGCCCTTCCCGATCAACACGGGGATTACGTCGGCCGCCTGGTCCACCGCATCGCGGATCAGCCGTTCTTCGCCGCCCGGCGCGCGGCGCAGGACGTAGTCGGTGACCTCATCCCGATGGCCCGGATGGCCTATGCCGATGCGAAGGCGCGGGTATTCCGGCCCGATGTGCCGGGTGACGTCCCGGAGGCCGTTGTGCCCGCCGTGGCCGCCGCCCTCCTTCAGCCGCACCGTGCCGGGCGGATGATCCAGCTCGTCGTGGGCCACGAGAATCTCGCCCGGCGCAAGGCGGTAGTAGTCCATGAATGCGCGCACCGGTCCGCCGCTGCGGTTCATGTAGGAGTGCGGCTTCAGTAGCCACACCTCGCCGCCGTCCACATGCACCCGGCACACGTCGGCGTCGAAGCGCTTCTGGTAGCTGAAGCTGCCGCCGTGGCGCCGGGACAGCTCGTCGACGAACCAGAAACCGGCGTTGTGGCGGGTTTCCGAGTAGCGGCCTCCCGGATTGCCCAGGCCGGCTATCGCCTTCACGGGTGGGTATTCCATGGCTCCGGCATGTTAGCGCGATTCCGGGCAGGCACAAGAAAGGCGGACAAGAAAAAGGCCGCACGCGGCGGCCTTTTCCGTGGGCAGGAAGCAGGCGGATCAGTCTTCCTTCGAAGACTCGTCTCCGCCCTCGTCCTCTTCCTCGTCGCCGACGCGGGGCACTTCGCCCGCCTCCGGCTCTTCGGCTTCCTCGCCTTCCTCTTCCTCGACCACCTGACGCGGCATGTGGATGGAGACGATGATCTGGTCCTCGGCGTCTTCCTGGGCGAGCTCGACGATCTCGACGCCCTCGGGCACCTTGATGTCGGACAGGTAAAGCTGTTCGTCCATGCCGAGCTCGGCCACGTCCACCTCGATGTACTCGGGCAGGTTCTTCGGCAGGCAGCTGACCTCCACCTCGTTGTACTGACGGAACATCACGCCGCCTTCCAGTTTCACGCCCTTCGCCGACTCCTCGTTCAGGTAGTGGATCGGCACGTTCATGCGGATGGCTTCACCGGCGACGATGCGCTGCAGGTCCAGGTGCAGCAGCTTGTTCTTGGAAGGATGGCGCTGGATGTCCTTCAGGATCACTTCCTGGGCCCTCTCACCCACCTTCACCATGAGCACGCTCGAGTAGAAGCGCTCGCTCTCGGACTGCTGCAGGACCTTGTCGTGGTCCAGGGTGATGGCCCTCGGCGGCCGGTCGCCGCCATAGACGATTGCGGGTAGCTTACCTTCGCGACGCAGGCGGCGGCTCGCACCTTTTCCCTGGTCTTCCCGGTACTCCGCAACCAGATCGTACTCTTCGTTCATGAGCTTTCTCCGGTCGGATGAAAAATCGCCGGAGAGCCTTGCGACCAGGCCCGCCGGCGGATCCCTCAACGAGGGGGCGCGAATGATACCGGAACCCGGAACATTTGTGTAGGAGGGCCTTCAGGCGCGATCCGGCTTTCTATTGGCTTAGGCCCGCCATCGCGTGGGCATGG
>CAYRZI010000169.1:0-1650 GCA_964428605.1 uncultured Woeseiaceae bacterium
GCCTCGGTGGCCGGCGCCAGCTACTCCAACGTATTCGACCCGCAGACGCTGTGGATCTTCACCATCGTGTTCACTGTCGCGGTACTGCTGTTCACGGAGATCATCCCGAAGACGGTGGGGGTCACCTATTCCGATCTGCTCGCGACCCCGGTCGCCTACGGCATCCAGGCCTTCACCGTCGCGCTGAAACCGTTCGTGGCGGTGAGCGGCATGCTGTCCCGGGCGCTGCGCGGCGGGGGTGAGGAGATGCCTATCACTTCTGTGGAGGAGATCCGGCTGCTGGCCTCGCTGGGCCGGCGGGAGGGCAGCGTGGGGCTGCGCACGGCGTCCATGATCGTCGGCGCCACCCATCTGCGCCAGCTGCGCGCCGTGGACGTGATGGTGCCGCGGGCGTCGGTGCGCTTCCTGTCCGGCACCATGAGCCGGCAGGAACTCCTGCAGACCCTCAAGGAGGAGCGCTTCAGCCGCTTCCCCTACTCGCCCACCGACGACCTGGACCAGACCGCGGGCATCGTGCTGGCGAAGGAGCTGCTGATCCACCTGCAGGAGCGTGACGAGGTGGACTGGGAAGCGCTGGTGCGCGAGCCGCTGATCGTGCCGGAGACCAAACCGGTCAACTCGCTGCTGCTCGCCTTCCAGGAGACCCGCACCCACATGGCACTGGTGGTGGACGAGTACGGCACCTTCCTCGGCATCGTCACCAACGAGGACCTGCTGGAGGAGATCGTCGGCGAGATCTACGACGAAACCGACCGGCCCACGGAGGAGATCTGGCCCCAGCCCGACGGCAGCCTGGAGGCGCTGGGCACCGTGGATCTGCGCAAGCTCTGCAGTCAGCTCGGTCTGCGCTGGGAGCCGGAGGCGGACGTGGTCACCGCCGGCGGTCTCGTCAGCACACTGCTAGGGCGCCTGCCCGAGGTCGGCGACGAGGTAGAATGGCGCGGTTACAAGCTGCGGGTGATCGCGGCAGGCCGGCGACGCGCGGAACGCATCGCCGTCAGCAAGGTCGACTAGAAGACGAACGAGCCGCCGGCGAACCGCCGGCCACACGAATACTGACCATACGAACACTGACCATTGGGAGAGTAACCATGCTGCGGGTATCGGGTTGGTCGATTCTGGCCGCCGTCGCCCTTGCGGGCGCGGCCGCCGAGGCAGGGGCAGAGCAATTCGAAACGGACCGCCACGACATCGAAGTGTCCGTGGTCACCGGCGGCCTGAGCCACCCCTGGGGGCTCGCGTTCCTCCCCGGCGGCGACATCCTCGTCACCGAGCGCCGCGGCACCCTGCGCATCGTGCGCGGCGGCGAGCTGCAGCCCGCGCCCGTCGCAGGGCTGCCGCCCATCGAGCAGCACGGCCAGGGCGGCCTGCTGGACGTGGCGCTGCATCCCGACTACGCGAACAACCGCCTGGTCTACCTGTCCTACGCCGGCCGTGGCGACGACGGCGGCTACAGCACCGAGGTGCTGCGCGGCCGATTCGACGGGCAGTCGCTCAGCGACGTAGAGGTCATCTTCCGGGCCGTGCCGAAGACGAACGGCAAGCGGCACTTCGGCTCGCGTCTGCTCTTCGGCACGGACGGCAAGCTCTATGTCTCCTACGGCGACCGTGGCGACCGTCCGTCCGCCCAGGACCTCTCCTCCCACAACG
>CAYRZI010000169.1:1660-5614 GCA_964428605.1 uncultured Woeseiaceae bacterium
GAACCCGGACGGCAGCGTGCCGGAAGACAACCCATTCGTCGGCCGGGACGACGCGCAGCCGGAGATCTGGACCTACGGCAACCGCAACATGCAGGGCATGGCGCTCAGGGCGAACGGCCAGATCTGGACCCACGAGCACGGGCCGCAGGGCGGCGACGAGGTTAACCTCATGCGGGCCGGGGTGAACTACGGCTGGCCGGTGATCACCTACGGGCGCAACTACGGCATCGGCACGAAGATCGGCGAAGGGACCGAGCAGGAAGGCATGGCGCAGCCGGTCCATCAGTGGACGCCCTCCATCGCCCCCTCGGGCATGTCCTTCTACAACGGCGAGGCGTTCCCGGAATGGCAGGGGGACCTGTTCGCCGGCTCGCTCAAGTTCGGCCTGCTGGTGCGGCTCACCCTGGAGGGCGACGAGGTCGTGGCCGAGGAACGCATGCTGGACGACGCCTACGGCCGCATCCGCGCGGTGGCGGAAGGCCCCGACGGCCTGCTCTGGCTCCTCACCGACGAGCGCAACGGCAAGCTGCTGAAGCTGACCCCCGCCGACTGATCCGTCCGATCAACCAGGTAGGAGGGCCTTCAGGCCCGATTGTTTAATGGATCGGGGCTAAAGCCCCTCCTACATTTATTTTTCGAAGAATCGCTCGAACGCCGAGTGCATGACCTCCGGCGGGATCTCCAGCACCTCCGCGGCGTAGTGCAGCACGTCCAGCTCCGCCGACTCGCGGCGGCCGTCGGCGGCGATGAGCTCCAGCATCAGCACCGCCACTTCCTCCTTCTCGGCGGGATCCAGCAGGCTCCGGAGGGCGCGCAGCTGCGCTTCCAGCTCGGCCGGCTCCGGCGCCTCTTCCACGGCCGTGGTCAGCAGCTCCAGCGCCTCGGCGCTGCTCAGATGGAAGTGGCTCTCCGTGATGGCGAGCATCTGGGACGTCTCGGCCGTGGAGATGGTGCCGTCGGTCTTTGCTATGCGCACCAGCAGCGAGGCGATCAGGAACTGGAAGTCCCGGTCGGTCATGATGCCTTCGGCGTCGACGGCTTCGCCGGACCGCAGCCGCAGGGTATCGCGTGGATTCGTGGCCATGGCTTTCCCCCGCCATCCGCGCCGGACTGTGCCGGGGCACCGCTCTAGTTTATCCATCCGGCCGCGGAACGCCATCCGTCCGGCCTGACCGGGACAGGTGTCAGCCCGTATCCGCAGACGCGGACGCCTCCGCCTCGGGCCGCCGGCCCAGCACGCGGATGACCCCGTAGAGCACGGCGCCGCCCGCCGGCAGGGCAATCCACCAGGGCAGCCCGTAACCGGTCGGCAACGTGCCGATGAGGAGAGCGACCAGGCCGACGGCCATGGCGTAGGGCAGCTGGGTGCGCACGTGCTCGATGTGATCGCAGCCGCTCGCCATCGACGACAGGATGGTGGTGTCCGAGATCGGCGAGCAGTGATCGCCCCAGACCGCGCCCGCCAGGTTGCAGGCGATGGCCGAATAGAGGATGCCGTGGTATTCCGGGCCGGTCATGCCCGCCGCCGACATCACCGCCCAGGTCAGCGGGATGATCAGCGGCATGAGGATACCCATGGTTCCCCAGCTGGTCCCGGTGCTGAACGCCGTCAGCGCCGAGAGCACGAACACGAGCGCCGGCAGTACCGCCGGCGGCAGGGAGTCGCCCAGAAGGCTGACCAGGTAATCCGCGGTGTGCAGCTCGCCGGCGATGCCCGCCAGCGCCCACGCCAGCACCAGGATGATCATGGCGAAGAGCATCGAGCGCACGCCCGTGTACCAGGCGTCGATGACCTCGTCCAGGTCCAGTATGCGCTGCACCAGGGACAGGCCGGCGGCCACGATCACGCTCAGCAGAGACGCCCACATCAGCGACTTGTAAGGGTCCGCGCTGCCGATGATCTCGGGCAGTGTCTCGCCTTCGCCGGTGATCAGCAGTGCGGCCAGCAGCGTGCCGATCAGTACCAGGATGGGCACCACCGCGTTCAGCGCGCGTGTCGGCGCCTCTTCCGGCGGCTCGAGTTCCTCCAGCCCCTCACCGCTGGAGGCCTCCGAGGCCTCCGAGCGCACCCGCCCTCCCCGGGCCCGCACCTCGGCAGCGTGCATCGCGCCGAAGTCGCGCCCGGTGATGGCCACGAGGAACACGAAGAACAGGGCGAACAGCGGATAGAAGTTGTAGGGGATGGTGCTCAGGAACACCGAATAGGCGTTCTGGTTGAACTCCGGGATGCGCTCCAGAGCGTCGCCGATCAGCCCCACCTCGTAACCGATCCAGGTGGTGGCCAGTGCCACGCAGGTGATGGGCGCCGCCGTGGAATCCACGATGTAGGCGAGCTTCTCGCGGGAGATGCGCAGGCGGTCGGTCACCGAGCGGGCGGTATTGCCGACCACGAGCGAGTTGCCGTAGTCGTCGAAGAAGATGGCGATGCCCATGAGCCAGACCGAGACCTGCCCGCTGATGCGGTCCCTGGCCTTGCGCATGATGAGCCGCACCACGCCGTGCATGCCGCCGTTGCGCGTGACTATCCCCACCATGCCGCCGATCATCAGGCTGAACAGGATGATCATGGCGTGGTCGCTGTTGGCCAGCGCGCCGGCGACGTGCACCTGGAAGGCGTCCAGCAGGCCGCGGAAGGCGCCGGCCGGGCTGAGCGAGACCAGCGCCGTGGCGCCGAACCAGATGCCCAGCATCAGCGAGGGGATGACGCTGCGCAGGCCGAGCGCCAGGAAGATGGCGAGCAGCGGCGGCAGGATGGAGAGCCAGCCGGGAATGACCCGCAGCGGCGCCTCGGCCAGCGCCCGGGGCGGCGCCTCGGCGAGGTCGTAGACGACGAGTTCCAGCGACTGCGGTTCGTCCACCAGCACGTCGCTGAACGTCGCGCTGCCCTCCGGGTCGGCGACGGCCTCGAAACGCAGCGGACCGGCGTCGAGTTCCAGCCGGGCACCGGGCGGCGCGCCGGCCACGGTCACGTCGAAGGCAACGCCGTCCAGGGCCACCTGCGGTGGCTCCAGGCGGGTTTCCGCCGCTGCCGGCGAGGCGGCGGCGAGCAGCGTTACCAGGGCGAGCAGGCTTCTGATTCTTCTTGTCCCCGACCATCGAAATCCCGGCCGATGGTAGCACGCGGGCACGCTCCGACTGCGCTGGCACCCGCGCCGCGCCGCCGGGATAATGAGGCCGACGGCACACCGACGGCGAGGCCGAGGATGACGACGGTACGCCAGGACGAGCACAGAAAGGGGACAGAGGCGACCGACCGGGATTTCGGCGTGGCACGGGCCCCGCCCGGGTGGATTTTCCACGACCGGCCGCTGTACGAGCGCGAGCTCGCCGACATCTTCCGCCGCCTCTGGCTGGCGGCGGGCCACCACAGCCTGCTGTCCGCTCCCGGCGACTTCTTCGTGGTGGACGTGGGTCCCGAATCCGTCATCATCGCGGCCGACGGCGACGGGCGCCCGCGCGCCTGGCACAACACCTGCCGCCACCGGGGCACCCGGCTCGCATCGGGCAGCGGCAACTGCCGGATGTTCCGCTGCCCTTATCACAACTGGGCCTACGGCCTGGACGGTACGCTCGCGGCAGCCCCGGGCATGGAGGCCGTGGCGGGCTTCGACCGCCGCCGCTTCCCGTTACGCGAGGTACGGGTGGAGAGCCTCTGCGGCTTCCTCTTCATCAACCTGGACGACGAGGCGGAGCCGCTCGCCTCGGCCTATGCCGACTTCCCCGACCTCTCCCGCTACGACACCGCGGGCCTCGTCCGCGTGGCAAGGCACGACTACGAGGTGGCGGCGAACTGGAAGCTGATCTGCGAGAACTACAACGAGTGCTACCACTGCTCCCTCGCCCACCCGGACCTGCACCGTGTGAGCACGTACCAGAAGCTGCCGGAACACGACGTGGCGGGCCGCTACTTCAACGGCGGGCCCATGGGCATCAGGGAGGGCTGCAACACGCTGA
>CAYRZI010000170.1:0-270 GCA_964428605.1 uncultured Woeseiaceae bacterium
GCGGTCGCCGACATGACGCGTATCGCCGGCCAGAAGCCGGTGATCAGAAATGCACGCAAGTCCGTGGCCGGGTTCAAGATCCGCGAGGGCTTCCCGATCGGTGCCAAGGTGACGCTGCGCCGGGAGCGCATGTACGAGTTCCTCGACCGGCTCGTCAATATCGCCATCCCGCGTGTTCGCGACTTCCGCGGCCTGAATCCGCGCTCGTTCGACACCCAGGGCAACTACAGTATGGGCGTGCGCGAGCAGATCATCTTCCCCGAGATCGAC
>CAYRZI010000170.1:280-5596 GCA_964428605.1 uncultured Woeseiaceae bacterium
GATCCGGGGCATGGATATCACTATAACGACGACAGCCACCAATCCCGAGGAAGGCCGGGCGCTGCTCGAGGCGTTCAACTTCCCGTTCAAGAAATAGGCAGGTTCCAGGCGATGGCAAAGAAATCGATGGTAGAGCGTGAGCGCAAGCGTCTGAAGACGGTAGAGCGTTACGCGCGCAAACGAGCCGAGCTGAAGGCGGTAATCGCCAGCACGCAGAGTTCCGACGAAGAACGGCGCGCCGCCCAGGCGAAGCTGCAGGCGCTGCCGCGGGATGCGAGTCCGGTGCGGCTGCGTAACCGCTGTGCGATCTCCGGCCGGCCCCACGGCTACTACCGCAAGTTCGGGCTGGCGCGGAACAAGCTGCGCGAGGCCGCAATGAAGGGCGAGATCCCGGGTCTCACCAAGGCGAGCTGGTAACAGAGGTTGATGATATGAGCATGACCGATCCCATCGCCGACATGCTGACCCGCATCCGCAATGGTCAGAAGGCGCGCAAGGTGAGCGTCACCATGCCCGCCTCGAGCATCAAGGCGGCCGTGGCCGAGGTGCTGAAGGACGAGGGTTATGTCGCCGACTACCGGATCGAGGGCGAGGGCGCCAAGCGCGAGCTCACCGTCGATCTCAAGTACTTCGAGGGCGCGCCGGTGATCGAGCGTATCCAGCGGGTGAGCCGTCCCGGCCTGCGCATCTACCGTGGCAAGGACGACATCCCCCGGGTGCTCGGCGGCCTCGGCGTGGCCATCGTGTCCACCTCCGCCGGGCTCATGAGTGACCGGCAGGCCCGCGCGAAGGGCATCGGCGGAGAGGTGCTCTGCGTCGTCTCCTAAGGGATAGAACGAGTCAGGAAAATGTCTAGAGTCGCAAAACAACCCGTAGTGCTGCCCAAGGGCGTGGAGGTCACCGTGAACGGTATCGCCGTCACCGTGAAGGGCCCGAAAGGCGCACTGGAGATGGAGCTCAACCACGAGGTGGAGCTCGGTCAGGAAGAGGGCACGCTCACCCTGCAGCCGCGCTCGGGTTCGCGTTTCGCCGTCGCCATGGCGGGCACCACCCGTGCGCTGCTGGCGAACATGGTCCGGGGCGTCACCGACGGTTTCGAGCGCAAGCTCGAGCTGCGCGGCGTCGGCTATCGGGCCCAGGCACAGGGCAACACGCTGAATCTGACACTCGGTTTCTCCCACCCGGTGGCCTACCAGGTGCCCGAGGGAGTGCAGGTGGAGACGCCGAGCCAGACCGAGGTGGTGGTGCGCGGTTCCGACAAGCAGAAGGTGGGTCAGGTCGCCGCCGAGATCCGTCGCTTCCGTCCGCCGGAGCCTTACAAGGGCAAGGGCGTGCGTTACGCGGACGAGCGCGTCGTGATGAAGGAAGCGAAGAAGAAGTAAGCGGTTCCGAGGATTTCAGGATATGAGACTGGACAAGAAACAGAGCCGGCTGCGCCGCGCCCGCCGGGCGCGGGCCAAGATCAGCGAGCTGGCCGTATACCGCCTGAGCGTCCACCGGACGCCGCGGCACATCTACGCCCAGGTCATCTCGCCGGACGGGGCGAGCGTGCTGGCGAGCGCCTCCACGGTGCAGAAGGAACTCCGCGAGAAGGTGAAGAACACGGGCAACGCGGAGGCGGCCGCCGAAGTGGGCCGCCTCATCGCCGAGAAGGCGAAGGCCGCGGGTGTGGATTCGGTGGCGTTCGACCGCTCCGGTTTCCGCTTCCACGGCCGTGTGAAGGCCCTGGCGGAAGCGGCGCGCGAGGCCGGGCTGCAGTTCTAGGATTATTGAACACCCGCCAGGCGAGAGGCGGGACATCGGGTAGTGACACATGGCAAGAATGGAACAAGGTAGCGACGATCTTCTCGAGAAGCTGGTGACCGTGAACCGGGTCGCCAAGGTCGTGAAGGGTGGTCGCCAGTTCGGTTTCACGGCGCTGACCGTGGTCGGCGACGGTGCCGGCAAGGTCGGTTTCGGCTACGGCAAGGCACGCGAGGTTCCCATCGCCATCCAGAAGGCGATGCAGGCCGCCAGGAAGAACCTGAAGTCGCTGCACCTGAAGGACGAGACGCTGCAGTACGAGGTGAAGGGCCGCCACGGCGCCACGAAGGTGCTGATGCAGCCGGCCTCGGAAGGTACCGGCATCATCGCGGGCGGTGCCATGCGCGCGGTATTCGAGTGCGCGGGCGTGCGCAACGTGCTGGCCAAGAGCTACGGCTCGCGCAACCCCATCAACGTGGTGCGTGCGACTATCAACGCGCTGCAGTCGGTGCATTCGCCGAACCGTATTGCGGCGAAGCGCGGCAAGAAAGTGGAAGACATACAGGGCTAGCACCATGGCCAAGGCACAGGGCAACGGACAGAAACTGAAGGTCACGCTGGTGAAGAGCCGCCATGGCCGGCTCGCCAGCCATAAGGCCTGCGTGGCGGGGCTGGGTCTGCGCAGGATCAACCAGACGGTCACCGTCGAGGATACGCCGGAGAACCGGGGCATGATCAACAAGGTGTCCTATCTCCTGAACGTAGAGGAAGCATAGAGATGCGTCTGAACACGCTTAAGCCTGCAGAGGGCAGCAAGAAGGCGGGCAAGCGCCTGGGCCGCGGCCATTCCGCGGGCCAGGGCAAGACCAGTGGCCGCGGCCAGAAGGGCCAGCACGCCCGTTCCGGCGGCTATCACAAGGTGGGCTTCGAGGGCGGCCAGATGCCGCTGCAGCGACGCTTGCCGAAGGTGGGGTTCAACTCCGCCAGCCGGGATCTGAGCGCGGAGGTGCGGCTGCACGAGCTGGCCACGGTGGCTGCGGACACCATCGACCTCGAGGCTCTGCGCAAGGCGCGCATCGTCGGCAGCAGGGTCGTGAAGGTGAAGGTGATCGCTTCCGGTGAACTGACGAAGGCCGTGAAGCTCAAAGGAATCAAGGTGACCCCCGGCGCCCGGAAAGCCATCGAGGCGGCCGGCGGGTCCATCGAAGACTGACGGACGGACTCACGGAACATCCGGGACGAACTGACAGCCGGCGGCATGCGCCGGCGCTGAACGGAAGGCAAAGTGGCGAAAGCACCCAGTAACAATCCGGCAATGGCACTGGCCCAGAGCGGGAAGCTCAGCGAGCTGCGGCAGCGGCTGCTGTTCCTTATCGGGGCACTGGTTGTCTATCGCGTCGGCACCTTCATCCCGGTGCCCGGCGTGGACCCCATTGCGCTGTCGAGCTTCTTCGACCAGCAGTCTGGCAACATCCTGGGGCTGTTCAACCTGTTCTCGGGCGGCGCCCTGCAGCGTTTCGGCGTCTTCGCCCTAGGGATCATGCCGTACATCTCTGCCGCCATCATCATGCAGATGGCCGCGGTGGTGGTGCCGAGCCTGGCGCAGCTGAAGAAGGAAGGCGAGTCGGGCCGGCGCAAGATCACCCAGTACACCCGCTACGGCACCGTCGCACTGGCGCTGTTCCAGTCGGTGACGGCCGCCTACGCCATCCAGAACCAGCCCAACCTGGTCATCAATCCGGGCCCCGGCTTCCTGTTCACCGCGGCCATTACGCTGGTTACGGGCACGGTGTTCCTGATGTGGCTGGGCGAGCAGATCACGGAGCGGGGCATCGGCAACGGAATCTCCATCATCATCCTGGCGGGCATCGTGGCGGGAATGCCCGGCGCCATCGCCGGCACGGCCGAGCTGGTGCGCAACGGCGAGATGGCACCGGCCTTCGCCATCCTGATCCTGCTGGCCATCGTCGCAGTCACCGCCTTCGTGGTGTACATGGAGCGGGCCCAGCGGCGCATCACCGTGAATTACGCGCGGCGCCAGCAGGGCCGGCGCATGTATGCCGCCCAGAGCACGCATCTGCCATTCAAGATCAACATGTCGGGCGTGATCCCGCCGATCTTCGCCTCCAGCATTCTGCTGTTCCCGGCCACGCTGGCCCAGTTCGCGGGTACCAGCGCAGATCCCACCTGGGTCCAGCGCACGCTGCAGAACATCGGCACCAGCATGGGCCCGGGGCAGCCGGTCTACATGCTGCTCTACGGCGTCCTGATCGCGTTCTTCTGCTTCTTCTACACCGCACTGGTGTTCAACTCGAAGGAGACGGCGGATAACCTGAAGCGCTCCGGCGCCTTCATCCCGGGCATCCGCCCCGGTGCGCAGACGGCCGAGTACATCGACCGGGTGCTGACGCGGCTGACGTTCTGGGGTGCCATCTACATCACGGCCGTATGCCTGATGCCGGAGTTCGTGCGGCTGTTCTACCCGAGCATCCCGTTCTACTTCGGCGGCACGTCGCTGCTCATCCTGGTGGTGGTCGCGATGGACTTCATGTCCCAGCTGCAGGCGCACATGATGTCGCATCAGTACGAGGGGATGATGAAGAAGGCCAATCTGAGGAATTACGGTCGCGCGGGCCAGATCCGCTGACGGCCCGGTGACGGAGAAAGACCATGAAGGTTCGTGCATCAGTCAAGAAGATCTGCCGCAATTGCAAGATCATCCGGCGCAACGGCGTCGTGCGCGTCATCTGTACGGATGCGCGGCACAAGCAGCGGCAGGGTTAACGGAGAAGGAAGCCCCACAGGGCGGCCAGTAAGAGAGAGCAGAGGATTTATCAGTGGCGCGTATAGCAGGCATAAACATCCCGGTGCACAAGCACGTGGCGATAGCGCTCACCAGCATCTACGGCATCGGCCATACCACGGCGCGCAAGATCTGCGACGCCGCCGGTATCGCGCCCGACGTCCAGGTGAAGGATCTGGCCGAGCCGGAAGTGGCCCGGCTGCGCAACGAGGTGGCCCGTTTCACGGTCGAGGGCGATCTGCGCCGTGAGCAGTCCATGAACATCAAGCGGCTGATGGACCTCGGCTGTTACCGGGGCATCCGTCACCGTCGCGGCCTGCCGGTGCGCGGCCAGCGCAGCCGTACGAACGCGCGGACCCGCAAGGGCCCCCGCCGTCCGGTCCGCAAGTAGGCGCCGGGCATCAGATTCGAGTAAGGACATAAGATGGCTCAAGCGAAGAAAACGACCACGCGGAAGAAGGTCCGCAAGCAGGTGCAGGATGCGATCGCGCACGTGCATGCCTCCTTCAACAACACGATCATCACGATCACCGACCGCCAGGGCAATGCGCTTTCCTGGGCGACGGCCGGTGGCTGCGGCTTCCGCGGATCGAGGAAATCGACGCCCTTCGCCGCCCAGGTGGCGGCCGAGAAGGCCGGCAAGGCGGCGCAGGACTACGGCGTGAAGAATCTGGACGTACGCGTGCGCGGGCCGGGCCCGGGACGCGAGTCCGCGGTGCGCGCGCTGAATGCCGTCGGTTTCCGTATTCAGACTATCGAAGACGTGACGC
>CAYRZI010000171.1:0-5566 GCA_964428605.1 uncultured Woeseiaceae bacterium
TTCGAGAGCGGCAATTTCTTCGCCACCCAGTTCCATCCCGAGCGCTCCTCGTCCCACGGCGCCACCGTGCTCAGCAATTTCCTGGAGTACGCGCTGTGATCGTGATGCCGGCCATCGATCTGCGCGGCGGACGCTGCGTGCGCCTCTACCAGGGCGAGTTCGACGCCGAGACCGGCTACGACCACGACCCGCTGGAACTCGCGCTGGAATACCAGTCGGCCGGCTGCCGGGAACTGCACGTGGTGGATCTGGACGGGGCCCGCACCGGCGACCCGGCCAACCTGGACATCATCAGCACCATCGCCCGGGAGACCGCTCTGACGGTGCAGGTGGGCGGCGGCATCCGCGATCAGGAACGGCTGCAGCGGCTGTTCGACTGCGGCGTCGACCGGGTGGTCATCGGCAGCCAGGCCGTCAATCGTCCGGAGACCGTGACCGGCTGGCTGCGCGAGGCCGGGCCGCAGCACATCGTGATCGCGCTGGACGTGCGGCTCGACGAGCGCGGCATCCCGCGGGTGACCACCCACGGCTGGACCCGGGATTCCGAGCTCACGCTGTGGCAGGCGGTGGAGCGATTCACCGAGCCGCCGCTCCGCCACGTGCTGTGCACCGACATCAGCCGGGACGGCGCACTCACCGGCCCGAACGTCGCGCTGTACGGCGAATTCGTTGCCCGGTTCCCGCAGATCGGCCTGCAGGCCTCCGGCGGCGTGCGTGACGTCGCCGACCTCGAAGCCCTGCGCGCCTGCGGCGCTGCGGCCGCCATTACCGGCAAGGCGCTGCTGGAAGGCACACTGACGAGACAGGAGGCCGGGTCATTCTCGCGCGACGCATAATCCCCTGCCTGGACGTCCGCGACGGCCGCGTCGTCAAGGGCGTTCGCTTCCGCGATCACCGGGACGTGGGCGACATCCTGGAGCTGGCGCAGCGCTACCGGGACGAGGGCGCCGACGAGCTCGTCTTCTACGACATCACCGCGAGCCCGGACGGGCGCTCGGTGGACCGCAGCTGGGTGTCCCGTGTGGCCGCCGTGCTCGATATCCCGTTCTGCGTGGCCGGCGGCATCCGCAGCCTCGAGGACGCCGAGAGCGTGCTGAACCGGGGCGCGGACAAGATCTCGATCAACAGCCCGGCCCTGGCCGACCCGGAGCTGATCGGCCGGCTGGCCGCCCGCTTCGGCGTGCAGTGCGTGGTGGTGGGCATCGACAGCCGCGAGGAGGACGGCGACTGGTTCGTCTACCAGTACACCGGCGACCCGGACCGCACCACCGCAACCCGGCGCCGCACGCTGGACTGGGTGGCCGAGGTGCAGCGCCGGGGCGCGGGAGAGATCGTGCTGAACTGCATGAACCAGGACGGCGTCCGCGAGGGTTACGACCTGCATCAGCTGGCAGCCGTGCGCTCCGTGTGCGGCATCCCGCTGATCGCCTCGGGCGGCGCCGGCGCACCGGCGCACTTCCTGGCGGCATTCGCCGAGGCACGGGTGGACGGCGCGCTCGCCGCGAGCGTATTCCACAGCGGCGAAATCCATATCGCGGAGCTGAAACGCTGGCTGGCCGAACGCGGCGTGGAGATGAGAATCTGATGAGCGAACGACCCGATCCGGATTTCCTGCGGGAACTCGAGCAGGTGATCCGCGCGCGCCTGGAGGCCCAGGCGCCGCAGAGTTACACGGCCCGTCTGGTGGCCGGCGGCAAGGCCCGGGTGGCGCAGAAGGTGGCCGAGGAAGCGGTGGAGACCGCGCTGGCCAGCGCCACCGATGCGGGCCGCAACGCCGTCGTCGGCGAGGCCGCCGATCTGCTCTACCACCTGCTGGTGCTGCTCGCCGTCGAGGGCCTCGACCTGGCCGACGTGGCGGCCGAGCTCGAGGCCCGGCACCGCAGCCTCACCCGCTGACCGGGGGGCTGCCGAGCAATATCTCGGCGGCGGGCTCGCGCAGGTTGTAGCGCGAACCCATCGTGTAACCGTAGGCACCGGTATTCGCGATCAGGATGACGTCGCCCTCCCGGGACTCCGGCAGCAGGCGGTCGTTGCCCAGCCGGTCGCCGCTCTCGCAGATGGGACCCACCACCGTCACCACCTCGGTGGCCGGCTCCCCCAGCCGGCTGAGATTCACGATCTCGTGGTAGGCGCCGTAGAGAGCCGGGCGGATCAGGCTGTTCATACCCGTCTCGATGCCCACGTAGCGCACGGCACCCTTGCCCTTCGTCTGCGTCACCCGCGCGAGCAAAACGCCGGACTCGGCCACGAGGTAGCGCCCGGGCTCCACCCACAGCCGGTAGTCGGGCCAGGCCCGGCGCAGCTCGCCCAGCAGCCGGGCCAGCTCGCCGGTGTCCAGGGGCTCCTCGCCGGGCTTCTCCGGGATGCCGAGGCCGCCGCCGAGGTCCAGGGTGTGCACCTCCGGGAAGCGCGAAGCCGCATTTGCCAGCTCGTTCGCCACCTCGGCCCAGTTGGCCGGGTCCAGGATCCCGCTGCCGGTGTGGGCATGGATGCCGACGATACGGGCGCCGGCCCCCTCAGCCAGCGATTCCAGCTCTTCCAGCTCGAACAGCGGGATACCGAACTTCGAATGAGTCCCGGCGGTGCGCACGTGCTCGTGGTGGCCCCGGCCCTGGCCGGGATCCAGGCGGATGAAAACATCCCGGCCGCGGAAGACCTCCGGCCACGCCCGCAGGGGGTGCAGGTTGTCCAGGGTCACCCAGACGCCCAGCTCCAGCGCGTCGGCGTACTCGTGCCGGGGGGCGAAGTTCGGCGTGAACAGGATGCGCCGGCGATCGATGTCCGGGAACAGCTCCAGCACCCGCCCGATCTCCCCGGGCGAGACGCACTCGAAATTGACGCCGGCGCCCTCCACCAGCCGCAGGACGTCCGGGTTGGAATTGGCCTTCATGGCGTAGAACACGGCATCGAGGTGCTCGATGGCCTGCAGCCGGCCGATGGCCGCGCGGATGGTCTCGGCGTCGTACACGTAGCGCGGCGAGCCGGCCTCGCACAGCGCCAGCAACTCCTCCCGGCGATGGCTCCACCACAGCGGCGGCAACGAGGGCGCCTGCTCTCCGTCGGCCTGCAGCGCCTCCCAGGTGGGCCCGAAGGCCTCGCCCCGGCGTTGCGGCGCGATGATGGAGCTGTGCAGCTTCTGCACCAGCCGGTAGCCCTGCTCGTCGTCCACCACGAAGGTCAGGTTCAGATCGCTGGCGGCCTGGGTCACCAGGTGGATGCGCTGCTCCTCGAACACCTCCAGCGCCGGGCCCAGCCGGTGCAGGATGGTGCGGATCTTCCGCCCCACCAGGCTGACCGCCGCACAATCCTCTATGACGCGCACCCGGCAGATGGTCTCCAACTCCTCCACCAGGGCCTCCATCGCCTCGCCGCCGAGCGCGCCCGAGGCGGTGTCGATGGAGACCGTGACGTTGCTCTCCGACGTCGACACCAGGTCCACCGAGACCGAGTGGCGGCGGAAGACGTCGAAGGCGTCGGCCAGGAAACCCACCTCCTGCCACATGGCCACGCCCTCCATGGAGACCAGCGTGAGACCCATGCGCAGCGAGATGGCCTTCACCCGCGGTTCGGCTTCCCGGGTGGCGGCCGAGATTACCGTGCCCTCCAGTTCGGGCCGTGTCGTCCAGCGCACGTGGATCGGGATCTGCGCCCGGCGCACCGGCGGCACGCAGCGCGGGTGCAGCACGCTGCCCCCCGTGGAGGCGATCTCCTGGGCCTCGTCGTAGTGCAGCGCCGTCAGCAGCCGGGCCGACGGCACGGCCCGCGGATTGCCGCTGAACAGCCCGGGCACGTCGGTCCAGATCTCCAGCCGGCGCGCGCCCAGCAGGGACGCGAAATAGGCGGCGGAGGTGTCGGAGCCGCCCCGGCCCAGCAGGACGGTTTCGCCGTCGCCGTTGCGGGCGATGAAGCCCTGGGTTAGCACCGCGCCGGTGCCCGGTCCGAACCGCTGCGGGAAGTCCGGGTCCCGTTCGTGCGCGCAGACCGCGGTCAGGAAATGCTGGCGTTCGTTCTTATTGGGCTGTTCCGTCGCCGCCAGATGATCCCGGGCGTCGGCCCAGGCCGCGTCGACACCACGTGCGCCCAGCCAGGCGGCGCCGAGGCGCGTGCTCATGAGTTCACCGAGTCCCATCAGGCGGGCCTGCACCCGGGGGCTCGCCTCCCGGATCAGGCGGATGCCCGCCGCCAGCTGGCGCAGCTCGTCGAAGTACTCCCCGATCACGGCCTCCGCATCGAGCTCCAGCTCTGCCGCAAGCTGCCGGTGACGCTCCAGGATCTCGCCGAGTACCGCCTCCGGGTCACCGGCGATCGCCTGTTCGATCAGGGTCTGCAGGGCGTTCGACACCCCCGCCATTGCGGAGCACACCACCAGCGGCCGCAGTCCTGCCTGCATGCGGTTGCCAATCAGCGCGGCGACCCGCTCCCAGTCCTCCCGCGAGGACAGGCTGGTGCCGCCGAACTTCATCACCACCCAGGGAGAATCGGCGCACTCGGCCGGTGCCCCGAGCTCCCGGGCATCCTCGAAGGGTGCCTCTGCCGGCACCGTGTCCGTCGTCACCGCCATGCCGCCGTGCTCAGTCGTCGTCGAAGCGATCAGTCACCGCCCCGAGGGAGGCGGAACTGACCTGGCGTGCGTATTTCGCGAGGAGGCCGCGGGAGGGCGGGCGCCGGGAAGCCACCCAGTCGGCGCGACGCGCCTCGAGCTCCTCCGGGGACAGGTCCGCCTCGATGCGGCACCCGGCAGCGTCGATGGTGATGCGGTCGCCGTTGCGCAGCAGGCCGATGGGTCCGCCCACCGCCGCCTCCGGCGTGACGTGCCCCACCACGAAACCGTGGCTGCCGCCGGAGAAACGGCCGTCGGTGATCAGCGCCACCTTGTCGCCGAGCCCCTTGCCCATGATCGCACTGGTGGGGCTCAGCATCTCACGCATGCCGGGCCCGCCCACCGGTCCCTCGTAGCGCACCACGACCACGTCGCCGGCCTGCACCTCGCCGTCCAGGATGGCCTGCAGGGCCTCTTCCTCGGCCTCGTAGATGCGTGCAGTCCCGGTGAAGCACGTGCCCTCCTTGCCGGAGATCTTCGCCACCGCCCCCTCGGGCGCCACGTTGCCGTACAGCACCACCAGGTGGCTGTCGGCCTTCAGCGGGTCGTCCAGCGAACGGACGATGTCCTGACCCTCCGGATAGGTGCCGGCATCCGCCAGGTTCTCGGCCAGCGTGCGTCCCGTCACCGTCAGGCAGTCGCCGTGCAGCAGGCCGGCATCGAGCAGCGTCTTCATCAGCGGCTGGATGCCGCCGAT
Source organism: uncultured Woeseiaceae bacterium (assembly GCA_964428605.1). GTDB lineage: Bacteria > Pseudomonadota > Gammaproteobacteria > Steroidobacterales > Woeseiaceae > Lentisalinibacter. The sequence goes on from CAYRZI010000171.1 coordinate 5,298, forward strand.
GGCCACCAGATCGCTCATCACGTAACGGCCGCTCGGCTTGAGATCAGCGAGCACCGGCACGCGGCGGCCGATACGGGTGAAGTCGTCGAGTGCCAGCGGCACGCCCGCTGCATGGGCGATGGCCAGCAGGTGCAGCACCGCGTTGGTCGACCCCCCCAGCGCGATCACCACGGTGATGGCGTTCTCGAAAGCCTCCCGGCTGAGGATGTGCGAGGGCCGGATGTCGCGCTCCAGCAGCTCGAGCACCGCCTGTCCGGCGCGATGGCAGT
>CAYRZI010000172.1:0-5492 GCA_964428605.1 uncultured Woeseiaceae bacterium
TGAAGCGAATCGGTCAGGTGGAGGAGCTCTCCGGGGCACTGCTGCTGCTCGCCTCGGACGCGGGCAGCTTCATGACGGGCAGCGACATCGTGGTGGACGGCGGCCATCTCTGCAGCTCGCTGTGAGGACGGCCGCTGGCAAGGTACGTTGAGAGATTGCATCAGCAATGTGTTTCGCCATGGACGCTCATCACCCTGGCCGGTTGTGTGACGCTGGTGCTGGTGGACCAATGGCGGCAACAGATGCCGGCGGTTCTCCTTACGCTTCCCAATCTGGTCGCCGTTCCAACACTGACATTCGGGTTCCTGATGCTCCGGTTCCCGGAGCGGCGGCCACTACACCGATGGCGAAGGGAAGCAGCAACGACGGTTATTCTGGTGGCTGTGGACAGCGGCTATCGTGGTGACGGTCGTGTGGGAGCTGGCGCAGCTGTACGGGAATCTCGCTTTCGATCCGCTGGATCTCGTTGCAACAGTGATAGGTGCGGCGATTGCTATAGTGCTGTTTCGCAATTTGCGCCACTTGTCGTACAGACCGGCAGCCGGGCCTCGCAGCTGAATCGCATAGTGCTGTCCCTGTTCGAGTACTGTGGGCAGCGAAACGACGTACCCGAGCGTCGGTTCTCGATTGCAAAGCGGCCATGTCACTGATCTGACGTGTGATTTTCGGCGTCGACCCGAAGCGGACTCCTAGGGTCTGAGTTAAGCCTCTATGTTGTAGATCGAAAATTGTGGAGCGCCCGCCACAGTACACGTGCAAAAGCACAAATGCTGCAGCGGGCGGGCCTCAGGCTCTTTCAGTCACATGCCGCCGAGGTTTTCCCAGACACGATTGCCTGGCTTGATTTGATTGGTGATCCAGTCTGCGACGCTGATGCCGTTACTCATCACCTCATAGGTCTGCTCGTCGTTCGCAAGAAAAGTGTGATCGACACCCTGACGAATGAAGAAACGATAGTTGGGATTGGATGCCGCTGCCGCCGTTATCGCTTTCATCTGCGTATTCCATGCAACAAAAGCCTCAGGCTTTGGGGCAAGACCATTCGGCGTTGCCGCCAGCTGTCCGGTCTGGAGCGCATAGAAAAAGACTTGAACCGCATCGAAGTCGTGAGTAATCGCGGATAACTTGGCTTCCGGTGTGTACTCGGCGAGGAGCCCGAAGAGCGCAGGTGTAAAATCCTCTGCCGACGTTGATGCCAGAAAGCTCTCGTCTAGACCCGGTACAAAGGGCGGAAGACTATCCTTAACACCCCAGCTTGCAGCATCGCGCTCACTCGCATCGTAGATTGTCTGATTATAGAAAGCCTGAGTCTGTACACCGATAGCCGCGTCTGAGATCAGGTTTAGCCGCGCCCGTGGCGCCATCTCTGCGACATAGGGGTACGCCAAAGTTGCGCCGTAGCCGCCTGCACTCAGACCCGTAACAGTGATGTCCCGCGCGCGACGAAAGTCCAGGTTGTATTCCTTGCGACCTTCGGTCTTAAGCCAATTCAGAACCGACAGGACATTGTCCGAACCGCGATGCTTGATCTCTAAAGAAAGTGGCGGCGCACCTTCCTGCAGAGTCAGGCTGTAAGTTACGTCTTTTCTGCCCCAATGGATATCGCCCGAACAGTACGGCACAAAGACTTGCGTGTAATTCTTATAGGGATTTTCCTCGTTCGAGGTGTCGAGCAATCCCTCTCCTTCCCCGAGTCCTTCAGCTGTTTCGTCGAGCTCTACGGTGTAAGTCGAGTCACCTGCAAGCGGAGAACCGATACACGTGGCTGCATTCCAACAAGCACCGCCACCATCCAACGCAATCAGAATTCGATTCGGGTTGCCGGCACGAACGAAGAAGTAGTAGTCAGACTTGCCAGGGCGAAAGCCTAGAGGCGACTGATCATCTTTCACGGGCCCGCCCGAACATGAGGGCTCCACGGTACGGAATATCGTTCCACCAGCGCCGTCTGGGATTTCGACTGTGTATGTACCAGTCAGGTCGATTCGCTCCCAATCTGAAGCGTTCGCCGTGCTGGAAAAGATCAACGCTGTGCCAATTACGGTGGCCAGGACGATCAATGAAGTGATTGATTTCATGCCTCTGCCTTTATTCTTCTCGGTTGGGGAGTCTGACGCTATATCAGTTTCATGAGCATGACAACAGCGGTCGGCTAACAAGCCCTATTGATGAAGCGATACTTATGTAAACCGCTCGACATCGCGATGGCAGGATGGGTCACGCTACCTTTGGTCCTGCCCGGACTGCTGCTTGACCGGAGACCGCTCCTAGCCGCCTCCAGAAGTCAGAAGATCAACTACCGAGGTGGCAGAACGTCTTCTTTGAACCGGAAAGCGGACGGGGTGCGGGAACGGCAGTCCGTTGTTTCCGCGGAAACGTTTTCTCGAATTCACTCGAAGTACCGCACGAAAGTTGGTTGGAACGAATTCTGTCGCGGATAGATATTCGCCTGCCGAGCGGATGCGTAGTCGGAACACTGCTCGCCGTACGGCGGTATCCCCGAGCATTGATCATTGTCCTCTGTGAATGGTATCCGGCCGCTTCGCTAATCTCGGCGAATCGCACGGAAATGGCGCTGGTGCAGAGCGCCCGTTCTGGGGCAGTTGCGTGCCTATCGCGAGAGATGCAGCGCGCAGATCTTGTTGCCGTCTGGGTCGCGCAGGTAGGCAAGGTACAGATCGCCGATGCCGCTCGGCCGCGGACCCGGCGGATCCTCGATGGCCGTGCCGCCGTTCGCGAGGCCCGCGGCGTGGAACGCCTCCACTTGCTCGGGGCTTTCTGCCGCGAAGCCGATCGTGCCGCCGTTGGCGCTGGTCGGCGGGTTGCCGTCGATGGGCTTCGTGATCGCGAAGGTCGCGCCACGGGCCCGGTAGAAGTACCGGTCCCTGTCGCGCACCGGCTCGCGCACCCCCAGGGCGCCCAGCACGGCGTCGTAGAACTGCTTCGAGCGCTCGAGGTCGTTCGCGCCCACCATCACGTGTGTGAACATCTCTGCTCCCTCGTCGATCGAGTGTCGGTGGGAATACACACGGTCGGGCGCGGTCAGGACGCAAGCGGTGTCAGCTGCAGCTTCAGCCCGTCCTTCGGCTTCGGAATCGGCACCTGCTGCACACGGTAGTCGTAGTCCTCAGGCACGCTGCACTCGTAGGTGAGCACGAAGCGGTGCAGGAAGACCTTGGCCAGGATGGCGGCGAAGTGCATGCCGAGACACTTGTGCACGCCACCGCCGTAGGGCGCATAGGCAAACGCGTGGCGCTTGTGTTCGGCGCGTTCCGGGCTGAAGCGTTCCGGATCGAACTTCTCCGGCTCGGTCCAGATATTCGGGTCGCGATGGGCTGCGTCCGGCGATACGGTGACCTGGCTGTTGGCCGGTATCCGGTAGCCCTGCCACTCGAACTCGCGCAGCGTGCGGCGCGGGATGTACGGCACCGGCCCCCACAGGCGCATGGCCTCGCTGAACAGCCAGTCGGTCTGCTCCAGCCTGTCGAGGTTGTCGTATTCCACCGGTCCTTCGCCCACGCTGCGAGCCTCCTCGCGCAGGCGCTGCTGCCATTCGGGGTGGGCGGCGAGAGCATAGGCGCTGGTGGTCAGCGTGCTCGTGAGCGTATCGTGAGCCGCCATCATCAGGAAGATCATGTGATCGATGATGTCCTGGTCGGTGAAGGACTGCCCGTCGTCGGTGGTGGCATTGCACAGCCGCGTGAACATATCCTTGCCGTCGGTGCCGCGGCGCTCCGGTATCAGCCGCGCGAAGAAATCGGCGAGGAGCTCGCGGCCTTTCAGGCCCTTCCAGAAGCTGAGGCCGGGGACCGGGACGCGGATGATGGCGAGGCTCGCCGCCACGGTATCGACGAAGGCCTTGTTCAGCCGATCGGCCTCCGGGCCGAGCTCGAGGCCGAGGAAGGCGACCGCCGCGTTGTCGAGGGTCAGCTGTTTGATGGCCGGGTAGAAGCGGAAGTCGCGCTCGCTCGACCACGGCTTGATGCCCTCGCTCACCACCGTGTTCATGCTGTCCATGTAGTGTTCGAGCGCCTCGCGCTTGAACGCGGCGTTCATGATGCGGCGGTGGTAGCGGTGCTCGTCGAAGTCCATGAGCATGAGGCCGCGGGTGAACAGCCGGCCCAGCGTGTGATCCCAGCCGAGCTCGCTGGAGAAGTTCTTGTCCCGGTTCAGCAGCACCTTCTCCAGCGCATCGGCGCCGGCGAGCGCGATGCTGGACTGTCCCGCCATCTTGGTGCGGTAGACCGGCCCGTAGGTCGCGCGCATGCGCCGCGACAGCGCGCGCGCGTCCTTCAGGAGTTCGAACCCGTGGCCCACCCAGGGAAGTCCGTCTTCCCCCGGTATGTGGCCCACATCGTTGGTGGCCGGCGCCTTGTCCTGCGCCCGGTGATGTATCTGTGAAGCTTCTGCGCTCATGGATGGAGACCCCCGGTTTCCCTGCTTTCCGCATCCGGCAACATGCACCGCGACCGTGCGGTGCGCATGGCTTGTTGCCCTGCAACAGGGCGAGTATACTCGCTTGCTTGTTGACAACAAGTAAATTCTGACCGTAGCGACGATAAGGCATTCCTTTGTCCGTAAATCCCCGCGAGATCGCCGAAGAGACCGCGCCCCGCACCCAGGCGGAGCGCTCCGCGCAGTCGGATGCGGCGATGATCGAGGCGGCCAAGGCCCTGATCCTGGAACGGGGCACCGAGAAGACCACCCTCCAGCTCATCGGCGAGCGCGCGGGCTACAGCCGCGGGCTCGCCTCCTACCGCTTCGGTACCAAGGCCGGCCTGTTCCAGGCGGTCGGCAAGTCCGTACTGAGACACTGGATGAGCCACCTGGACCGGGCCGTGGACGGCCAGGTGGGCATGGAGGCGATGTGCTCGGCCGCCGAGGCCTACCGCCGCTTCGTCGAGAAATGGCCCGACGAGATCCGGGTGCTGCACATCCTGCTGTGCGAGGCCGCCAGTCCCCGCTCCGAGTTCCGCCAGATCGCCGACGAGAGCTACGAGCGCCAGCGCGAGGACGTCGCGGGCTGGGTACGCCGCGGCATGGAGCGGGGCAGCGTGCGTGCCGATGCGGACCCGCAGAGCGAGGGCGCCCGCTACGTGGCCTACATCTCCGGCATGACTTACCTCTGGCTGATCAGCCCCGGCGCGATCGACTGGCAGAAGGTCAACGACGATTTCAAGGACCAGATACGAATCTCTCTTACGCCCTGAACGGGGCATAGCCATCAACCCAGCAACAGGAATCACGCAAATGGCAGACGCATACATCTTCGATCACGTCCGCAGCCCCCGCGGCCGCGGCAAGTCCAGCGGCTCCCTGCACCAGGTGACGCCGATCGAACTTCTGACCCAGGTGCTCGAGTCCATCCGCGACCGCAACCATCTGGATACGAGCAAGCTCGACGACGTGGTCGTCGGCTGCGTGGCGCCGGTGGGCGAGCAGGGCTCCAACGTGGCCCGGGTGGCAGCGCTGAACGCCGACTACGCTGAGAA
>CAYRZI010000173.1:0-5467 GCA_964428605.1 uncultured Woeseiaceae bacterium
GCCCAGGAATCGCGCAGCGTCACGATACGGTTGAATACCGGCGATTCGGCGTTCGAGTCCGGGTCCGCCGTGAAGTAGCCGAGCCGCTCGAACTGCACCGCATCCCCCGGCGCCAGGGCAGCGACACCCGGCTCCACACGCGCCGCGGGGATCCGCAGCGAGCCCGGATTGATGGCCTCGTGCCAGTCGCCCTCCGCGCCCGGCGCGGGCTCGGTGAACAGCCGGTCATACAGCCGTGCCTCGGCCGCTACCGCATGCTCCGCAGAGAGCCAGTGGATGGTGCCCTTCACCTTGCGCTGGGCGCCCGCCGCGCCGCTGCGGGTCTCCGGGTCGTAGCTGCAGAGCAGCTCGACCACGTTGCCCTCGTCGTCCTTCACCACCTCGTCGCAACGGATGATATAGGCGTAGCGCAGCCGCACCTCGCCGCCGGGTCGCAGCCGGAAGAACTTCTTCGGCGGGTCCTCCATGAAGTCGTCGCGCTCGATCCAGAGCGTGCGCGAGAACGGCAGCTGCCGCTCGCCCATGGACGGGTCGTTGGGATGGTTCTGAGCAGTGACCTGTTCCACCCGGTCCTCCGGGTAGTTGGTGAGGGTCACCTTGAGCGGGTCGATCACGCCCATGACCCGCGGCGACGAGGGGTCCAGCACCTCGCGCACGGTCGCCTCCAGGAAACCCATCTCGATCAGCTTGTTCTTCTTCGTGATGCCCACCCGGCGGGCGAACTCCCGCAGCGCCCCGGGCGGATAGCCGCGGCGGCGCATGCCGGCGAGCGTCGGCATGCGCGGGTCGTCCCAGCCGGCGACGGTGCCCCGCTCGACCAGTTCGGCCAGCCGACGCTTGCTGGTGACGGTGTACGCCAGGTTGGTACGGGAGAACTCGTACTGGCGCGGGCGGTGCGGCAGGTCGAGCTGATCGAGCAGCCAGTCGTACAGCGGCCGGTGGTCCTCGAATTCCAGCGTGCACAGCGAATGGGTGATGCCCTCGAAGGCGTCCGAGAGACCGTGGGCGAAGTCGTACATGGGGTAGATGCACCACTTTTCGCCGGTGCGCTGATGGGGGATGTGGCGGATGCGGTAGAGCGTCGGGTCACGCATGTGCATGTTCGGCGCGGCCATGTCGATCTTCGCGCGTAGCACCTTCTCGCCGTCGGCGAATTCGCCGGCACGCATGCGCTCGAACAGATCCAGGTTCTCCTCCACGCCGCGGCCGCGCCAGGGGCTCTCCCGGCCCGGCTCCTTCAGCGTGCCGCGGTACTCGCGTATCTCGTCGGCGCCGAGGTCGTCCACGTAGGCCTTGCCCTGGCGGATCAGGTCGACGGCGCACTCGTACAGCTGGTCGAAGTAGTCCGACGCATGGGTCAGGCGGTCGCCCCAGTCGAAGCCGAGCCAGCGGATATCCGCCTCGATGGCGCGTACGAACTCGATGCTCTCCTTGCCCGGGTTGGTGTCGTCGAAGCGCAGGAAGGTGACGCCGTCGTTCTCCGCGGCCACCCCGAAGTTCAGGCAGATGGAGGTGGCGTGGCCGATGTGCAGATAGCCGTTGGGCTCCGGCGGGAAGCGCGTGACGACCCTGCCGCCGTGCTTACCGGCGGCGATGTCGTCGGCGATGATCTGGCGGATGAAATCCTTACCGGCTGTCGTCGTATCGTTCATGGGTGCGGACCTGGGCTCGGCGGCCTGGCGATCGGGGGCAGTCAGGAGCCCGGTATTGTACGGGAATCCTCCGCCGAGGTGACCGGGCCGGCCACGCGGCGGAGCAGCCGCGCCACCTGTCCCGGGCCAGGCCGCAGCGGTGTCAGCTGTTCGGGTTCGAGCGGGCTCGCACCGCCCTCCTGCAGCCGGCCCACGGCGAAACTGAACACGTAGACGGGCTCGACGCCCATGCGCAGGTCGGTGATGACGATGCGGTCGCCCTGGCTGGAGACGCGGTAGAAGCCGTGCGTGAACCAGGTCAGGCGCTGCACGGCCCGGGCGTCGCGGATGCCGTCCAGCAACTCGGGCCGCGACTCGTGGCGCTCGAATGCGAGCGTGCCCGGAGGGTCGAGCAGGGAATAGAAGCCCTCCCGGTAGCCGCCCTCCTCCATGACCACGATGCGCCACAGCACGATGTTGAACGGCGCGGGTGTGGTCAGCACGCCCCGGTGCTCGATGCCGGCCTGCGCCAGCGTCTCCCGGGCGACATGCTCGACATGCAGCTTGGCGGCGACGGACAGCCCCACGTAGCCCACGGCCAGGGTCAGGCCGGCGACCACGGCGGCACGGGCGCGTGCCGCATCGCGGACCAGCAGCGCGATGGCCAGGCCGAGGACCAGCGGCACGGTGAAGGCGGGATCGATGATGAACAGCGTCGATCCGCTCACGGGATGGTTGCTGAACGGCAGGAACAACTGGGTGCCGTACACGGTGAAGGCGTCCAGCACCGGATGCGTGAACAAGGCCAGCCACACCAGCGCGAGCCAGCGGCGGGGCCGTTCCCGCACCCGGGCGTCGACCCGGGCGATCAGCCACCACAGGGCCGGCGCGGCGACGGTCAGCACGAACAACGAGTGGCTGTAGCCCCGGTGCCAGGTGAAATCGGAGACGGGATCGCCCAGCGGTACGAGCACGTCCAGGTCCGGCAGGATGCCGCAGGCGGCGCCCCACGCGGCGCCGCGGCGGCGGCCGCCGTGGCCGGCCACTGCCGCACCGATGGAAGCGCCGAGCAGCGCCTGGGTCACGGTATCCAGGTCGGGTCCCCCGCTTGCGTGCCGACCGCCCCCTGTTGTGCCCGCGCGACAGCTCCGCCCGTTGGCTGTCCACCGCCCGGCACAGGGCATATTGTATACAAAAGATCACAAGTCATTGGCTTTTACGCGGTTTTTGTGGACTCGGCCCGCCAGTTTTGTATACGATACCCGCGGGGGATGGCAAGTGCCGACGCAGACTGTGTGTGGCATATCCGACATCGTTACAGAACTCGAATACCGATCCAGACCAGGAGAGAAACCTATGCGTGCGAAGACCCTGCTGTACGGCGTGGCGAGCGTACTCGCTCTGACCGCCGCTTATACCGTACCCGCCGTGGCGCAGGAGGCCCAGGGCATCGAGGAGATCATCGTCACTGCCCGGCAGCGCGAGGAAACCCTCCAGGACGTGCCGGCCACCGTCACGGTGCTCACCGAGGATCGGCTCGAGCGTGCCGGCGTGGAGCGCGCGGAAGACTTCATCAAGCTGACCCCGGGCGTGAGCCTGGTCGACGCGGCCGAGGTCGGCGACACCCAGATCAACATCCGCGGCCTGAACGGCGCCCGCGATGCCGAGAACAGCGTGGCCTTCATCATCGACGGCATCCTCATGACCAACCCGGCGGCCTTCAACCGGGAGTTCTCGAACCTGCAGCAGATCGAGATCCTGAAGGGGCCCCAGGGCGCGCTGTACGGCCGTAACGCGGCGGCGGGCGCCATCATCGTCAGCACGAAGATGCCCGGCGAGGAACTGGGCGGCAACGTGAAGGTGAGCGCCGCCGGCGACAGCACCTACTACGCCACCGGCTATGTGAGCGGGCCGCTCACCGACACCGTGTCGTTCAGCCTGGGCGGCGACTGGCGCGACACCGACGGTTATTATACGAACACTTTCCTGGACGCCGACGTGGTCGACGACTTCGAGAACTACAATATCAACGGCCGGCTGGTATTCGAGCCCACCGACCTCCTCACCGTGGACGTGAAGGCCCGCTACGGCCAGGTGGACGCCGCGTCCATCGGCTTCAATGCGGCCTTCCACCTGCCGGATTTCGCCACCGGCTTCGCGCCCGTGCTGGATCCCCTGTTCGGCGAGGGTTTCGCCTCTTTCTTCAACGAGGACGTCGACGATCACGAGTTCGTGTTTCAGCCGAACATCGACCCGACCAACGACCAGGAGGCGACGGAGTTCTCGGTCAAGGCGGACTACGAGCTGGGATGGGCCAGCCTCACCAGCTGGCTGCTGTACAGCAACATCGAGAACTCACTCTCCTCGGACGGCACCAGCGCGGCGTTCGGCTTCTTCAATGCCGATGACGCCACGCCGGACTCCTGCCTGCCGAACTCCATCGCGCTGACGCTGGCCGGCGTCACGCTGCCGCCGCCGCAGATTCTCCTGCCCGTGGACGGCAGCTTCGGCGCCGACCCCATCCTCGGCCCCTATACGCCGACCACCTGCGACGGTACCCAGTACCAGGTGCGCGACCAGGAGGACATAAGCTTCGAGCTGCGTCTGGCCTCGCCGGGCGACCAGGCCCTGCGCTGGATCGCCGGCCTGTACTACCTCACCCTGGAGCGCGAGGTGGGCGTGAACCTGGCCATCGACCGGGGCTTCGGCGTCATCCCGACGCTGTACACGGACAACCCGAACAACCCCACCGAGCAGCTGCTGTGGGACGAGTTCGATACCGACGTGTGGGCCGTGTTCGGCCAGCTGGCCTACGACGTCACCGAGCGCACGGAACTCGCGCTCGCACTGCGCTACGACCGTGAGGAGCGCGAGGCACGCAGCCTGGTACCGACCGAGCCGCGCACTGAGTTCGTCGACTTCGTCAACGACGGGGTCTTCAGCGGCGGCGCGCCGCTGAACCCGGCCCTGGACCCGACGCTGAACCCGGACGGCGTGCAGCCCCAGAGCCGCACCTTCACCCAGGTGCAGCCGAAGCTCTCTATCCGCCACGACGTGAACGACGCGGTCTCGCTGTTCGCCTCCTGGGGCATCGGCTTCAAGAGCGGCGGCTTCAACAACCAGGGCTCGGCGGCCACCATCGACGTCTTCATCAACCAGCCGCTGGGCAAGGACCTCGCCATCCGCGACGAGTTCGACAAGGAGACCACCAGCGCCTTCGAGCTCGGCTTCAAGTCACAGCTCGCCGATGGCCGGCTGTCGCTGGAAGGCGCCATCTACCGGATGGACGTGGACGACATGCAGTTCTTCGAGTTCCAGGTGGGTCCCTTCGGCCTGCTGCGCGTCGTCTCGAACATCGACGAGGTCCAGCTGACCGGCGCCGAGGTGGGTGCCAATTACGCCCTGAACGACTACATCACCCTGGGCGGGGGCTGGGCCTACACGTCGAGCCGGATCGAGGCCAACTCGGTGCGCCCGAACACGGTGGGCAACGACTCTCCGTCGACACCGCAGTACACGGGTAACGTCGAGATCGAGGTGGACTATCCCCTCGGCAACGGCTGGGATCTCTACGGCGGGCTGTACGGCTCGTTCGTGGGCGAGACCTGGTTCCACACGGCACAGGACGAAGAACGCCGGACGCTGTTCGACCTCGGCTTCCCCGGCCTCGGCACCGCCGAGTACTCGGTCACCGAACGCGACGCCTACCAGACCTGGGACCTGCGCGTCGGCTTCGGCCGGAACAACTGGCGGGTAACCGCCTTCGGCACCAACATCCTGGACGAGGACATCGTCGAGGAGGTCATCCTGGCGGCCGAGTTCGGCGGCTCCTTCGT
>CAYRZI010000174.1:0-5401 GCA_964428605.1 uncultured Woeseiaceae bacterium
ACGTGCACGAAGTGGTTGGGGTCGCGGAAGGGCACGGCGGGGATCAGCCGGACGTCGGCGCCGTAGGCTCGCAGCGTGTCGATCTTCTCCCTGCTCTGGGTGTCCGGCATGACGATGACGGTCGGATGCCCCAGCGCGTTGCCGACCATGGCCAGGCCGATGCCGGTGTTGCCCGCGGTGCCCTCGATGATGGTGCCGCCGGGCCTGAGTTCTCCCGTGGCCTGGGCGCGGCGCGCCATGCCGAGTGCCGCCCGGTCCTTCACCGAGCCGCCCGGGTTCATGAACTCGGCTTTGCCCAGGATCTCGCAGCCGGTGGCCTCGGACGCGCGGTTCAGCCGGATCAGCGGCGTGGTGCCGATGGCGTCGATGAGTTGCCGTGCGTCCACGTTGCCGTACTCCCTCAGTGCTCGGTGAGCGCCGCGAGCTGGTCGGCCTGGTATTCCCGGGTGAGCGGGTCGATGATCGGGTCCAGGCTGCCTTGCAGCACTTCGTCCAGTTTATAGAGAGTCAGGTTGATGCGATGGTCGGTCACCCGGCCCTGGGGATAGTTGTAGGTGCGGATGCGCTCGGAGCGGTCCCCGGAACCCACCAGCAGCTTGCGGGTCTCGGCCCGCTCGGTGGCCAGCGCCTCCTCCTCGGCGGCCACCAGCTTCGCCTGCAAAAGCGACAGCGCCCGCGCCCGGTTCTTGTGCTGGGAGCGTTCGTCCTGGCACTCCACCACGATGCCCGTGGGGAGATGGGTGATGCGCACGGCGGAGTCGGTCTTGTTCACGTGCTGGCCGCCGGCGCCGGACGCCCGGTAGGTATCCACACGGAGGTCCGACGGATTGATGTCGATCTCGCCCACTTCCTCTGCCTCGGGCAGCACGGCCACCGTGCAGGCGGAGGTATGAATGCGGCCCTGGGACTCGGTCTCCGGCACGCGCTGCACCCGGTGGGCGCCGGATTCGAACTTCATGCGCGCATAGACGTTGCGGCCGCTGACCTTGCAGATAATCTCCTTGTAGCCGCCGTGCTCGCCCTCGCTGGCGGAGAGCACCTCGATGCGCCAGCCCCTCGCCTCGGCGTAGCGCGAGTACATGCGGAAGAGATCGCCCGCGAAGATGGCCGCCTCGTCGCCGCCGGTGCCGGCGCGGATCTCCAGATAGACGTCGCTTTCGTCCTTCGGGTCCTTCGGCACGAGGGCGAGCTCGAGTTCGCGCTCGAGGGTCTCGCGTTCGGCCTCCAGCCGCTCGGCTTCCTCGCGACCCATGGCCTGCATGTCGGCGTCGGCGTCGCCCGCCATCTCCTCGGCGGCAGCCAGGTCGTCCACGAGTTCGCGGTAGCGGCGGAACAGCGACATCACCGGCTCGAGCTGCGCGTACTCTTTGGAATAGCCCCGGAAGCGGTCCTGCGCCGAGATGACGTCCGGATCGGCGAGCAGGCCGGCGAGTTCCTCGAAGCGGTCGGCGAGACCCTGGAGCTTTTGTTCGATGCTGGCTTTCACGGGGGAAGGGCCGTCGCTGCGGCCGGCCTCAGGAACGGTTCTTCTTGCCGTCGTTCAGGCCGAACAGTTCCCGGGCCGAGAGCATGATGGCCTCGTCGGACTCCTCGCCGGCCTGGCGCAGGCGCTCGCTGGGCTTGTGCAGCATCTTGTTCATGAGCGTCGAGGCCAGGTACTGCAGCGCCGCTTCCGGGTCGCCGCTGTTGGCCAGGCGGCGCATCGCCTGGTCCAGCACCTCCTGCTTCAGCTCCTCGCCGCGGCCGCGGATGGACTTGATGATGGGCACGGCGTCCAGCACGCGCTCGGCGTTGTGGAAGCGCTCGAGCTCGAACTCGATGATGCGCTCGGCTTCGTCGGCGGCGGCCTTCCTGCTCTGCAGGCCGTCGTTGATCACACCCTGGAGATCGTCGACGGTGTAGAGATACACGTCCTCGAATTTCGCCACCTCCGGCTCGATGTCTCGCGGCACGGCAATGTCGCAGGCGAAGATGGGCTTGCGCTTGCGCAGTTCCAGCGCGCGCTTCATGTCGGCGGCGGAGATCAGCGGGTCGGGGCTCGCGGTGGAGCTGATCAGGATGTCGGCCTCGGGCAGCGTGCCGGGCAGCTCGGAGAGGGGCAGGGCGAAGCCCCCGAACTCCGCCGCCAGCGCCCGGGCCCGCGGCAGGCTGCGGTTGGCGATGAACAGACGGCCGATGCCGTGGCTGTGCAGGTGACGGGCGACCAGCTCGATGGTCTCGCCGGCGCCCACCAGCAGCGCGGTGTGCTTCTCGAAGCGGGAGAAGATCTGCCGGGCCAGCGACACGGCCGCATAGGCCACCGAGACGGGGCTCGAGCCGATGGTGGTGTCGGTGCGTACCTTCTTCGCTACCGAGAAGGCATGCTGGAACAGCCGGGTGAGGCGCGGACCGGCGCGGCCGTGGCCCTGGGCGTGACGGAACGCATCCTTCAGCTGGCCCGTGATCTGGGGTTCGCCGAGGATCACCGAGTCCAGGCCGCAGGCGACGCGGAACAGATGCCGTGCGGCCGCTTCCTCACGCGCCTGGAACAGGCACTCGGCGAGGCGCTCATCCATCCCGTGGAAGTTGTGCAGCCACTCCACGAGGCCGGTCTCGGCCTCCTGCTCCAGGTCGCACACGATCTCGGTGCGATTGCACGTGGAAACGATGACGTTCTCGTTGATGCCGGGCAGCGAGCCCGACTCCTCGAGCGCATCGGGCAGCAGGCTCTCGTCGAACACGATCCGCTCACGGATATCGACCGGGGCCGTGTTATGGTTAATGCCCAGGATGAAAAACGGCATCTGAAGGAATCACGAATTCGGATTGATCAACGCAGGGCTTATGATAAGCGAACTGCCGGTGATCTGCCCGAAGCGGCCCACCGGGTCACCGACAGAGATTTCCGAATGTTAGACACACATACCCTCCCGCGTCGAGGCGGGGTTCCGGCCCTTTCCGCGCTGCAGATTCTGTTATTGGCCGCTCTGGTGGCGGGCTGTGCCGGCACCCCGCAACCGGCCTCCGAGTCCACCGAGGGGCAGGACCGAACCTACCACATCCTCATGGCCGAGATCGCCCTGCAGCGGGGCGAGAACGCCACGGGGATCGAAGAATACCTGAAGGCGGCACGGGCCGGGGAGTCGGTAGAGACCGCAAGCCAGGCCACACGGACCGCCTTCGACTTCGGCTATGACCGGTTGGCCTACCAGGCCGCGCAGCGCTGGGTGGAGTTGGCGCCCGGGGATGGCGAAGCCCGCCGTTACGCGGGCCGCCTCGCTCTGCGCCACCAGGAGGTGAGAGAGGCGGCGGAACACCTCGAAGCTGCCGCCGCCGCCGACGGCGCCGAGGAGGCCGCCTTCCGGGAGCTGGCCGCCGTACTGATGGAGGACGGCCATCCCGAGGACGCCTTCGCCATCAGCGAGCGTCTCGCGGAGGCCTGGGACGACAACGCCTACGCCCAGGCCGCTGCGGCGAGCACGGCGCTCAGGAACGAAGAGGCGCAGGCGGCCATCGCCTACGCCCGGCGAGCCACCGAGATCGCGCCCGGCGAGCCCCGCGCCACGCTGCTGCTGGCCCGTGCGCTCGAGGCGGACGAGCAGACCGAAGCCGCGCTGGAGACGGCGGCGCCGCTCGAGGACGCGGCGGACATGGACGTGCGGCTGGACTACGCCCTGTTCCTGGCGGGTGCCGAGAGGCCGGACGATGCCCGTACCGTGGTGAACCGCATCCTGCAGAGCGACCCGGAGCAGCCGGATGCGTGGCGGGCCACCGCGCTCATCAGCCTGCAGCAGGGCGACTACGATGCCGCCTGGTCGGACTTCTCCGAGCTGCTGCAGAGCGGCGAGTTCACCCACGAGGCCCTGTTCTACCTGGGTACCATCGCCGAGGAGCGCGAGGACTGGTTCCAGGCCATGCGGCTGTACTCCCAGGTGGGCGAGGGTCAGCTGCAGCTGGTCGCGCGCCAGCGCGTGGCCGTCATCCTGACCCGCCTGGGCCAGGCGGAGGGCGCGCTCTCGCAGCTGGAGCGCTTCGCGCGCCGCAATCCGCGCCAGGCGCTGGATGTCCGCTTCACCGAGGCCCAGCTGCTGGAGGCCATGGAGCGCTACGAGGAGGCGCTGGAGGCCTACGACGAGATCCTGGCGGCCAAGCCGCCGTCGCTCGGCCTGCTGCTGAGCCGAGCGGAGGTGGAGCTCTCCCGCGGCGAGACGGAAGCCGCCATCGAGGGTTATCGGGAAGCGCTGGCGCTGCGCCCGGAGAGCGCGACGGCCCTGAATGCGCTCGGTTACACGCTGGCGGACCGCACCGACCGGCTGCGTGAGGCGCGCAATCTGATCGAGCGTGCGCTGGAGAAGGAGCCGGACAACGCCGCCATCATCGACAGCATGGGCTGGGTGCTGTTCCGCCAGGGCGAGCCGGAAGAGGCGTTGCCCTATCTCGAGCGGGCATGGGAGATGATCCGGGATCCTGAGGTAGCGGCGCATCTGGGCGAGACCCTCTGGACCCTCGGCCGCAGGGAGGAAGCCCGGCAGATACTGCAGGAGGCCTACGACGAGTTCCCGGGCAGCGCACCGCTGCGCGATACGCTGAGGCGCCTCATGGAAGCGGCCGAGAGCACGGAGAGCTGACCCCGCCGTGACCCGCCTGCCGGCACTGGTGCTCCTGGGTCTGCTTCTGGCCGGCTGCGCCGCACGGCCCACCCTGACACTGCCGCCGCTGGAGAGCTGGGAGCAGCGCCGCGAGGTGCTGGCTGCGGCCGAAGCCTGGCGCGCAGGTGGACGCATCAACGTGGTGGCCGGCGACCGGGCCGAGAGCGGCAGTCTCGACTGGCGTCAGGACGGGCAGGCGGTCACGCTGTCCATCCGCGGTCCGCTCGGAGCCGGCGGAATCCGGCTCGAGGGAGGCCCCGACGGGCTGATCCTGACTGCCGCCGACGGCGCCACGGTGGCTCTGACCCGCCCCGAGCAGGAATTGCGCGACATCTACGGCTGGTCCGTCCCGGTGGAAAGCCTTTCCTGGTGGCTCCGGGGGCTGCCGGACCCCGACCGGCCCGCGCTCACCGAAGTGGCGCCGGAAGGGTGGCTCACCGGGCTGGAGCAGGCGGGCTGGCAGATCGAATATCCGGACTACCGGTCTGCCGCGGGCGTGATGCTGCCTTACCGCATCCGGGCGCGCAGCGCGGATATCCGCCTCACCATGGTGGTGAAAGAGTGGAATTTCGGGCCCGCTGCGGTGCGCTGAGGCGTCGCGTTGACACCCCCGGGGAGGCTCGGGACAATGCGCGCGTCGGCGCGGCCGCCGGTGGTCTCCGCCGGCAGGTCACGCCGCACTGGCCCCGTCGGGGGGCGGCGGTCGGGTTTCTGGGGTGTAGCCAAGCGGTAAGGCAACGGGTTTTGATCCCGTGATTCGCAGGTTCGAATCC
>CAYRZI010000175.1:0-5226 GCA_964428605.1 uncultured Woeseiaceae bacterium
CGCCCGCTCAGACGTTCAGGAGCAGGAGTTCCCGCTCCCAGGGGGTGATGATGTGTTCGAACTCGGCGTACTCGGCCTTCTTCAGGCCGCAGAACAGATCCACGAAACGGTCGCCCAGGGTGCCGCGCATGGCTGCGCTCGTCTCCAGGCTCTCGATGGCGAACCAGATATTCCAGGGCAAGGTGCGCTCACCGTCGTAGGCGCTGCCGGTGATGGGCTCCGAGGCCTTCAGCCCCTCCACCATGCCGAGGTAACCGCAGGCCAGCGTCACCGCCGTGGCCAGGTAGGGGTTCACGTCGGAACCCGCGAGACGATTCTCGATGCGCCGGTTGTCGGGGCCGGACTGGGGCACCCGCAGGCCGACGGTACGGTTGTCCAGGGCCCAGGCAAGGTTTACCGGCGCCGCCGAGTAGGTCTGGAAGCGCCGGTAGGAATTCACGTAGGGCGCCAGCACCAGCATGGATTCCGGGATGTGGGTCTGCAGCCCCCCCAGAAAGGCGTAGAACAGCTCGCTCGGCTCGCCCTCCGGTGTGGAGAAGATGTTGCTGCCGTCCGCCGTGCTGACCACGCTCTGGTGGATGTGCAGCGCGCTGCCCGGCTCGTCCGCCATGGGCTTCGACAGGAAGGTGGCGTGCATCTCGTGGCGGATGGCCGCCTCGCGCACCGTGCGCTTGAACAGGAAAACCTGGTCGGCCAGATCCACCGGGTCGCCGTGCAGGAAGTTGATCTCGAACTGGGCCGGGCCCATCTCCTGGGACAGCGTGTCGATGCGAATGCCCTGATCGTCGCAGAACTTGTAGACGTCCATGATGAACGGCTCGAAGTCGTTCATGGTGTCGATGCTGTAGGGCTGGCGGGAGAGGTCCGTACGGCCCAGCCGGCCCTCCGGCGGTTCCACTTCCGCGCCGGGATCCGTGTGCGACTTGATCAGGTAGAACTCGACCTCCGGCGCCACCACCGGGCGCCAGCCGCGCTGCTCGTAGAGCTGCAGCACCTGCCGCAGGATCTGGCGGGGCGAGGTGCCCACGGGGCGGTCGTCCAGCCGCAGGCAGTCCAGGAACACCGAGGCGGCCGGATCCACGGCCCAGGGCACCGGCCGCAGTGTGTCGTAGTCGGGCATCAGGATCATGTCCCGGTCTTCCTGGTTGGAAGGGTCGTCGATGTACTCGCCGGAGATGGTCTGGGAGAACACTGCCTCCGGCATCTTCATGTTCTGCTCGGTGAACTTGTCGGCCGGGATCACCTTGCCCCGCGCGGCGCCGGCCATGTCGGGCACGAAGGCCTCGACGTCTTCGATGCGATTCTCAGTCAGCCACTTTTTTGCGTTTTCCTTTTCACTCACACATCACCTCTGCGATGCGAGGCCCGCTGCAGACAGGCTTCGCCGAACGCGCGAAAAATCGCGAGATAGAAAGGATTATCCATCACCTTCCACTCGGGATGCCATTGCACTCCCAGGGCAAAGGACTGCGCGCCGTCGACCACGAAGGCCTCGATCAGCCCGTCGTCGGCCCGCGCCTCCACCGTTACTCCCGCAGCGAGCCGGTCGATACCCTGGCCGTGGAGCGAATTCACCGTCTGTCCGGTCTCGCCCTCGGCGAGGCCGGCGAGGTAGCCGCCCGGCACCAGGTGCACGGGATGGGCCGGTGCATACTGCTCCTCGAGCGGCGCCTCGTGATCCTCCCGGTGGTCGTGATAGCCGGGTACCCGCTCCACGTGCTGGTGCAGGGTGCCGCCGAGGGCAACGTTCATCTCCTGGAAGCCGCGGCAGACGGCGAGGACCGGTACGCCCATCTCCAGCGCCTGCAGGATCAGCGGCAGCGTCATTTCATCGCGTTCCGGGTCGTGCAGCGTCCCCTCCTCGCTCGGCGGGCCGCCGTAATGATGAGGCTCCACGTTGGAGGGACTGCCGGTGAACAGCAGGCCGTCCATCATAGCCAGCATGTGGGTGCGGTCGATGTGACTGCCCAGGGCCGGGATCATCAGCGGCAGGCTGCCTGCGCCCTCGACGACGGCGCGCAGGTACTTCTCTCCCACGATGTGGAAGGGATGGGGCCCCACGATACGGCGGTCCGCGGGCACCCCGACGGTCGGTGTCAGGCTCATAGGCTCCTCTTGCTGTCCCGCCGGCACCATTCTAATCCCTCGGCGGCGAAGGGGGACCGTCCGGACAACGGCCTTGGACCCGGCCACGGACGGCCCGCGGAGACTGCCGGGGACCCGCGCGGACGGCGGCCCGGCCGCGATGTGGTAGATTACGCGCCGGCTCCTACCGGTCCCGCGGCATGAAACTGTACGGTTATTATCGCAGCAGTACGAGCTATCGCACCCGTATCGTACTGAATATCAAGGGAATCGATTACGACTACGTCCCGGTGGCACTGGACCGCGGCGAGCAGCAGGGCGAGGCCTTCCGCGAGCTCAACCCCATGGGGGCCGTGCCGGCCCTGGCCTCGGATGACGGGCTGTTCGTACAGTCCCCGGCCATCATCGAGTACCTGGAGGAGCGCTATCCCGAACCGCGGTTACTGCCGGGCGACCCGGCGGGCCGGGCCCGGGTGCGCGAGATCGCGGCGCTCATCGCCTGCGACATTCACCCGGTCAACAATCTGCGCGTCATGCGCTACATAGGCGAGAACTACGGCCAGGACCGGGCCGGCATCGGCGCGTGGTATGCCCACTGGATCCACGCCGGTTTCGGCCCGCTGGAGCGGCTGCTGGCCGCCCGTTCGGCAGAGGGCCGTTACTGCATCGGCGACGAGGTCACCCTGGCGGATGCCTACCTCGTGCCCCAGGTGTACAACGCCCGGCGCTTCGGCGTGGCGCTGGACGATTACCCGGTGATCGCGAGCGTGGATGCCCACCTGAAAGCATTACCGGCCTTCGCGGCGGCCCACCCGGACCGCCAGCCCGACGCCCCGGAGGCGACATGAGCGAGAGGGGAGCAGCCATGGACGTCGCGGAACGCATCCGCGAGCTGAACGCCGGTGCGCCGCCCTGCGTCACGAGTCTGGGCGGCAGCGTGGAGGACTACGACCCCGAAGGCCGCAGGATCGTGATGCGCTTCGGGATGCCGCTGGAATTCTGCCACTCCGGCAACGTGGTGCAGGGCGGCTTCGTGACGGGCATGCTGGACGCCGCCATGGCCCATGCCGTGTTCCTGGAACTCGGCATGCGCATCGCCCTGCCCTCACTGGACATCAACGTAAGCTTCCTGCGCCCCACGCTGGCGGGACCTCAGCGGGCCCACGGTCATATCCTGCGGCTGGGCCGCTCGGTGGCCTTCCTGGAGGGTGAACTGTTCGACGAAGAGGGCCGGGTCACCGCCCGCGCCACGTCCACGGCGCGGGTGATCCGCCAGGACGGCGCCTGACGGGGCGCGGCAGGCGGCCTGGCCGACCGGCCGCTCACCGGCCTGGCTGACCGGCCGCTCACCGGCCTGGCTGACCGGCCGCTCACCGGCCTAGCTGAAAAGGCCGCTCACCTGCATGGCCTTGGTCATGTCGCCGTCCACCTTCAGCTTGCCGCTCATGAACGCGCTCATCGGCGGCAGGTCGCCGTCCACCATGGCGGCGAGGTCCTCGGGGGTGACGCCGAAGGTGGTCTCGGCCGGCTTGTCGTCGTTGCTGACCTCCATGGGCGAGGTGGTGCCGTCCACGTGGATGACGCCGTCTTCGCCGAGGTCGAACTTGATGGGGAACCCCAGCGGGGTCTTGTCCTTGAACTCGTCGCGCAGTTTGTCGGTCAGTTGTTCGAGCACGGCAAGTGCCTCTTCTCGTATCAGTGGAAAGGCCACATCATGCGTGCTCGGCACGCCGCAGGCAAGAGGGGCGGCGGACGCGCTAGACTGCGCCTCCGGACAGAACCCCTGCCCCACCGTAGAGGAGCCACCCGATGAGCAACAGGCTGGCCGAATCGCTGACCCTGCCCTGCGGCGTTACGCTGCCGAACCGTATCCTGAAGTCCGCCATGACCGAGGGCCTGGCCGACGACCGGGACCGGGCCACGGAGCGCCACGTGCGGCTCTACCGCCGCTGGGCGGAAGGCGGGGCCGGCACGCTGGTCACCGGTAACGTCATGATCGACCGGCGCTTTCTCGAGCGGCCCGGCAACGTGGTCATCGACGACACGGACGACGGCGAGGCCATGGCGGCGCTGCGCGCCTGGGCCGAGGCCGGCACGTCCGCCGGCAACCAGCTGTGGATGCAGATCAGCCATCCGGGACGCCAGTGCGGCAGGATCGTCTCCTCCCGCCCCATGGCACCCTCCGAGGTGCAGCTCAACCTGATGGGCAACTTCGGCCGGCCCGTCGCCATGACCGAACACGACATCGAGATGGCGCTGGGCGGCTTCACCCGCGCCGCCGCCGTCGCCCGGGACACCGGCTTCACCGGCGTGCAGGTCCACGGCGCCCATGGCTACCTGGTCAGCGAGTTCCTGTCGCCGAAGCTCAACCGGCGCGACGACCAGTGGGGCGGGTCGCTGGAGAACCGGGCCCGTTTCCTGCTGGAGGCCGTGCGCGGAGTGCGCTCGGTGGTGGGCCCGGCCTTCCCCGTCTCCGTGAAACTGAATTCCGCCGACTTCCAGAAGGGCGGTTTCAGTTTCGACGACAGCCTGCAGGTCGCCGAGTGGCTCGACGAGGCGGGCGTCGACCTCATCGAGATTTCAGGGGGCAATTACGAGCAGCCGACCATGTTCGGCATCGAGGGACGGCCGGAGGATGCCGCCGACATCCGGCGCGAGAGCACCAGGCGCCGGGAGGCCTTCTTCCTCGAGTATGCGGCGCGGATGCGCGAGCGGGTGAAAGCACCGCTGGCCGTCACCGGCGGTTTCCGCACCCGGCAGGCCATGGATGACGCTCTGGCGAAGGGCGAGGTGGACGTCGTCGGCCTCGCACGCCCGCTCTGCACCGAACCGGACCTGCCCCGGCGCCTCATCGACGGCAGCGCGGAGGGTGCCGTGCCCTGGGAGGAGAAAATCGGCATCGGCAAGGGCCGCTTCGGGCCCGACAGCAGCATCTTCCTGTTCAAGGCCCTGAACGCCTTCTCGGCCATCGCCTGGTATTACCGCCAGCTGGTGGCCATGGCCGATGGCAAGCCGCTGCGCCTGGACCTGCATCCGCTGCGTGCGCTGTTCGAACACCAGCGCTCGGAGATCCGCATAGCCCGAGCCCGCCGCAAACACAACGCGTAGATCCTATGTAAGGGGCTGCTTGCCTACCCTCTA
>CAYRZI010000176.1:0-5161 GCA_964428605.1 uncultured Woeseiaceae bacterium
ATCTCGTTTCTGCGCAGGAACGGCGGCATGAACGGGGCGTTGTAGGCGGCCGACTGGGGCGTGCCGGTCACCTCGATGCCGTCGCGTTCGAGCGCGCGCAGCAGGATGCCCGTGTGCTTCTCGAAGTTGGACGCCGTCCAGCGCCCGGAATAGCGGTGCACGGCCATCGTGCGGGCGGGGATCTCCCGGATGGTCACCCGGTCGTCGTCGGGCACCGGCAGCGTCTCCCGGGTGTATTTGCGCTCCATCACGAACTGGTAGCGGTAGCGGTCCGCCTCCGCCACCCGTTCCGCGATCACCGGCGCGGTCATGTTCATCTTCACGCTCTCGGCGGGCTCCCGGGTCACCGGCGCCGTCATGGCCATCTTCTCGGATGCCTGGTTGTCGCCGAAGATGTAGCCCGCCAGGATGCGGAACCCCCGGCTGCCGCTGTCGCCATAATCGCCCTCGACGACGGTCTCGGCCACCAGATACGGCTCGTAGGCGCGGATCTCGTACTCCTCGCGCTCGGCGAGCACGCGGTACTCCGGTTCCTCGTAGGCCATGGCGCTACCCGTCGTCGCGATCAGCAGCAGCAGGGCCAGTATGCCTCGGCGCCGATCGGGTGTCGTGAGGCTGTGCGTGCTCATGGCGTTCTTTTCGTGCCGGCGCGGGCGCCGGATGCGTCGCAGCGCCGGCGGACCCTCGCCGTCACGGTCGACGGGCGCGGGCGGCCTGTAAACTACGGGCCAGATCGATTAATTTACGCTCAACATCAGGCTGGGACTGTCTTTCTCATCGACAGAAACGGATTGATGGCGGAGCCCCGCAACGTAGCATGCGGCGGCAGATTTCCTTTGCTCAACTCATTCGAGAGGCAGACAAGCTATGCAAAATGCGCGTCGTATCCTGGCCGGTGCCGGGCTTTCCCTCATGCTCTCCGCCCCCGCCATGGCCGCCGGTGGTTCCGCCGAGTGGGGCTACTCGGGCAAGACCGGACCCGACAACTGGGGCGACCTGTCCGAGGCCTACGAGGTCTGCAAGAAGGGCCTGATGCAGTCCCCCATCGACCTGGCGCAGGACGGTGCCGTTGGCGACCTGGAGGTCTCCGTGGACTGGGAGTCGGCACCGCTGAACATGTTCAACAACGGCAAGACCGTGCAGGCCAATTTCGGCAAGGGCTCCTACATGACGAGCGGCGGCAAGGTGTTCTCGCTCATCCAGGTGCACTTCCACACGCCGAGCGAGCACACCATGGACGGCGAGCACTACCCGCTGGTGGCGCACTTCGTGCACGCTACCGACAAGGGCGAGCTGGGCGTGCTGGGCGTGCTGTTCGAGGAGGGCGACGCCAATGCCGAGCTGCAGAAGCTGATCGACAACGCCGGCGACGTGGGCGCCGACGCCGAGGATATCTCGGGCGTCACCTTCGACCCGAACGGCATGCTGCCCGACGAGATCGAGGTGTTCCGCTACATGGGCTCGCTCACCACCCCGCCGTGCTCCGAGGGCGTCAACTGGCACGTGGTCGAGGACGAGATCGAGGCCAGCGCCGCGCAGATCGCGGCCATGGAAGGGTTCATGGGCAACAACGCCCGGCCCGTGCTGCCGCTGAACGGCCGTCTGCTAGTGGCCCCGGAATAAGCCGCAGACAACGAGTCCCCGCGGTCGGTGGTTCCGACCGTTTTCTCCGCAGGGAAAGCGGAGGCGGTAGCGGGGCGGCAGCAATGCCGCCCCGCACCGTTTTTTCGGTTCGGGGCAGTTGACTTGTTTTCCCAACGCGACGACTCTCCGGGCATTTCCGAGCTGAACCCCGTAGCGATACCATGAACCGGATACTCATCCTGCTCGCAGTGCTGCCCGCCGTGGCGGCGGCCAATACCAGTAACGTATTCAGCCCCGACGTCGACGACGGCGAGCAAGAGGCCGAATACCGCATCAGCTTCGTGCCGGAGGACGAGCCGGCGCCCGAGGTGTTCTCGCACCGGCTGCACTATCAGCTGGCCTTCAACGACAGCTGGCGCGCCCGCATCCTCGCCGCCCAGCGCAGCGTCGGCGGCGACAGCCTGGACCTCAGCTTCACCCGGCTCGAGGTGCAGTGGCAGTACCTGGAGGACCAGGACGCGGGATGGGACGCGGCACTGCGATTCGAAGCCCAGGCCGGCGACGAGGGGCCGAACCGGTTCCGCGTGGGCTGGACCGGCAAGCTCGACCTGGACGGCGGCTGGCAGCTGCGCGCCAACGCGCTGGTGGGCCGCCAGACCGGAGCCGGCGCGGCACCGGGCCTGCTGCTGGAGAGCCGGTCCCAGATCACCCGCTCCGTGGGCAACGGCATGCGCCTCGGCGTGGAGATGTTCAACGACCTCAATACGACGGCCGACACCGGCAGCTTCGACGAGCAGGAGCACCAGATCGGGCCCGTGCTGAAGGCGAAGTTCGGCGGCGACTGGTCACTGCTCGCGAGCTATCTCTTCGGCGTCTCGGATGCGGCAGACGACGGCGACTTCCGCCTCTTCGTCATCCGCGGCTTCTGATAATTACGGGTACAGTTAACTCACTGACGAGTTGAGTTCACTGTCCCCGTAATTGCCGGCGGCTGCGCGTACCTCGCTCAGCAGCGCTGCCGCCGCCGGCGTCATCGGCCGCTGCGTCGGCGTCACCAGGCTCGCGTTGCGGCGCACCGTGGGAGACTTGACCGGCAGGATGTGTATTCCCCAGGTCTCCTGCGCCAGGCGGCTCGTCACCAGCGCCGGCGAGGTCATGAGCAGGAAATCGTTGGCGGCCAGCAGCTTCATGCCGATGCGGTAGGCGTCGGAACCAATGAAGCGGGTCGGCGGCGCCAGCCCGGCGGCCACGAAGGTCTCGGTGATTACGTCGACGTCCGAGGGGCGGGAGTAGGGCACCACCCAGGTATAGTCGGCGAGCTCGGCCAGGTTGACCCGGCGCCTGCCCGCCAGCGGGTGGCCGGGCCGGCAGGCGACGACGTCGTCGGCAGAGTAGATCACCTCGGCGCGGAAGCCTTCGGCGAGTGCGAAGTCGCCGACGCCCACCGCGACGAAGTCGAACTCCCCGTCGTACAGCCGTTCCAGAATCTGCTCGGAATAGCCTTCGACGAGGTTGATGCGCAGCTTCGGCCGCGCCGCGTGCAGTCGGCTCACCGCCGGCGCGATGATATCGCCGGCGAAGGTCTCGCCGATGCCCACCGTCACCGTGCCGGTCTCCGCCTCGGCCAGGCTGCGCAGCGCTTCCCGGGCGCGCCGGTCCGCGGCGATCTGCGACCGCGCGTGGGTTACCAGCGCCTCGCCGTAGGGGGTCAGCCTGGTGATGCCGCCGGGGCCGCGGTCGAACAGACGCACGTCCAGTTCCCGTTCCAGCCCGGACAGGCTGGCCGACAGCGCCTGCTGGGTGAGCCCGAGCTCCCGCGCCGCGGCGGCCAGCGTGCCGTGATCCACCACGGCGAGAAACCGCTCGAGCTGCCTCAGTTCCATCGATGCCTCAATGCATCTCCTCGCCGCCGCTCACGTTCAGCGCTTCGCCCGTGATGAACGCCGCATCGTCGGAGGCCAGGAACGCCGTCGCCGCGGCCGTGTCCTCCGGCAGCCCGACGCGGCCCAGCGGGATGCGGCTCCTGAGCCCCGCCCGGTATTCCTCCACGCTCATGCCCCGGTACTTCGCGAAGTACTCGTTCTGCTTCCTCCCCAGCCCCGTGGTGACGTGGTTCGGGCACACGGCGTTCACCGTGATGCCGTCGCCGGCGTAGTCAATCGCCGCCGTGCGGGTCAGACCCACCATGCCGTGCTTCGAGGCCACGTAGGGCGCCATGTGGGGGAAGCCGGACTTCGCCGCCTGGCTGGCAATGTTGACGATGCGCCCGCCGTCGCCCTGCGTCCGCATCTGCGCCGCGGCGATCCGTGTGCAGAGGAAGGCGCCGGTCAGGTTCACGTCCAGTACCAGCTGCCACTCCTCCAGGGACAGGTCGGCCGTGTGCTTCATCATGTAGCCGACGCCGGCGTTGTTCACCAGGATGTCGAGGCGACCGAATGCCTCCACCGTGCCGTCCACCAGCGCGCGCACCTGGGCCTCGTCGCGCACGTCGCAGGGGAGGGCCACCGCCTCGGCGCCGGCCTCCCGCAGCCCGGCGGCCACCGCTTCCATCTCGTCGGTGGTGCCGATGTTGCCGCTGTCCAGCCCCTCGTCGGGGCGGCCGAGATCGGTGACCACCACCCTGCAGCCCTCCGCGGCCAGGCGTTTCAGGATGCCCTCGCCGAGGCCCTCGCGCCGTCCCGAGCCCGTGCAGACGGCCACCTTGCCCTCCAGTCCCCGCATCACGACACCTCCTCGCTCAGCATGAACACCGGGTTGTCGGCGAAACCGCGGAACTCGGCCGCCACTTTCTGCATGGTCTCGGTGGCCACCTCGCTGCGGAACCCGGGCATGTCGCTCACGCGGATGATCTCCACGTACTGGTAGGGCGCCGGCGCATCGGAGCCGAGCACCCCCGTGGTGCGATAGACGTCGAAGGTCTCGGTGGTGGCGAGCCCGCGCACGGTGGGCAGGTCGGTCTCCACGGCCCAGCGCTCGTAGGCCGCCGGGTCGGCGTCCGGCTTCAGGTTGAACAGCACGATGATGGTGGTGGTGGGTGTCGTCATGGCTTCGGCTCCCGGAACAAACTCAACGGCCCTTATACAAAAAGGTTTTGTGTTTGACAATACAAAGGCAAAATCGGCAAAATTCCGGACAGATCAGCAGAGGACGCGAAGCATGATCCAGCCACAACCCCACGATCTGCAGCCGGCCCCCACCCGGGACGAGCGGGCCCGGCAGGAATTCGTCTCCGGCCTGCGCCGGCACGTGCTCATCCGCCTGGCCGGCCACATGCGCGGCAATTACGAGGACGAGGTTCTGCCCGCCTTCGAGCGCGAGCACGGGCGTGCCCCGTCGGACGGGCCGGAAGTGCACAGGGCCATGCGCGGCAGCCGCGCGTTCCGCTTTTACAGCGCCGTGCGCACCAATGCCCAGGAGATGGTGTTCGCCTCGGTCATCCCGGGCGTGGAGCGACGCATCGCCGAGCTGGCCGAGCAGGCCCGCAAGCTCCGCGACGACGACGAGCGCGCCGGCGGCTCGCTTACCCTGGACCCGCACCTCGAGGTACCGCGCAACGTGACCGAGATCGACGTGCATC
>CAYRZI010000177.1:0-3265 GCA_964428605.1 uncultured Woeseiaceae bacterium
ACTCTTAATCCATTGGTTGTAGGTTCGATTCCTACACGGCCCACCACTCTCCCCGACTTCTTCCTGCGCGAGCCATGCCCACCCGATGGCGGGCCACAGCCAATAGAAAGCCGAGTCGGGCCTGAAGGCCCTCCCACAGTTGAGGCCCTCCTACACCCGTTTCCCCGCTTGCGTTACAATTGCCTGTTCGGTGAGCGCGCTCCCGAGACCGGGCGAAAGTGGCGGAATTGGTAGACGCGCAGGATTTAGGTTCCTGTGGGGCAACCCGTGAGAGTTCGAGTCTCTCCTTTCGCACCACCGGTCCCGGGGGCGCCTTCCTTTATCACGGGTTCAGAAAGCGGTTTCAGAAAGTAGAACGGATGTCCGAGAACATGCAGGTTTCAGTGGAAGCTACCGGTAATCTGGAGCGGCGACTGCGCGTCGAGGTGCCGGCTGAGCGCATCAACAAAGAGATCGAGAACCGGCTGCGCCGGGTGGGCAAGACGGCCAAGATCAAGGGCTTCCGCCCGGGCAAGGTGCCGGCGAAGGTGATCCGCCAGCGCTACGGCGACCAGGTGCGCCAGGAGGTGCTCTCGGAGATGATGCAGACGAGCTACTCCGAGGCGCTGCAGCGCGAGCAGCTCGTGCCCGCCGGCGGTCCCCAGATCCACCCGGAGCGGGCCGGCGACGAGGAGGGCCTGGTGTACACCGCCACCTTCGAGGTCTACCCGGAGGTGGAACTGGCCGACCTGGACAAGATCTCGGTCACCCGTCCCGTGGTGGAGATCACGGAGGCCGACGTCGACGACATGATGAAAAACCTGCGCAAGCAGAAGGCCGAGTGGGAGAGCGTGGACCGTCCGGCCGCCGAAGGTGACAAGGTCATTGTCGATTTCGAGGGCTCCATCAAGGGCGAACCCATCGAGAACGGCAAGGGCGAGCAGATCCCGGTGGTGCTCGGCGAGGGCCGCATGATCGAGGACTTCGAGAAGGCGCTCACCGGCGTGTCCGCCGGCGACGAGAAGACCTTCAAGGTAAAGTATCCCAAGGACTACCCGGCCGAGGACCTGGCCGGCAAGAAGGCCGAGTTCAGGGCCGTGGTCCACGAGGTGCAGGAGCAGGTGCTGCCGCCGCTGGACGAGGAACTGGCGAAGGCCTACGGCGTCGAAGAAGGTGGTGTCGAGCAGCTGCGTGCCGACGTCGAGGACAACATGCGCCAGGAACTCGAGGGCCGCGTCAGGGCAGACATGAAGGAGCAGGCGATGGAGGGGCTGCTCAGCCACAATCCGCTGGACGTGCCGGAGGCGCTGGTGCAGCAGGAGTCGCAGTCGCTGCAGAAAGACGCCATGCAGCGCATGGGCATCGAAGATGCCGAACAGGCACCGCCCCTGGAGAACTTCCGCGAGATGGCCGAGCGCCGGGTGCGCCTGGGTCTGCTGGTCCAGCAGCTGATCAGCGACAAGGACATCCAGCTGGACCAGGACCGTCTGCGCGGCAAGGTCGAGGAGATGTTCGCGGGCTACGACCAGGGCGAGCAGCTGGTCTCCGCCTACCTGGGCAACCAGGATTTCATCTCCCGCCTGGGCCCGGTGGTGCTGGAGGAACAGGCGGTGGAGTGGCTGATCGAGAACGGCCGGACGGAAGAGAAGCAGGTGCCCTTCAGGGACTACATGCAGGCCCCCGGCTGATGGGCATGCAGGAGGGGCTTCGGCCCCGACCCGGAGCATCGGACAACGTCACCCGAAACCTGTAGGAGGGCCTTCAGGCCCGATCCCAAAGCCGAAAGAATCTGACTGGCACAAACACACGAATCCAATTGCCGAGGCAAGAAAGAATGAACGAAACAGCCCTGAACCTGGTGCCGATGGTGGTCGAGCAGACCGCCCGGGGCGAGCGCGCCTACGACATCTTCTCGCGCCTGCTGAAAGAGCGCGTGGTGTTCGCGGTGGGCCCGGTGGAGGACGGCATGGCCAACCTCATCGTCGCCCAGCTCCTGTTCCTGGAGTCGGAGAACCCGGACAAGGACATTCACCTCTACATCAACTCGCCGGGCGGCGTCGTCACGGCGGGGCTGTCGGTGTACGACACCATGCAGTTCGTTAAATGCGACGTGAGCACCATCTGCGTGGGCCAGGCGGCCAGCATGGGTGCCCTGCTGCTGGCGGGCGGCGCGGCCGGCAAGCGCTTCGCGCTGCCCCATTCGCGCATCATGGTCCACCAGCCCAGCGCGGGCTTCCAGGGCCAGGCGACGGACATCGACATCCACGCCCGGGAGATTCTGGAGATGAAGCGCCGGCTGAACCACATCCTCGCCCACCACACCAAGCAGAGCGTGGAGAAGATCGAGCACGACACCGAGCGCGACAACTTCATGAGCAGCCAGGCGGCGGTGGACTACGGCCTCATCGACACGGTGCTCGAGCGCCGCGCGGAACTGGGCACGCCGGAGGGCTCGCCGGTGAAGAAATAGCGTCTGGTTATAAGGCCGCAGGACGAGACATTCGTCTTTGCACGCCTGTACTTGCGCATGTTATATAAACCGGGTCTGAATGAGGCGTTCTGCGCGTAAAGACGCGGCCGGGAAGGAAATATTATGAGTGACGACACCCGCGGCAAGAACGACGAAGGCAAGCTCCTTTACTGTTCGTTCTGCGGCAAGAGCCAGCACGAAGTGCGCAAGCTCATTGCCGGCCCGTCCGTGTTCATCTGCGACGAGTGCGTCGAGCTCTGCAACGACATCATCCGCGAGGAGCTCGAGGAGACCGCCGATCAGGGCCGCACGAAGCTGCCGAAGCCCCACGAGATCAAGGCGGTGCTGGACGAGTACGTCATCGGCCAGCAGCGCGCGAAGAAGGTGCTCTCGGTGGCGGTGTACAACCACTACAAGCGACTCGAGAACAAGGGCACGGCCAAGGGCGGCAGCAAGGACGAGATCGAGCTCGCCAAGTCCAACATACTGCTGATCGGCCCCACGGGCTGCGGCAAGACGCTGCTGGCCGAGACGCTGGCGCGGCTCCTGAACGTGCCGTTCACCATCGCCGACGCCACCACGCTGACCGAGGCGGGCTACGTGGGCGAGGACGTCGAGAACATCATCCAGAAGCTCCTGCAGAAGTGCGACTACGACGTGGACAAGGCCCAGACGGGCATCGTCTACATCGACGAGATCGACAAGATCTCCAGGAAGTCGGACAACCCGTCCATAACGCGCGACGTCTCGGGCGAGGGCGTGGGTAGTTGTCCAGGTGCTTCGGCGAAACGCTGTGGTACGTCCCCAGAATCATCC
>CAYRZI010000177.1:3275-5144 GCA_964428605.1 uncultured Woeseiaceae bacterium
ATAACGCGCGACGTCTCGGGCGAGGGCGTGCAGCAGGCGCTGCTGAAGCTCATCGAGGGCACGGTGGCCTCGGTACCGCCCCAGGGCGGCCGCAAGCACCCGCAGCAGGAGTTCCTGCAGGTGGATACGGGCAACATCCTGTTCATCTGCGGCGGCGCCTTCGCGGGGCTGGAGAAGATCATCCAGAACCGTTCGACGAAGAGCGGCATCGGCTTCGTGGCCGACGTGAAGAGCGTGGACGACGTCGTGAACGTGGGTGAGGTGCTGCACGACGTGGAGCCGGAAGACCTCATCAAGTACGGGCTCATCCCGGAGTTCGTCGGCCGCATGCCGGTGGTCGCCACCCTGGAGGAGCTGGACGAAGACGCGCTGGTCACCATCCTGGTGGAACCGCGCAACGCGCTCACCAAGCAGTACCACCGCCTCTTCGACATGGAGAACGTGGAGCTCGAGTTCCGCGACGACGCGCTCCGCGCCGTGGCCAGGAAGGCCATGGCGCGCAAGACCGGCGCGCGGGGTCTCAGGACCATCCTCGAGAACGTGCTGCTCGACACCATGTACGAGCTGCCGTCCGCGGCGAACGCCCGCAAGGTGGTGGTGGACGAGGCCGTGGTGACGGGCGAGACCAAGCCCTACGTCATCTACGAGTCGGAAGAACCGGCGCCGGTGGCCGTGGAGGACGAGCGCCGTCCCACGGGGTCCGACCGGCACTGACGCCGTCCGCCCGGCGGCCCCGGGGCGCCCGTGTGCGCAGCGGCGCGCGGCCGTCCCTTCGACGGGGCTTGATCGGCCGCCCCGAGGCCCCATATCCCGTGTCAATCCGACGGTGAATCCGGTTATCCTGTACACGGATAACCTCAAGCATCCCGTAAAAGTCCGAAAATTCTCCGCCTCCCGCGCACGGGGGGCCACAAGCCGCGAGGTCTCAATCAGTGTCCAACGAAGATCTTCTGACGAGCGAATCCGACCGGGAACGCCACGGCCTCCCGGTGCTGCCGCTGCGCGACGTGGTCGTGTATCCGCACATGGTGATCCCGCTGTTCGTCGGCCGCGAGAAGTCCAAGGTGGCGCTCGACCTGGCCATGGAGGATTCCAAGCAGATCCTGCTGGTGGCCCAGCGCGAGGCCGAGACCGACGAGCCGGCCGCCCGCGACCTCTACGACATCGGCACCGTCGCCACCATCCTGCAGCTGCTGAAGATGCCCGACGGCACCGTGAAGGTGCTGGTGGAGGGCGGCGAGCGCGCCCACATCGACGCGCTGCACGAGGACGACCATTTCTCGGCCGACGTGACCCTGCTGCCCGACGAAGACCGCTACGACGAGCGCGAGATCGACGTGCTCACCCGCTCGATCATCGCCCAGTTCGAGCACTACGTGAAACTGAACAAGAAGGTGCCGCCGGAGATCCTCACCTCGCTGTCCGGCATCGACCAGCCGGGCCGCCTGGCCGACACCGTCGCCGCCCACATGGCGCTGAAGCTCTCCGAGAAGCAGCGCATCCTCGAGATCGAGGACGTGAAGAGCCGTCTCGAGCAGATCCTCGCGCTCATCGAGGGCGAGATCGACGTGCTGCAGATCGAGAAACGCATCCGCGGCCGCGTGAAGCAGCAGATGGAGAAGAGCCAGCGCGAGTACTACCTGAACGAGCAGATGAAGGCCATCCAGAAGGAGCTGGGCGAGATGGAGGATGCGCCCAACGAGCTCCAGGAGCTGGAGAACAAGGTCGAGAAGGCCGGTATGCCGAAGGAGGTCAAGGAGAAGGCCACCGCCGAGCTGAACAAGCTGAAGCTGATGTCGCCCATGTCGGCCGAGGCCACCGTGGTGCGCAACTACATCGACTGGCTGGTGAAGGTGCCGTGGAAGAAGT
>CAYRZI010000178.1:0-5141 GCA_964428605.1 uncultured Woeseiaceae bacterium
AGACCTTCCAGAAAAAGGAGATCGCCTATAGCCAAGCGCCATAGAATCTCCTACAGGCGGTTCAGTGCGTGGTGCGGCGGGTGGTGGTCGGCGGCGTGCCGTTCGACGGGCGCTGGGAGGGTGAGCCGTGATGCAGCACCATCCGCCAGCCGTCGGCCGTGAGCCGGTAGGCGTTGGTGGCGATCACCGGGGTGGTGCCGCCGCCCTGCACCTCGAAATGCTCCTTCACCACGTGCAGGGCCGCCTCCTGCCAGTTGCTGCGGTGCAGCTGCTCGCTCAGGATGCGGGTGGGGCCCATGTTACGGAATATCTGCTCCCAGCTGCGGATGATGGCGTCGAAGCCGGTCAGCGGCGCACTCAGGGGATGGATGCAGGTAACGTCGGTGTCCCGGCACCAGATCTCGCGCATGGCGTCGAGGTCGCAGAACGAGAACGCGCGGTAGAATGCGGCTTCGGCATCGTCGGCGGTAGGGAATCCCATGCAGACAGTCCGATGGATGACTCGAACCCTCAGCATAACGGCCCGGTGAGCCCAAGAGAAGTCAGGACGGCGGTGTGCCGACTCGACGAGCTGCGCGACCCGGGCAGCCGCGGCTTCTCGGTGGGCGAGGGCGACTGGCCGTTCCGCGGATTCGTGGTGCGCCGGGGGCGCCGGGTTTGGGCCTACCGCAACTACTGCGTGCATGCCGGCCATCCGCTGGACTGGCAGCCGCACCGGTTCCTGACCCCGGACGGGGGGCACATCATCTGTGCTTCACACGGTGCGATGTTCGAGCTGGACACCGGGGTATGCGTGGCGGGCCCGTGCCCCGGAAAGTCGTTATACCGCCTGCCGGTGGAGGTCGAGCAGGGGCAGGTCTTCGTTACCGTGCCTGACCCGGCGGCTCAGTCCACGTAGTCCAGGTCCTCGAGCCAGTCTCGACGCCCCGGGGCCTCGCCCTCGGATTCGTCGTCGTCGAAGTCCATGTCCAGCGAGCCGGAGGTGTCCTCCGGCGGGTCGACCGGCTCCAGCACCAGCTCCGGCCAGGTCTCCACGTCGATCTCTCCCAGCGTGCCGTCGAAGTACTGGATCTCCAGCGTGCCGTCGGCCTCGTCGATGGCGACGATCTCGAACAGTCTGCCGTTCGGCCGGCGGTACCAGTGGCCGATGGCAGGGAATTCGCTAGCCATGTCGTGCAACCTCCACCGCTGCCTTGTATGATCGCGCCTCTTCGGGGCGGCGTCCTCTCACCCAATACCTGAATCATACTCAGACCATTCCGGCGGCGCTGCAATCAGGATGGTCCACAAGGCGCGCAGGCGTGATCGAGCAGCTGCTCAAAAACTTCGTGGTGATGTTCGTCGTCATCGAACCGGTGACGCTGATACCCGTGTTTGGCGCCCTCACCCGCGGCGGTGCGGCGGGTTTCCGGCGGCGCATGGCGGTGAAGGCGGTGAGCATCTCCGCGCTGATCTTCCTCGGCTTCGCGCTGGCCGGCGAGCAGCTGCTGAAGGTGCTCGGCATCAGCGTGGATGCATTCCGCATCGGCGGCGGCCTGCTGCTGTTCATGGTCTCGGTGGACATGGTCTTCGCCCGGGAATCCGGCCTGCGCTCCGCCACCATCCGGGAGCAGGAGGAGGCCCGCTACCGGGACGACATCTCGGTCTTCCCGCTGGCCTTCCCGCTGATTGCCGGCCCGGGGGCGCTCGCCACCCTGCTGCTGCTGCTCGGTGACGCGGAGGACGACCTCCTGAGCGTCGGCCTGCTCCTGGCAGTGGTGTTCGTCGTGCTGGCCATCACGCTGGTCATGATGCTGCTCACCAATCCCATCATGCGCGTCCTCGGCGTGACCGGCGCCAACGTCGTGAGCCGGCTGCTCGGCGTGGTGCTGGTGGCGCTCGCCGTCCAGTACGTCGTGGACGGCGTCCTCGCCTTCGTCTAGCGCCGGCCAGCGCAAGCTAGCGCAGCCGATACACCCAGTCGCAGATCCGGTGGCCGAGCCGCAGGCCGCGGCTCTCGAACTTCGTTCGCGGGCGGGCCAGCGGCCGGTCGCCGTCGTGCTCGCGGCGCTCCACCAGATCGAAGCGTTCGTCCGCGGCCATCACCTCGTCGATGTGCGCGGCATAGCTCGCCCAGTCGGTGGCGATGTGCAGCGTACCGCCGGGCGCGAGTAACCGGGCGGCCAGGTCCAGGAAAGGGCCCGCGACGATGCGCCGCTTGTGATGGCGCTTCTTCGGCCAGGGGTCCGGGAAGTAGAGGTTCAGCCGCTCGATGCTGCCGTCCGGAATCGACGCCATGATCTCGAGGGCATCGCCGCACAGCAGGCGCAGGTTGTCGATGCCGCGGCGTTCGATGCCGAGCATGCAGTGGCCGATACCCGGTTCGTGCACCTCGATGCCGAAGTACTGTCGCTGCGGGTCGTACTCCGCCTGCTCGAGCAGGCTCTCGCCGTTGCCGAAACCCACCTCCAGCACCCTGCGGCCGGCGCCGCTGAAAGCGTCGGCGACGGCGGCGCCGTCTTCGGCGTCGATGCCGAAACGGGGCCAGAGCTCCCGCCAGGCCCGCTCCTGGGCCCGGGTCATGCGCCCGGCCCGGCGCACGAAGCTGCGCACCTTCCGTCCTCCCTGCTTCTCTGCCCGGTCGCTCATGCCTACCCCGTCCCGCATCTAACTGTTTATGTTTTGTCTAAATTAAAGCCGCATCGAGCTGTGACAGCTGTGTCGAACCTCCCAACGCAACATATCGCACTCATCTCAGGGAGAGAAAACAATGAGGAAGACTTCTGTAACGGCCTCCTTGCTGGCGGCCACGTTCCTGCTGGCCGGCTGCGAAGGCGACGACGGGGTTGACGGACAGGACGGCGCGGACGGCGAGGACGGATTCAATTCCCTCGTGGACACGCGGGAGATCCCCAAGGGCGACGCCGTTTGCCCCGGCGGCGGTCTCGCGCTGGACAGCGGCCTCGACACCAACCGCAACGACGTGCTGGACGCCTCCGAGGTCACCGCGACGGAACTCCTGGAATGTGAGACCGCGCCCCGGCTGCGCGCGCTGCACGCATCGCCGGATGCGCCCGAGGTCAACATCCTCGTGAACGGTACCGAGGTGCTCAGCGAAGTGGACTACACGGAAGGCTCCGGCTTCCTGGACGTCACCGAGCAGACCCGGGTGGAGGTCGAAGCCATTATCCCGGGCGGTAACGCCGTGGTCATCGACCAGACCCTGGATCTCGGTTTCAGCACCGACTACACGGTGATCGCCGTCGGCGACGTCGCGGCGCCCATCGGGCCGCTGGTGATCTCGAACCCGACGGACGATGCGCTCACGCCTGGCAGCTTCTTCGCCCAGGCCGTGCACGCCGCCCCGGACGCGCCTCCGGTGGACATCTTCGTGACGACCCCCGGGGCAGACCTGACCGCCAGCGCGCCGGCGGCGGCGAACGTGAGCTACCAGGACGTCACGGATCGTCTCGAGGTGCCTGCAGGCACCTACCAGATCCGCGTGACCCTGGCCGGCGATCCGGCGGCGGTGCTGTTCGATTCCGGCGGCGTCGACCTGCCGGAGGGCGCCGAGCTGCTGCTCGCCGCCGTGGAGAACACCGGCCCCGGCGCCACGCCGATCCAGCTGGTGGTGCTCGACGGCACCGGTGCCGCTGATCTCCTCGATGCGAACACGCCGGCCGCGGTTACCGCCGTGCATGCCTCGCCGGACGCGCCGGCGGTGGACATCCTCGCGGACGACACGGCCACGGCCAACGACGAGGCGCTGCCGCTCGCCGTGGACTACTCGTTCACCGAGTTCTGCGAGATCGGCGCGGTGCCCGCGCCGGGCGAGTACACGGTGAGCGTGGTGGCCAACGCGGACAACTCGGTGGTGGCGACGGACTTCCCGTTCACCGCCGAGCCGGGCGCCGAAGCCACGGCCATCGTCACCGGCTTCCTGTCCTCCGGCACGCCGGCCATCCAGCCGCTGGCGCTGGGCACCGACACCCGCAGCGTCTTTACCGAGGCGAAGCTGCGCGTGATCCACGGCTCGCCGAGCACCGGTGACGTGGACCTGTATCTGCTGGCGGACGGCACGGACCTGAACGACGCCTCGGTCACGCCGAGCTTCGGCGACGTGCCTTTCGGTGCCGACACCGGCATCCTGTCCATCGCGCCCGGCGTCTACGACGTCTACGTCACGCCGGCCGGCGACAAGGGTGTGGTGGCCATCGAGCTGCAGGACGTGACGTTCAGCGGCGGCGAGGTCCTGGACGTGATCGCCCGCGACCCTGCCACCGACGGCAGCGAGGGCGTCCTGCCTCTGCCGCTGATCATCGACTACGCGGCCGTGCCCGCCTGCGCCACCTGAGGCACCGGCACCGAACGGAACGGCAACGGACGCCGACCGGTCACGGACGACCCCGCGGCCCCCGGAGCTTCGCTCCGGGGGCCGTTTTCTTCTGTGACCCGTGCGTTAGGCGGCGACGGCAACGCTGATTTCAAAGCCCGTGCCGCGGATGCTATGGTGAGGAGATCATTGCAAGGGAGAAGCTGATGGAAGTCTTCGAGAGATGGGAGTCCGATATCCGCGGCTACTGCCGCACCTACCCCACCGTTTTCAAGACCGCCTCCAACGCGCGGCAGGTCGACGAGAACGGGAAGTCCTACATCGACTTCTTCGCCGGTGCCGGCGTGCTGAATTTCGGCCACAACAATCCGAAGATGAAGCAGGCGCTGATCGACTACATCCAGGGCGACGGCGTCGCCCACAGCCTGGACCTCTACACCACCGCCAAGCGCGACTTCATCGAGAAATTCGTCGCCACCATCCTGGAGCCCCGCGGCTGGGACTACCGGCTGCAGTTCATGGGGCCCACGGGTACCAACGCGGTGGAACTCGCGCTGAAACTCGCGCGCAAGGTGACGGGCCGGCGCACCGTGGTGGCCTATACCCACGGCTTCCACGGCATGACGCTGGGCTCGCTGGCCGCGACCTCCAATTCCTACTTCCGTAACGCGGCCGGCGTCCCGCTGGAACACGTCGTGCACCAGCCTTTCGGCTGCCGGAAGACCTGCCTCGGCTGCGAGCTCGGCTGCGGGCTGGATTCCGTGGACCGGCTGCGCGCCCTGTTCGAGAACCCCTCCAGCGGCTGGGAGGCGCCGGCCGCCTTCCTGGT
>CAYRZI010000179.1:0-5086 GCA_964428605.1 uncultured Woeseiaceae bacterium
CGGGTTTTCCCGTGCGTTGCGTTCATCCTCTTTGCCTCCTGGTCGGATAATTACCCGGGTGGCTGAATCGGCGCGAAGCAGCCGGACCCTCCTCTGGGAGCATCGGAAACGGACGGGCGGCAGGTTGCGCCAGTGAACACGCTGCGTAGTCGGTCGTTGTGAGTGCCACGGTCAGTCCCTGCCAGATCAGGTTTCCTGATGCTCCGGGACCAATTTTTGTGCACCACAGCTAGGAATGAAATACGTCTATATGGCCTTAGGGTAGGTATTTTTCCCAATTTATGATGGTTTCGTGGCTAACTATGCATTTTTTGTAAGGGTATACCAAACAGAGATTTTAATTCTTAATACTCGCATATTCGCAGGGCCTTATATGTCATTTGGTATACCAGAACCCCGGTCAGCACCGTTTGACACGATCGGGCCACACTCGCTATGGGTAGAGGCCGCCCACCGGAGAAAGAACATGAATCGATTCGCGCCGGTCCTCGCCGCCCTCTGCCTCGCCCTCGACTGCAGCGGGGCCCTCGCCCAGAACGTCCAGAACACGGAGACGCCCGCGGCGTCGGCCGAAGAGGAAACCGATGTCCGGAACATCGAGGAGCTGGTACAGACCCTCGAGGATCCGGCGGCACGCGAGGAACTCGTCGCCCGGCTCAGGCTGATGCTCGAGGCGCAGAGGGAACAGTCGGAGGGCCCACTGCCGCAGCCCGCCGGTATCCTGGAAATGGCGGGCAGCATCTTCGCGGACCTGCGCGACCGGGTGCTGTCCGTCGATCCCCGCCGTGCGCTGATCGCGGGCACGCTCACCGCGGCGATTCTCATCGGCGCTTTCCTGCTGCGCTGGCTTCTGCTCGTGCTCCTGCGCAGGCTCTATGCGCGACTGACCGGCTTCCGCCGGCGCGGCAGGGATGCAGCGGAATCGACGGCAGCCGGCGAGGAGAAGGACTCGGCGGAAGCCGGCAAGGAGGCGGAAGGGGAAGCGTTCGAGCCGGGCGCGGGGGAGCTCCCGCCCGTGCTCAAACGGCTGATCACTCTCATCATCGGCGTCGCCGCGATCATCCTGGTGGCCGAGGCCTGGGGCGCCGGCATCGGTCGCCTGCTCGCGACGGATATCGGATCGCGGCTCGCCGAGACCGTGATCGCCGTCGGGCTGATCCTCATCGTCACGGCGGTGCTGTGGAACGCCGCCGACCTGGTGATACAGCGGCTGCTGCGCGTGGCCACCCGCAGCCTCGACCGGGAGCGTACGGCGCGGCGCCTCGACACCCTGGTGCCGCTGCTGCGCAGCGTCCTGCAGGCCACCATCGGCGTGCTGGCGGCATTGCTGCTGCTCTCCGAGCTGGGCGTCAACATCGGCCCGCTGCTCGCCGGCGCCGGCATTCTCGGCCTCGCCGTCGGTTTCGGCGCCCAGACGCTGGTCAAGGACCTGATCACCGGGGTCACCATCCTGCTGGAGGACGGCGCCACCGTTGGCGACGTGATCGAGGTGGCGGGTCATGCAGGCGTGGTGGAGGAGATGCGCATCCGGGTGATCCAGCTGCGGGACCTGGCCGGCAACGTCCACCTCGTGCCCTACAGCGACGTCACGACCATCAAGAACTTCACCAAGGAGTTCTCCTATTACCTGTTCGAGATCGGCGTGGCCTACCGGGAGGACACCGACCAGGTCTGCGAGGTGCTCAGGGAACTCAGCGACGAGATGCAGAGGGACGAGCAATACGGCCCGGACATCATGGAGCCGCTGGAGATTCTGGGCGTCGACCAGTTCGCCGACAGCGCCGTGATCATCAAGGCGCGCATGAAGACGAAGCCGATCCGCCAGTGGGCCATCGGCCGGGAATTCAACCGGCGCATGAAGAAGCGCTTCGACGAACTCGGCATCGAGATTCCCTTCCCGCACACCACGCTGTACTTCGGCGAGCCGAAGGAGGGCACGCCGCCGCCCCTGCACATCGCCCGGGACGAGCCGGCGGGCGAGGCGGGCGGCGACTGACGGCGGAGGTCCCCGCCAGGGGCAGACAGACGGGGCCTGCCCGCGGCGCCTACAGCATCACTTCGGAGCAGATGCGCTGGGTGTCGTGGGGCTGGCCGCCCTGCTCCAGCGTGAGATAGAGCGTGATCAGATAGAAGCCGACGAAGACGAAGTCGCTGTGCAGCTTGTAGTCGTTGGCGATGAAGAACTCGAACAGCTCGTCGAAGGAGGCCTTGAAGTTGTCGATGCGGAACACCTGGGCGCTCTGGTCGACGCCGAAGTGGGCGTGAAGAAGCTCTTTCAGCTCCGATTCGGCCGACTCCGACAGCCCCGGCTTCAGCATGCCCATCTGCCGCAGGGCGTTCTCGAAGGCGGAATCGTCGGCGCTGTAGAAAGACCGGTACAGCGCCACCATGCCCTCGCGGAATTCGGGCCGCAGCCGTATCCACAGCCCGTTCGGCTCGTACAGGAGTTCGTCGTCCTGCACGCCGAAGCGCGCGGCGCGAAGGTCCAGGAACAACCCCTCGTCCACCAGCCACTGGCCGAAATACAGATGCAGGATGTCGTCGCCCAGCGTCTGCAGCCGATTCGCGTCCTCGATCTCCCGGAGGGGCTCGGCATCGTATAGGTCGTCCGTCAGGGTGACCGCGGAGACCGTCTCGCCGGTGGCGCGCCGGAGTTTGCGCACGCCCCGCCCGGTCATGAACTGCCAGCTCACCTGCCGCATGGCCGAGAGCATGGGTCGCCACTCGATGGCGTCCCAGCCGGTGGTGGGCACGAAGCGTGCCAGCTGGCGGAGTTCTTCGGGGATGAAGCCGGGCAAGCGCATCGATTCACTCCTGGGGGTATCGGGAAGGGATCGCCGGCCGGCGGCTGCAGGGGCTCGCGGCGCAGCGCCGGTTTCCGCCCGCATGTTAGGGTCTCCTCCTCCAAATCGAAAGGGCTGCACACCGTTTGAGCACATCCTCGCCACAGACTCCGACCGATCCGGCGCTTTATGCTCCGGCGGCGGAGGAATTCGAGCGCACGCTGGAGAAACTCGAGCAGGCCCGCCCCTTCGGCAAGGCACTGCACCAGCAGCGCCTGCTCTCCATCGCGCGCAAGCTCCTGAACACCGCCGAGGGCATCGAGGCGCTGTACGGCTTCGCGCCGCGCTTCGACAGCGCGGGGCTGTTCCTGGGCGGTGACTGGGACGCGCCGGAGAAGCTCGAGCCCGCGCTCGTCCGGGACACCCTGCTGGCCGGCGGCGACTTCCCCGCTCTCGAGTGCCTCAGTGAGCTGCGCTTCCTCGCCATCGCCACCGGCCGCGTGACGCACCCGGTGATCGGCGCCGCGCAGGCGCGCGCCTTTCTGGAAGACGTGCTGGCCCGCAATCTGGATTTCCCGTTCCCGGAGGCGACGGAGTTCACCCGGGAGGACAGCCTGATGACGG
Organism: uncultured Woeseiaceae bacterium; assembly: GCA_964428605.1. Classification (GTDB taxonomy): domain Bacteria; phylum Pseudomonadota; class Gammaproteobacteria; order Steroidobacterales; family Woeseiaceae; genus Lentisalinibacter. The sequence continues at coordinate 3,408 of CAYRZI010000179.1, forward strand.
AACGGCTGCAGCGCTTCTATCGATTCCTGCTCGAGCGCCTCGGCATGGACGGCATACTCGACGCGCTGGTGGCCGAATGCGAGCGGATACTCCTGCAGCGGCCGATCATGGCCCAGCGCGCCGAGCAGATGCTGCATACCGCGGAACACGTCCTGCCGGAGACGCCGCAGGCGGAGGAGTCCCCCTCCATCCGGTTCACCCGCTGGCTGATCGAGGCCCTGCGGGGTCCCTCGGAGTTCGCCCGCCGCCATCCCGGCCTGGAGGACTACGCCGACGCCCTCGCCGGCCTGGACGAGGCTTCGCTGGCGGCCGAGGCCGGCGTCTTCGGCGAGCGCATGAATCGCACCGGCCTCGTGAGCCGGCATCACGCCATACTGCTGCGCCACCTGGCGGGCGGCAGCGACGATCGCGAAAATCGCTACGATAGCCTCGCGGACGCCCTGGCGCTGAACCGCATCGGCCGGACCAGTCTCGTCGAGTATCGGCAGCTCATCGGCCTCGTCATCGAACACGCAGTGTTACCGGATACTGCACGGTGCATCTACGGGCTGTCGCGACTCCTGAATCGGGGCATCCTGTTCTTCCAGCCGGTGGCACCGGGGCTGCAGCACCTCACCGTCCTCACCATCAACCCGGAAGTGGCAGAACTGTTGCGCACCGCCAGCCAGCTGGATGAGCCCCCGCCCGCCAACGCGCTCCTGCTCGCGGCGACGCTGAGCGTCATCGGCCAGCCCCGGGGCGTCGACCAGGGCCACAATCCCACCTGTCAGGCTGCGCGGGCCATCAGCCTCTGGTCCCTGAACGACGTCGGCTACCTGCTGGAGATGATCGCGCGCGCCGCCGGCGAGAACGAGGTGGTCATGCACTTCGAGGGTGACACGATCCGCTCCGCCGACCTGCCGGCCGGCCTGGCCGGTGAACTGCACACGGAGCTCGACGCCGTCTCGCTGGTGCTGACGCCCCATCTCGACCGCATCTACATGGAGATGAGCCGGCGCACCATCGGCCGCCAGGGCGACGGCCACAGATGGGTCAACCCGGAGTTCCACGGCTGGTGGGTCTACCGGGGCTTCGCCTCGCTAGTCGATCCCGCAACCGAGGCCATCCAGGATGCCGAGGGCTTCGTCCGCCGTTTCCACGCGGCCTACCACCCCGAGTACAACGGCGGCAGGGACCTGGTCTACGCGCAGCCCTGCGGCGTGGTCTCGGTGAGCGCCGGCGGCGAGTTCGTCGGCTGGCACGCCGTGTCCATCCAGCGCGTGGCGAGGGACCCGGCCGGCGCCTGGCGCGTCTACTTCTTCAACCCGAACCGGGACAAGGGCCAGAACTGGGGCCACGGCATCGTGACGTCCACCGCCAACAACGGCGAGTGGGAGGGCGAGTCATCGCTGCCCTTCGAGCAGTTCCTGATGCGCCTCTACGTCTTCCACTACAAGCGCAGCGAGCTCGGCGAAGAGCAGAGCGTGCCGGCGCAGACGGTGACGGCGATACTGAACGGCATCGCCGCGAGCTGGGGCGGGGAGCGGGACTGGATCAGCCGTGGCCACGGCTGACGTCGCCCACGTGCTGCTCGTCCACGACGAGCGGATGCTGGGCCACGACCCCACCGGCTGGGACCCGGACCGGCCGGACTGGACGAGTTCGGTGCAGGCGCTGCTCGCCGAACAGTACCCGGACAA
>CAYRZI010000180.1:0-5083 GCA_964428605.1 uncultured Woeseiaceae bacterium
AATACGACAATTTCTGCATAGAATAATTCAATTAATTAATAGAGCAGGACACTAGTTTTCGCCCTGATTTTCCTGCTGGTCCTTCGCGCCGGCAGGCAGCAGCAGTTTTTTGACGGACTGGATACGGCAAGGGCGACAGTCGAGCACGAAATCACTGCTTCTGATGCCGAGGCGCGGGCGGTGTTCGAGGAACTGGCAGCCCTGATCGAGCAGCAGCAACTGTATCGGCAACCCCGGCTGGCGGTGGCCGATCTGGCGAAGCTGACCGGTTTGGGGACCAAGGATGTGTCTTGGGCCATGAATCAGGGCGCGGGTATCAGTTTTTGCGATTACATCAACCAGCTCAGGTTGGCCGAGGTCAAGCGGAAACTGCAGCAGCCGACGCGATCATCCATTCTGGAAATTGCTTTTGCCGCGGGCTTCAATTCCAAATCCACTTTTAACTCGCTCTTCAAGGCCAGTGCGGGGCTGACGCCACGCCAATATCAACAACAACAAGTGCAGGATCCGGATCCCGGACGAATCTAGGCACCAGGACTGTCAAGGTGGCGGCATCTTTCGAAGATGTCGGATCGGGCAGGGAAAATGCAGAACACGGAATTCACAAGGGCCGCAAAGTTCGGCATCGCGGTCGCGATGATTGTCTCAGTGGCGCTGGTCTGGCTGTGGCAGATCGTGACCGATTTCCCGCACGCGCTGGAACCGGACCGGCATGGACCCGCCGGCGTGCTGATCGACAATGTTCGGCTGATCTCGATGGGGCCCGGCGCGCCGGATGCCGAGGATTCGCGGTCTGTGCTGGTCATGGGCGATCGCATCGCCCGGGTGGGTGCCGCCGGCGAAATCTCGGCGCCGGAAGGCGTGCGCATCATCGATGGCCGCGGATACAGCCTGATGCCGGGGCTGATCGATGCGCACATCCATCTCAGCGACGAGGCGGAGTTGGCGGGCTATCTCGCGCATGGGGTGACCGGTGTGCGCAACGTGTCGGGCTACCCGTTCCACCTACCGCTTTCCGAGCGCATCTCACAGGGCGTGATTCTCGGCCCGGACTTCATCACCACCGGCCCGATCCTAAACAGCCCGGGCCCGAACGAAAACCCGCTGCAGCAGACGGTCACGACAGCCGCCGAGGCGCGTGCCGCGGTGCGTGCTCAATACGATGCCGGATACCGCATACTGAAGCTGTACTCGAATCTGACCCGCGAGGCATACCATGCCATTCTGGACGAGGCAGACGCGCTCGGCATGCGGGTCATGGGCCATACACCGGAAGGCGAGCGTGGTCCCGGGATCCCCCACGAGAAACCCTTCAAAATCCCGTGGGAGGCTTCGCTGGGCAAGGGTTTCACCACGTTCGAGCATGTCGAGACGGTTGTCTGGCACAGTCTTCGTGGTGAGCTGGATGAAAACCGGATGCGCGAAGTCGCTGCCAGGCTGGCCGCCTCCGGCGAAGCCGTAACGACCACGCTGATTGCCCACGCACGATTGGTGCTGATTGCACAGACCCGGGGCGCATACCTGGACCGCCCCGGCGCCGACACCATCAACCCGCTGATACGCCTTGCACAGCGTGGCGAAGCAAAGTACTGGAGCGAGGCCGACCCCTCCGCCCGCGAGGGACCACGTGCCGAGTTTTTACTTGCGGCAACCCGATTGCTGCACGAGGCAGGCGTCCCCCTGGTCGCCGGAAGCGACGCGGGCATCTTCGCCATCATACCCGGGAGGTCGATGGCCAGGGAGTTGGAGCTGATGGTCGAGGCAGGGCTTTCGCCACATCAGGCGCTGGCATCGGCCACGCGGACGAGTGCCAGGATTCTGGGGTTCGCGCAAACCGGTGTGATTGCATCGGGCTATCGCGCCAATCTCGTCCTGTTGCCTGAAGACCCGCTTGCGCGAATTGGCGCGGTCGAGTTCCCGGCCGGCGTCATGGTCGGCGGGTACTGGATGGATGACGCCAGGCTCGAGGAATTGAGAGAAGCCGCGCGCGACACTTCCCTCATCCGCTCTGTCTGGCGCGCCCTGCACATGAAGTTCTGACGAGCAAGGTCGCGAGGGCAAAGCCGGAAGATTCGATTGGGGGTCGGATTGGGCAGACACGACTTCATGTCTTGGGCCAGGTCTTCTGTCACCATGGGGTTTCGGTGATCACGATGCGGATAATGAACAATGGAGTGACCCCGGTCCGGTAGACGATACCGAGCACCTGCGTGATGACCTCGGGCCGCGTCGCCAGCAGGTAGCGCAGCGCAAACGGCAGCGACAGCACCCACTGGCGAACGGGCTGCTGTGGCAGTACGTCGTCCACGAGCAGTGCCGCCGTTTCGGCCATCCGCCGCGCCCCGCAGCTTGGGCAAAATCCGCGGCGTTTGCACGAAAGTCCCACCAGCTTCTCGGCCTGACAGGCGTCGCACTTGACCCGTAGAAAGCCGTGCTCGAGCAATCCGCACTTGAGATAGGCGTCGAACTCGGCTTCAACGTACCGCGGCAGAGGTCGATCCTCGGCAGCCCGTCGATCCCGAAACGCGGGATAGTGCTCGGCCACGAGCTGGTAGAGCAGCGTCGTCTCGGGCCGATAGCGCCGATACCCCGGCGGCGCGATGAAGTCCTTCGCCTGCGCAATGTCGCGGTCCGGCGCGTCCATGCCCTGCGTCCTTGCACTGCTTCGACGGCGTGAGGATAGACGTCGGCCATGGCAAGCTGTCAGGCCTCAATCTCGATGAAGGCTGCTGATTCATGGCCGCCAACGATGGCAACTTTACGGCCTAGCCTGAGAGCAGACGTTCATCCGCAGAGGACGATTCGACAATCGTCGCCACGATCAATCCCCGAATGAACGATGGCGACAGATGTCAACTTGTAGCCAGAATTGTGCCCGAATCACCTGACCCCCTGACCCAGGGAGCCAGAAAAATTGATGTCCAGGTACACGAAGAGCACCGATATCCTGTCGCTCGTTTCCGTCACAACGCTCCCAGGCTGGCGCCTTGCTGCTTCCCGTCGGACAGCGGAGTTCTTTAACATCGGTGTCCCGCCGAGCGGTAAAGAACGAGGACCAGCGTGAGGGTCATCTGCGCACCCGACAGTTTCAAGGAATGCCTGTCGGCGACCGAGGCCGCGAGCGCGATGGCCGAGGGAATCCGCCGGGTCCTGCCCGACGCCGACGTGGATGTCTGCCCGGTCGCCGATGGCGGCGAGGGCACGGTGGAAGCCCTGGTGACGGCACTCGACGGCGAATACCGGGACAGCCGCGTAACGGGTCCCTGCGGCGCTTCCGTCACCGCGCGATGGGGCCTGGTGGAAGACGCCACGGCGGTTATCGAGATGGCCGCCGCCGCCGGCCTGCACCTCGTGCCCCGCACACGGCGCGATCCGCGCACGACCACTACCTTCGGCGTGGGCGAGCTCCTCCTGGCCGCGCGCCGCGCCGGTGCCCGCCGGCTGGTGGTGGGACTGGGCGGCAGCGCCACCGTGGACGGCGGCTGCGGTATGGCCCAGGCCCTCGGCTGGCACTTCCGGGATGCCGCGGGCCGGGAACTCGCGGCGCCGCTCGCCGGCGGCGACCTGCCGGCGATCGTGCACATCGACCCGGGCAGCGCGCTTGCGGCGCTCGCGGGCATCGAGGTCATCGCCGCCTGCGATGTGACCACGCCGCTGCTCGGCGAGAAGGGGGCCGCCGCCGTGTTCGCCCCCCAGAAAGGGGCCGACCCGCAAGCCGTGAGGGAACTCGAAGCCGGCCTGACCCATCTGGCCCGGGTCGTCAGGCGGGAACCCGGAGGGGACATGGCGGCTCTCGAGTACGGCGGCGCCGCGGGGGGTCTTGGCGCCGGGCTCGCCGTCTTCGCCCGCGCGGGACTCGAATCCGGCATCGAGCGGGTGCTCGCGACCAGCCGCTTCGACGAGCGGCTGCGGGGCGCCGATCTCTGCCTGACCGGCGAGGGCCGGATCGACGGACAGACGCTGGCCGGCAAGGCGTGTCTCGGCGTCGCACGGGCAGCGGCCGCGCGGGGCGTGCCAGCGCTGGCCCTGGCCGGCGCCGCCGGGCCGGATGCCGATGCCCTCCTCGCCACGGGCCTGAGCGAGTGGCGCCTGATCGGCCCGGGGCTGAGTGCCCGGGAGAGCATGCGTCGGGCCCGTGAATTGCTGGCAGCGTCGGCAGGCCGGGCCGCGCTGGATTACGCCGGGAGTCGGTGAGGCTCAGAGCCGTTCGGAGAGGATCTGCCGCACCCGTTCGAGGTCGGCCACGGTATCGACGCCCGGCGCCGGCAGCTCGCCGGCGATACCCACCCGGATGCGCATACCGAGATGCAGGGCCCGCAGTTGCTCGAGCCGTTCGGTGAGCTCCAGTTCGACCGGTGCACTATCCACCAGCCGTGCCAGCGCACCGCAGCGGTAGGCATACAGCCCGAGGTGCCGCAGCGCATGACGCGGCGCACCGCGCCCCGTCGCGTCCGCCGCGTCCCTGGGCCAGGGAATGGGCGCACGGCTGAAATACAGCGCATGGCCGGCGGCATCGGTGACCACTTTCACCACGTTGGGATCGTGAAAATCCTCGGCCTCGTGCAGGTGGGCCGCCAGCGTCGCGATGTCCGCTTCGCCCTCTGCCAGTAACGCGGCCGCCCGCGCAATCAGCGCCGGCGGCATGAGCGGCTCGTCGCCCTGCAGGTTGACGACGATGGTCTCTGCGGCCCAGCCCCGGCTCCGCGCGACTTCGGCGATGCGGTCGGTGCCGGAGGCATGGTCTTCCCGGGTCAGGACCGCCTCGGCGCCGAAAGACCGTGCGGCGTCCAGTACTTTCCGGCTGTCGGTGGCCACGAGCACGCTCAGCGCTCCGCTCTCCCGCGCCCGCTCCCACACATGCCGGATCATCGGCCTGCCCGCGATGTCCGCCAGCGCCTTGCCCGGCAGCCGCTCCGAGGCGTAACGGGCCGGGATCACCACGTGGAAGTCCGCGGCGGCTTCAGCCCGATCGGGCGTCGAGTCGTTCATCCAGTCGCTCATCCAGTCGTTCCAGGAAACCGGCGGCGCTCGCCGCGTCGATCTCGACGCTCACCGGCACGTACCAGTGGCGCCGGCCGGCCCG
>CAYRZI010000181.1:0-5037 GCA_964428605.1 uncultured Woeseiaceae bacterium
GAGGACAGGACGTCCGACTGAGCGTCCCCGCGACCCATGCCCACCCGATGGCGGGTCTACGCTGATAGAAAGTCGGGTCGGGCCTGAAGGCCCTCCTACCCCGTGTCGGGCGGGAGGAAGAGGGAGGGGTCGACTGCGGTGCCGTTCAGGTAGACGCCCCAGTGGAGGTGGGGGCCGGTGACGCGGCCGGTGGCGCCCACGGTGCCGAGTCCGGCGCCGGCCGCGAGTTCCTCGCCTTCGGTTACGTCGATGCGGTCCAGGTGGCAGTAAAGGGTGATCAGGCCCTGGCCATGGTCGAGGATGACCGTGTTGCCGTTGAAGAAGTAGTCGCCGGTCGCCAGCACACGGCCGGACAGCGGCGTCTTGATGGGCGTGCCTCTGGCCGCGGCGATGTCCATGCCCTTGTGCGGCGAGCGGGGCTGGCCGTTGAAGAAGCGGCGCAGGCCGAAGCTGGAGCTGCGCCGGCCGGGTACCGGCGCGTCGAAGGCGAGTGCCGGCGTGGTCGTCTGGCTGAACCGCGCAAGCGCGGCGTCGATGATCCCGCGCTCGCGGCCGATGCGCTCGAGGTCCGCCGGGTCCGGCGTGACGTGCCGGCGGTTCGGCACGGTGAGGTACTGGGTGGCGTAGTCCGCCTCGCCGACCTCGAAGGCGACCTCCCGCGTGCTGCCGTCGGCCAGGGTCACCGTCAGTTCGGCGGCTCCGGGCGCCTGGTCCAGCGGGATGCCGGCGACCGCCACCCAGCGGTCGTCCTGGCGGCGGACCATCACCCGCCGGTCGTCGAGAGCGACGCGGGCGGGCGGTATCGCGGTTTCCGGCAGCGTCACTACGGCGATGCCGCCGGGCCGCGGTGCATGGGGCAGTTCCGCCGCCTGCGCCGGGAGTGCCGCCGCTGCTGCCGTGACGCTCAGCGCGGCGGCCAGGGCGCAGGCGCTACTCCTCATTCCCGCTCCTCCGCGAGCTCCGTGGCATCGACCGTCGCCACCACCGCACCCCGCGCGAGCCGCGCCTTCACGCGCATGCCGGGACTCGCCTCTGCGGCGTCGCGCAGCACGGCGCCGTCGGCCTCCGCCGTCACGATCGCATAGCCTCTTTCCAGCGTGGCGAGCGGGCTCACCGTGTTGAGCGCCCGGGCGTCGCCTGCGAGGCGAACCCGCAGGGCCTGCAGGCGTTCGGGCATGATCCGGCGCAGCGTCCGGTCGGCCAGCGTCCAGCGCGCATGCAGGTCTTTCAGCCGGCCGGCCGGAGAGACGGCCAGCAGGCGGGCCTCCAGTCGTTCCAGGCGATGACCGGTCCGCGTCAGCAGTGCCGCCCGGGCCGCGGCCATGCGCCGGGACAGGGAGTCGAGCCGTTCGTGCTGATGGCGCAGCCGCCGGGCCGGGCTGGTCAGGGTCAGACGCCGGGTCAGGCGGTCCAGGGTCTGGCCGCGATCTTCCAGCCGTCGCTCCAGCCCCGAGGCGAGCCGCCGGGCGGCCTGTTCCAGGCGTGCGGACCAGTCGCGCCAGTCAGGCACCGCCAGTTCGGCCGCGCCGGAGGGGGTGGGTGCGCGCACGTCCGCCGCGAAGTCCGCGATGGTGAAGTCGATCTCGTGGCCGACGCCGGCGATGACCGGCACGGGACTCGAGCGCACGGCGCGGGCCACGGCTTCCTCGTTGAACGACCACAGGTCCTCCAGCGAGCCGCCGCCCCGGGCCAGGATGAGCACGTCGCACTCGGCCCGCCGGCCCGCCGTCTCCAGTGCGGCCACGATCTCGGCCGGAGCGGCGTCGCCCTGCACCGCCGTGGGGTAGATGATCACCGGCACCGCCGGGAAACGGCGCGCGAGCACGTGCAGGATGTCGCGGAGCGCGGCGCCGCTGGGCGAGGTGACCACGCCGATGCGCCGGGGCAGCCGGGGGAGGGGACGCTTCAGCGCCTCGTCGAACAGCCCCTCGGCGGCAAGCTTGTTCTTCAGCTGCTCGAACCGGCGGCGCAGCTCGCCCTCGCCCGCCTCTTCCATCTGCTCGACGATCAGCTGGTAGTCGCCGCGGGGTTCGTACAGGCTCACGCGGCCGCGCACCAGCACCTGCTGCCCGTTGTCCGGGCGGAAAGACAGGCCGCGCTGACGCTGGCGGAAAAAGGCGCAGCGGATCTGCGCGCCGTCGTCCTTCAGGCTGAAGTAGACGTGTCCGGAGGCAGGCCGCGCCAGGTTCGAGATCTCGCCTTCCACCCACAGCCGGGGCAGTTCGGTCTCGAGCAGCGAGCGCACGTCCCGGTTCAGCTCCGAGACGCTGAGCGGGCGGTCCCGGCCGCCGCCGGGCAGTGGGGCATCGTCGGGTTCCATGAGGCGACAGTACAGGCCGGCGGGCGGGTGGTCATCCGGTTTACCGGCCGGGCCCCGCGGCATACAATAACCGGTTTAACCCCACCCGGCAGGCACCACCCATGCGCATAGCGAAGGAAGCGCTCACATTCGACGACGTTCTCCTGCAGCCGGCCTACTCCGAGGTGCTGCCGAGGCAGGTCAGCCTCGCCACCCGGCTGACCCGCGAGATAATGCTGAACATCCCGCTGACCTCGGCCGCCATGGATACCGTTACCGAGGGCCGCCTGGCGATTACGATCGCCCAGGAAGGCGGGCTGGGCATCATCCACAAGAACATGACGCCGGAGGAGCAGGCGCGCCAGGTCGTACTGGTGAAGAAGTACGAGAGCGGCGTCATCTCCGACCCCATCACGGTCTCCCCGGACCTCACCATCCGCGAGGTCATGGAACTCACCCGGTCGAAGAACATCTCCGGCGTGCCGGTGGTGGACGGCGACGAGACGGTGGGCATCGTCACCAACCGGGACCTGCGTTTCGAGACCAGGATGGACGCCGCCGTCTCCTCGGTGATGACGCCCAAGGAGAAGCTGGTCACGGTGCGCGAGGGCGCCGGCAAGGAAGAGGTGCTCTCGCTGCTGCACAAGCACCGCATCGAGAAGGTGCTGGTGGTGGACGACGACTTCCGCCTGCGCGGCATGATCACTGCCAAGGACTTCCAGAAGGCCACGGACTTCCCGCTGGCCTGCAAGGACGAGCGCGGCGCGCTGCGCGTGGGCGCCGCCGTCGGCACGGGCGCGGACACCGAGGAGCGGGTCGGGCTGCTGGTAAAGAGCGGCGTCGACGTCATCGTGGTCGACACCTCCCACGGCTTCTCCCGCGGCGTGCTGGACAGGGTTGCCTGGATCAAGCGGCACTACCCCGACACCCAGGTGATCGGCGGTAACGTCGTCACCGCGGACGCTGCGCTCGCGCTGGTCGAGGCCGGGGCCGACGCGGTGAAGGTGGGCATCGGCCCCGGGTCCATCTGTACCACCCGGGTGGTCGCCGGCGTCGGCGTGCCGCAGATCTCCGCCGTGGCCGAGGTGGCCGACGCGCTGGCGCCGAACGGTATCCCGCTGATCGCCGACGGGGGCATCCGCTATTCGGGCGACATCGCCAAGGCGCTGGTCGCCGGCGGCTATTGCGTGATGATCGGCGGGCTGTTCGCCGGCACGGAGGAGTCGCCGGGCGAGGTGGAGCTCTACCAGGGCCGCTCCTACAAGTCCTACCGGGGCATGGGCTCCATTGGCGCCATGTCGAAGGGCTCCAAGGACCGCTACTTCCAGGACGCCACCGAGGAGCTTGAGAAGCTGGTGCCGGAAGGCATCGAAGGCCGGGTGCCGTACAAGGGCAGCATGGTCGCCATCGTCCACCAGCTGATGGGCGGCGTGCGGGCGGCCATGGGCTATACCGGCTGCAGCTCCATCGACGAGATGCGCACCAAGCCCCAGTTCGTACGCATCACCGGCGCGGGCATGCGCGAGAGCCACGTCCACGACGTCGCGATCACGAAGGAAGCCCCGAACTACCGCACCAAGTGAGCCGCCGATGTCACGGGACATCCATGCGCACCGCATCCTGATCGTCGACTTCGGCTCCCAGTACACCCAGCTGATCGCGCGGCGCGTGCGCGAGGCCGGCGTCTACTGCGAGATCCACCCCTGGGACACGGACGAGGGCGAGATCCGCGGCTTCGACGCCAGCGGCGTCATCCTCTCCGGCGGCCCGGAGTCCGTGAACGTGGACGACCCGCCGCGGGCGCACGAGGCCCTGTTCGAACTCGGCGTGCCCGTACTCGGCATCTGCTACGGCATGCAGGCCATGGCGGCCCAGCTGGGCGGCCGGGTGGAGGCCTCTGTGCACCGGGAGTTCGGCTATGCCGAGATCCGTCCGGGTGACTCCGGGCTGCTGCACGGCCTCGCCGACGAGCATCACGCCGACGGCACGGCAGTGCTGAAGGTGTGGATGAGCCACGGCGACCGGGTCGAGGAACTCCCGCCCGGCTTTGCCGCCGCCGCGTCCAGCGACAACTCGCCGCTGGCCGCCATGGAGGACCCGGAGCGCCGCTTCTACGGGCTGCAGTTCCACCCCGAGGTGACCCACACCCTGCAGGGCGAGCAGATCGTCTTCCGCTTCGTGCGCGACATCTGCGGCTGCCCCGGCGACTGGACGCCGGGCAACATCGTCGCCGACGCCATAGCCGCCGTGCGCGAACGGGTGGGCGACGGTCGGGTGCTGCTGGGGCTGTCCGGCGGCGTGGACTCCTCGGTGGTGGCCGCGCTGCTGCACGAGGCCATCGGCGACCAGCTCGTCTGCGTGTTCGTGGACCACGGCCTGCTGCGGCTGAACGAGGGCGACCAGGTCATGGACACCTTCGGCCGCCACCTGGGCGTGAACGTGATCCGCGTGAATGCCGCCGAGCGCTTTTTCGCGGCGCTGGAGGGTGTTGCGGACCCGGAGGAGAAGCGCAAGATCATCGGCCGCGAGTTCATCGCCGTCTTCGACGAACAGGCGCGGGAACTCGAGGGCATCGACTGGCTGGCCCAGGGCACCATCTACCCGGACGTCATCGAGTCCGCCGGCGCGAAGACGGGCAAGGCCCACGTGATCAAGTCCCACCACAACGTGGGCGGCCTGCCGGAGAAGATGAACCTGAAGCTGGTGGAGCCGCTCAGGGAACTGTTCAAGGACGAGGT
>CAYRZI010000182.1:0-4809 GCA_964428605.1 uncultured Woeseiaceae bacterium
GAACCGGGCCGCCGGGAAATCCGCTGGGCGCATCTGTTCGGCGGGGAGCCGTCGGTCCCGGTCGCCGCGGCTGCGCCGCCCGTCGCACGGGCGGCGGACCAGCCGGACCCGGCCCTGGAGAGGATCGAGGCCCTGGAGGCCCGTGTAGCGGACCTGGTCGAGCGACTCAGCCGGCTGGAAGAACGGCAGGATGCCGACGATTGAGGCGGCCGGGGACGACCCTCACACCGGATCGAGAAAAGCGCTATAACCGATTGATATTGGTGCCCGGGGCGAGACTCGAACTCGCACGACCGAAGTCAGCGGATTTTAAGTCCGCAGCGTCTACCAATTCCGCCACCCGGGCGTCCGGCACACGCCGCCGGTAACCCCGCCGGGACGCCTGCCACCCCGGTCATCCTGATCGCCACGGAAGCCCACCGCCGCGCCGGGGTCTCCGCGCGGCCCGACCGCTGGAGAATGCTAGCCGAGCCATCCACCCCTGGCAAACGACCGGCAGCGGGGTTCAGTGCGTAAGACGCGAGCGGAGCGACGCGGCTCGTCGCAGGAGCAGTTTCCGCGCCTCGTCGAAGACCAGCACGCTCGAGGCCACCGCCACGGCCAGCAGCCAGTCCCCGGCTGCCAGGTCCGTGGTCCGGAACACTGCCTGCGCGGGCGCCCAGTGCACCACGACCACCTGCAGGGAGACCACCGCCGCCAGGGACAGCCAGAGGTAGCGATTGCGGAAGAACTGACGGTTCAGCGCCGAATGGTGTTCCGCACGGGCATTGAAGATGTTGAAGAACTGGAACAGCACGAAGGTGGTGAACGCCAGGGTCATGGCATAGAGCTCTCCCTGGGGCCGCCCGTAACGGTAGACGAGCAGCGTGCCGGCCGCCATGGTGAGCCCGTAGAAAAACAGCCTGGCGAGCCGCGGCCAGGTCAGTATGGGACGGCTCGTGTTCCGGGGCGGCTCGCGCATGGTGCCCTGCCGCGCGGGCTCCACGCCCAGGCTCATCGCCGGCGGGCCGTCCATGATGATGTTGACCCAGAGTATCTGGATGGCCGTGAACGGCGTCGGCCAGCCCAGCAGGCTCGAGCCGAGCACGGTCTGGATGGCGCCCATGTTCGTCGACAACTGGAAGCGTACGAATTTGACGATGTTGTCGAAGATGGCACGGCCTTCCCGCACCGCCCGCACGATGGTGGCGAAATTGTCGTCGGTGAGCACCATCGTCGCGGCCTCGCGGGCCACCGCGGTGCCGCTCGCACCCATCGCCACCCCGATGTCCGCCTGTTTCAGTGCAGGGGCGTCGTTGACACCGTCGCCGGTCATCGCCACGACGTTGCCACGGGCCTTCAGCAGCCGGACGATGCGCACCTTGTCTTCCGGGGTGACGCGCGCGAAGACCGCTGCTCCGTCGACGCGGCCGGCAAGCGCCGCCTCGTCGAGTTCCCCGAGTTCGCGGGCATCGATGACCTCCCCGTCCAGCCCGAGCTCGCGGGCGATGGCGGCAGTGGTCGTGCGGTGATCCCCGGTGAGCATCTTCACGCCGATGCCGGCCTCGCGGCACAGCCCGATGGAATCGCGCACCCCCGGCCGCGGCGGGTCGATCAATCCGAGCAGCCCCACCAGCGTCAGCTGGTCCACCTGCTCGGCGAGTTCGCCCGTCGGGTCGAACTCCCCGGCCGGTATCTCGCGAGTGGCCAGGGCCAGCACCCGCATCGCCCGACCGGCCAGCCGCTCGCTTTCCGCGGCCCAGGCGGTGCGGGCGGACTCGTCCAGCGGCGCCTCCCGGCCATCGGGTCCCAGCATCCGGGTGGCGCGGCCGAGGAGTACGTCCAGCGCCCCCTTCACGCACACGCGCACGACGTCCCCCTCACGGTGGAACGTGGCCATGAACTTGTGTGCAGAGGCGAAGGGCACCTCACCCAGGCGCGGGCTCGCGCGGCGCGCGGCTTCGACGTCGAGGCCGCCCCTGGCGGCGAGCACGAGCAGTGCACCCTCCATGGGGTCGCCCACCACCCTTTCGCCGTCCAGCCGGCTGTCGTTGGCCAGCACGGCGGGCCGGAGCACGCTTCCGGGCAGCGCTGCCGGGGCACCGCCCTGCGCCTCTGTGCCGCCGTCGCCGCCGTGATCGGTGCCGGTCACCCGGAACTGCCGCCCCGCGGCGTAGACGGCACGGACCGTCATCCGGTTCATGGTGAGGGTGCCCGTCTTGTCGGCACAGATGACCGTCGTACAGCCGAGGGTCTCCACGGCGGCGAGCCGCTTCACCAGGGCGCGCCGGTGGGCCATCCGGTGCATGCCGATGGCGAGGGTCACCGTGACCACCGCCGGCAGGCCCTCGGGGATGGCGGCAACGGCCAGCGCGATGGACGTGATCAGCGTCTCGACCAGGGGATCGCCGCGCCCGAGCCCGAGCGCGAAGATGACGGCGATGACGACACCGGCGATCAGCGTGAGCTTGCGCCCGAGCAGGTCGAGCTGGCGCTGCAGCGGCGTCGGATCCGTTTCGGTGCTCGCCAGCAGGCCGGAGACCCGGCCCATCTCCGTCGCCATGCCGATGGCGGTGACCGCCATCTCGGCGCGGCCCCGGGTGACCACGGTATTCATGAACGCCATGTTCGGCCGTTCTGCCAGTGCCGCGCCCTCCGCGGCCGTGGCCCCCGCCTCCTTGGCCACCGGCTGTGACTCTCCGGTGAGCGCCGACTCGTCGATCTCGACACCGCCGTGGGTCTCGATCAGGCGTCCGTCCGCCGGCACGCGGTCACCCGCGGCGAGCAGCACGATGTCGCCGGGAACCAGCTCGGCGGCCGGCACCTCCCGCAGCTCGCCGCCCCGCCGCACCCGGGCGACCGGGGCCAGCATCTGCTTCAGCTCGGCCAGGGTGACCTCGGCGCGGTGCTCCTGCCAGAAGCCGAGCGCCGCGTTGAGGAACACGACGAACAGTATGACGACCGCCTCGACGTGGTCGCCGACGGCGGCGGCCAGCGCGGCCGCGCCGAGCAATACCAGGATGAGGAGGCTGGCGAACTGATCCGCGAACGAGCGCCAGGCCGGACGCGGCGGCGGCTCGGCCAGGCGATTCGCACCGTGGCGGCGCGTGCGGGCGGCCACCGCTTCGCCGCCGAGGCCGGTAGCCGCCTCGACCGCCAGAGCCGACAGCGAATCCGCTACACCCGTACTGTGCCAGGCACGCACCGATTCCGCTGCACGCGCTCGCTTCGCTTCCACGGTATCGCTACCCCGGATCGGGGAAAGGGGTGGAGGCTAGGGTCGGAATCGAACCGGCGTACACGGCTTTGCAGGCCGCTGCATAACCACTCTGCCACCTAGCCACCGGATTACCCACTGACCTGGGCGTGCCAGGCAGACGCGGACCTTACCACAACCGCTACGGGCCGGCACCGGTCCGCCGGCCCGATGTTAGGAAATCTCGGCCTTCGCGTGAACACCCTCCCGGGGCTCCTCCTCTTCCAGGGCATGCTGGGCGTCACGGCCGGAGCCGAGCAGTACGGCCACCCAGCGGGTGTCCTCGTTGGCCTCCAGCCCGATCTTCAGCGTCATGGTCAGAGGCACGGAGAGCAGCATGCCCACAGGGCCGAATACCCAGCCCCAGAACACGATGGACAGCAGGACTACCAGCGGGGAGATGCCGACGCCGTAGCCCATCATGCGAGGCTCGATGACGTTGGCGTAGATCAAGTTGATCACCAGGTAGCCGATGGCGATACCCACCGCCGGCCCCAGGCCGAATTGCAGCAGCGCGAGCAGCACCGCCGGGATGGCGGCGATGATGGAACCGATCACCGGGATGTAGTTCAGCAGGAAGGCCAGCAGGCCCCACAGCAGGGGGAAATTGAGGCCTACGGCCCAGGTCAGCAGCCACGCCGAGATGCCGGTGGCCAGGCTGACCAGCGTCTTGATGCCGAGGTAGCGGCCCAGGTTGATCAGGAACTCACGGAACTCGGCCATGTGCTCCTCACCGCGGCCGAAAGCGGCGGTGATCTTCACCGGGAAGGTGGAGGCCTCCAGCAGTATGAAGGTCATGGTGAGGAAGATCAGGAGCGTGTTGGTCAGCACGTCCCTGAGCGCGTTGAGCATGTTGGCGGCCATGCCCATGGCCCAGCCCGGGTCGATCATGTCGCCCAGGTTCTCGATGGGCTGGTCGCCGTCGACGCGCGCGGCGAGAAACTGCAGGAAGCCCTGCATCATCGCGTCCAGTCGGGCCTGGTAGGTGGGCAGCGCCGCCGTGAACTCGGCGATGGAGGTGCCGACGATGACACCGAAGACCGCCAGTATCAGCATCATGACGACCACGATCAGGAGCACGGCCACCACGCCGGGTATGCGCTGGCGCTGCATGAACAGCAGCGGCCGCACGCTCACCAGCGACAGGAATACGGCCAGCAGGAACGGCACGAGCAGCACCTTCGCCGCCTGCATGGCGAAGATGATGATGATGACCGCCGCCACGGTGATCAGCGTGGTGCGGCCTCTGACCAGCGGTTCACTCACAAGCGTGTCTGCTGCGCTGCCTCGTGCCCAAGCGGCCCGGCCGGGCCGGCTCCCGGCCCGTGGGTCGGACTAGTGTGCCCGCGGCGTGCGGCGGCCGCAATGCGGCGCGCCGGCCGCCGTCCCCGCCGCCGCGCGTCCGCTCAGAACCGGTAGCGGGCCTCCACGCCGAGCATGCGCGGCGGGCTCGGCCAGGCGATGTCGGTACGCAGGCTGGTGAAGCGGCGGGAGACGTAGTACTCGATCCACTCCTCGTCCGTGGCGTTCTCGGCGAAGGCGGTCACACTCCAGGCGTCGCCGCGCAGGCCGAG
>CAYRZI010000183.1:0-4775 GCA_964428605.1 uncultured Woeseiaceae bacterium
CACGCTCGCTGACGGCGATGGCGACCCGGTCCTGGTTGTCCCGGCGGTCTCCGGTGAGAGAGATTTTCGCGTATTCGATGCGCACGTGTTCCCAGGCGGACGACTGGCCCGCAAGCAGCACGACTCCTGATGGACGGGGGCGGAGGGTATACCACTTGTGCCGGTCCGGGGAGGGCACGGGTCGCAGATTCGACGGTGGCGGCCGGTGGCGGTGCCCCGGGAGGCGCGCTTACAATGCCCGCCCTCCGTCACCGCCTCCGCGAGTGGAGACACCGATGTTACGCAGCATGACAGGATTCGCCCGGAGCGAGCGCCAGACAGAATTCGGCGACCTCGCCTGGGAGGTGCGCTCGGTCAATCATCGTTATCTGGACCTGCAGTTCCGCCTGCCTGACGTACTGCGCGGCTCGGAGGCAGAATTCCGCCGCGCGGCCGGCGAACGGCTCGCACGGGGCAAGGTGGACCTGACCCTCAGCCTGCGTCGCAACGGCGGCGCCCGGCGGGAACTGGCCATCGACGAGGGGCTGGTCGGCCGCATCGCCGAGGGAGTGGCCGTGGTCCGCGAGCGCTTCGGCGAGACGGGGGCCGTGGACCCGCTGGAGGTGCTGCGCTGGCCCGGGGTCATCGAGGACCCGCCACTGGAGCGCGACGCGCTGCTCGCCGAGAGCCTCGCCCTGCTCGAAGACGCGCTGGCGACCCTGGACGAGATGCGCCGGGCAGAGGGCGCCCGGCTGGCCGAGACGCTCGCGAGCCGCACCGATGACGTGGCCCGGATCGCCGCGGCGGTGCGCGTCCGGCGTCCGGAGGTGCTGGTGGGCATCGAACAGAAGCTCCGGGAGCGTCTGGCGCGCCTGGAGGTGGAGGCCGAACCCGGCCGGCTGGAGACGGAACTCGCCATCATCGCCCAGAAGATGGACGTGGAGGAGGAGCTCGACCGGCTCGACAGCCACATCGAGGAGCTCCGCAGCGCGCTCGGGCGCGACGAGCCGGTGGGCCGGCGGCTGGACTTCCTGATGCAGGAGTTCAACCGCGAGGCCAACACCCTCGGCTCGAAATCCGGCGATGCCGAGACCACGCGCGCCTCGGTGGAGCTGAAGGTGCTCATCGAGCAGATGCGCGAGCAGATCCAGAACATCGAGTAGCGCCATGGCGGGACCGGGGCCGAGAGGCAGACTCATCGTCATCGCGGCGCCATCCGGCGCCGGCAAGACCACGCTGGTGCACGCGCTCATCCGGCGCAACCCGGACTTCGTCTTCTCCGTCTCCTACACCACCCGGCCGAAACGGCCGAACGAGGAGCACGGCAGGGACTACTTCTTCGTCTCCGAGGAGGAGTTCCGCCGGCTGCAGCAGGCCGGAGAGTTCCTGGAGAGCGCCCGTGTGTTCGACAACTATTACGGCACCAGCCGCAGCCAGGTGGAGAGCGAACTCGCGCAGGGCCGCAACGTGGTGCTGGAGATCGACTGGCAGGGGGCCCGGCAGGTGCGCGCCGCCATGCCCGAATGCCGCAGCATCTTCATCCTGCCGCCCTCCGTGGAGGCGCTGGAGGAGCGGCTGCGCAGCCGCCGCACCGACTCCGAGGAGGTCATCCGCCGCCGCCTCGGGGACTCGCTGAGCGACCTCTCCCACTGGGACGAGTTCGACTACGTGGTGATCAACGACGACCTCGAGCGCGCCATCGACGAGCTGGAGGGCATCGCCACCGGGCGTTACCGCCGCAACCGGGTGGGCGCCGAGGCGACCCGCAAAAAGCTCGCCCACCTACTGGTTTAGCAACGGTTGCTTACAGTACACTGGACTGTCACGAGTCTGATTTAGTACGGCCGGCCGCCTTCCGGGGGACGGGGCGGGCCGGAGCAAGGATTATCCGAGAGAGGCCGAATAGCCCATGGCAAGAATTACCGTCGAGGACTGCCTCGAGAACATCGACAACATTTTCGAACTCGTGCTGGTCGCGTCCAAGCGCGCCCGGCGCATCGCCAACGGCGCCGACCCCTACGTGGAGCTGGAGAACGACAAGCCCACCGTCGTCGCACTGCGCGAGATAGCCGAGGGGCACGTGACCCCGGCGATCCTCGACGAGGCCGACCAGCCCGCGGAGGACCTGCTGCGCGCCGAGTCCGGGGCCGAGGATCTCATGCCCATGCGAGGACTGTCCCTCGGCGAGTAAGCACTGACAAAAGCGGTGCCGGCCGCCGGCACCGCCCGGTTCACCCCCATGGATTACGCCGCCTCGATCCGTTCGAAACTGCCCAGGACGAGGCGTTCCACGGGTCTAAAGCAGCTCCTGGAAAAGCTCGCGTCCTACATGAGCGACGAGCAGATAGAGCTGGTCGTCAAGTCCTACGAGTTCGGCGCCGAAGCCCATGCCGGGCAGATGCGCCAGTCCGGCGAACCCTATATCTCCCACCCGGTGGCGGTGGCGGGCATCCTCGCGGACATGCGCATGGACGCCAAGGGCATTGCCGCGGCCATCCTGCACGACGTCATCGAGGACACGCCCGCAGCCAAGGAGCAGCTGGAGAGCGAATTCGGCGCGGACATCGCGGCGCTGGTCGACGGCGTCACCAAACTCGATCAGCTGCAGTTCCGCAGCCGGCTCGAGGCCCAGGCCGAGAGCTTCCGCAAGATGCTGCTGGCCATGGTGGAGGACATCCGGGTCATCCTGGTGAAGCTCGCCGACCGGCTGCACAACATGCGCACGCTGGAGTCCCTGCCCCGCGAGAAGCAGTCCCGCATCGCACGCGAGACGCTGGAGATCTACGCCCCCATCGCCAACCGGCTCGGCATCAACACGCTGAAGGTGGAGCTGGAGGACCTGGGCTTCCGCTATCTCAGGCCCTACCGCTACCGGGTGCTGGAGCGGGCACTGAAGAAGGCCCAGGGCAACCAGCGCCAGATCGTGAAGAAGATCAGCGAGACGATGAACCGGGAACTGGCCCGCCACGAAATTCCGGCCAGTGTGATCGGCCGTCAGAAGCACCTGTATTCCATCTACCGCAAGATGCTGGTCAAGGGGCGCTCCCTCGGCGAGATCGTCGACGTCTACGGCTTCCGCATCGTCGTTGAGGACGTGGACGACTGCTACCGGGCGCTGGGCCTGGTGCACAAGATCTACAAGCCGATGCCGGGCCGCTTCAAGGACTACGTGGCCATCCCGCGAGTGAACGGCTACCAGTCGCTGCACACCACCTGCTTCGGGCCGCGGGGCCTGCCGCTGGAGGTGCAGATCCGCACCCGGGAGATGGACCTGGTGGCGGAATCCGGTATCGCCTCCCACTGGCGCTACAAGGCGGAGGACAAGTCCGCCGCCTCGCCCCAGCTGCGTGCCAGGGAGTGGCTCTCCAATCTGGTGGAACTGCAGCAGGACGAGGGCTCCGAGGAGTTCCTGGAGAGCGTGAAGGTGGACCTCTTCCCGGACAAGGTCTACGTCTTCACGCCCAAGGGCGACATCCGCCGCCTGCCGAAGGGCGCCACCGCCGTGGACTTCGCCTACGCGGTGCACACCGACATCGGCAACCGCTGCGTCGCCGCCAAGATCGACCGCCGGCTGGTGCCCCTGCGCACGCCGCTGTCGAACGGCCAGACCGTTGAGATCATCACCAACAAGGGCGCCCGGCCGAACCCGAACTGGGTGAACTTCGTCGTCACGGCGAAGGCCCGCTCGGCCATCCGCAATTATCTGAAGAACCTGCGCCGCGGCGAGGCGGCGGACCTCGGCAAGCGCCTGCTCGAGCAGGCGCTGAAGGAGCAGAAGTCCTCGCTGCGCAAGGTGGACAAGCAGGCCATGAACCAGGTGCTGGAGGCCTTCGGCCTGAACAACAAGATCGAGCTCTACGAGCAGCTCGGCCTCGGCGAGCGCCTGTCTCCCATCGTCGCCCGGCTGTTGCTCGGCGTGGACGCCGGGGAGGTACAGCCGGCCGTGCGCGAAAGCACCTCGCTCACCATCACCGGCACCGAGGGCATGGTGGTCACCTACGCGCGCTGCTGCCATCCCATCCCCGGCGACGCCATCATGGGGCACCTGTCCAGCGGCCGCGGCGTGGTCATCCACCGCAACGTCTGTCACAACCTGTCGAATTTCCGCAAGCACCCGGAGAAATGGGTGACGGTGAACTGGCGCAGCGACATCGACCAGGACTTCACCGCCCAGGTGACGATGATCGCCGTCAACCGCATGGGCGTGCTGGCGGAAGTGGCGGCCACCATCTCGGCGGCACAGTCCAACATCGAGCAGGTCTCGGTGCGGGAAGGCGACGAGGACGCCTCGGTGATGACCTTCCTGCTGCAGGTGCGCGACCGCCAGCACCTGGCCGACGTGCTGCGCAGCATCCGCAAGATGCCGAGCGTCATGAAAGTTACCCGCGACTGCGCCTGACCGGAGAGAGCATGCAGAAGAAATACGTGGTCACACCGGCCGCACCGGCCGCCATCGGCACCTATTCCCAGGCCGTCGAGGCCGGCGGCATCGTCTATGTCTCGGGGCAGATTCCGCTGGACCCCGCCAGCATGGAGGTGGTCGGGGGCGAGTTCGCCGACCGGGTACGGCAGGTCTTCCGCAACCTGGCCGCCATCGCGGAGGCCGCGGGCGGCAGCCTGGCCGACGCCGCGAAACTCACCATCTATCTGACCGACATGGCCGACTTCGCCACGGTGAACGAGGTGATGGCCGAGTTCTTCGACGAGCCCTATCCCGCGCGGGCCGCCGTCGGCGTGGCGGCGCTGCCGAAGGGGGTCGACGTGGAGGCAGACGCCATCCTGGTGCCGTGAACCGG
>CAYRZI010000184.1:0-4593 GCA_964428605.1 uncultured Woeseiaceae bacterium
CAGCGGTAGGCCACGTGATGGATGCGTTTCAGACCCATGACGCCGCCCTCAGCCCGAGCTCGCTTCTTTCAGCACGCCGCGGCGGAGCTGGTCGCGCTCCATCGACTCGAACAGCGCGGTGAAGTTGCCCTCGCCGAAGCCCTCGTCGCCCTTGCGCTGGATGAACTCGAAGAACATCGGGCCCACCTGGGTCTCGGAGAAGATCTGCAGCAGGAGGCGAGTGTCGCCCTCCTCCGTGCTGCCGTCCAGCAGGATGCCCCGCTTCTTCAGCTCGTCGATGGGCTCGCCGTGGCCGGGCACACGCTCCTCGAGCATCTCGTAGTAGGTCTCCGGCGGCGCCGTCATGAACGGCATGCCATTGGCCTTCAGCGCGTCCCAGCTGGCGAGGATGTCGTCCGTGGCGAGCGCGATGTGCTGAATACCCTCGCCGTTGTAGGCCATCAGGAACTCCTCGATCTGGCCCGTGCCCTCGGAGGCCTCCTCGTTCAGCGGGATGCGGATCTTGCCGTCCGGTGCCGTCATCGCGCGGCTGTGCAGGCCCGTGTACTCGCCCTTGATGTCGAAGTAGCGGATCTCGCGGAAGTTGAACAGGCGCTCGTAGTACTTCGCCCAGTAGTCCATGCGGCCGCGATAGACGTTGTGGGTGAGGTGGTCGATCAGCCTGAAGCCGCAGCCGGCCGGATGCCGCTCGACGCCCTCGAAGAACTCGAAGTCGATGTCGTAGATGGAACTCTCGTCGTCGCCATAGCGGTCGACGAGGTACAGCGGAGCGCCGCCGATGCCCCTGATCGCCGGCAGGCGCAGCTCCATCGGTCCGGTCGGGATATCCATGGGCTGGGCACCGAGTTCCAGCGCCCTGGCATAGGCCTTGTGCGCGTCGCGCACCCGGAACGCCATGCCGCAGGCCGACGGCCCGTGCTCCTCGGCGAAGTACCACGCCGGGTGGTTCTTCTCGTTGTTGATGATGAAGTTGATGTCGCCCTGGCGGTAGAGCGTCACGTCCTTCGACCGGTGCTTCGCCACGGCCGTGAAACCCAGCATCTCGAATACGGGCTCCAGCACGCCGGGCTCCGGCGAGGCGAACTCCACGAACTCGAAGCCGTCCAGTCCCATCGGGTTTTCGAACAGGTCTGCCATTGCGTCTCTCCCTGCGCGGTCTCCCCCGCGCCCTGAGCGAAAACCACCAGTTTAGTTACAGATGAAACCACATTCAAGGACGTTCCGCGGCAGGAGGGCCTTCGGGCCCGGCTGCGCGAGTCCCGCCCCCTTCCTTTACGGCCGCCCTGAGAGGGCATCCGTCTTGCTCCCGACAAAAGGTCGCGGCCCCAACCCACCCGATGGCGGGGCCAACGCCAATAGAAGGATGGATCGGGCCTGAAGGCCCTCCTGCATCAGCCGTCCACGTTGCGGCCGGCGTCGAGCACCCGGCGGAGCAGCGCGGCGCGCTCCTCCGCGGCAGCGCCGGCGGCGTCGCCCGCTGGCTCCCAGTTATCCAGCGTCTCCCGGTCGACCACGCCGTTTTCGACCAGCAGCGCCTCCAGCGCGGCCACTCTCTCTCGCAGCACCCAGTGCTCGCCCAGGAAGGCGGTCAGCATGGCCAGCAGCCGATCCGCCGCCGGGTCCTCGAAGAAGGCCTTGCGCCCGCCCTTGACCCGCCGGGTCAGTGCCTCGTCCGCCACGGCTCAGCGCCTCGCCCCGAAGGCGTACCACATGATGACGTCCGACAGCCGGCCGGTGTCCTGGTCGAAGGCGGCGTCGGCGGAGATGGCCGCGGCGAAGGTATCCTCGTCCACGTAGCCGTAGCGGGGCATGACCGCCTCGAAGAACGCATCCTCCGCGAAGCCGGCGCCGGTGCAGAGCGCCCGGTAGTCCTGGTCGCGGAAACCCTTGTAGTAGGGCTCGTTGTTGTAATAGCTGTCCCAGTCCAGATAGAAGCCGTCGTAGGGCGACGTCGAGGAGTTCGGCGGCAGCTCCATGTTGATCAGCACGCCGCCGGGCCGCAGCACCCGATGCGCCTCCGCCAGGAAGGCCCGGATGGATTTCTGCGGCAGCTCGTGCAGGAACATGGAGGAGAAGACCACGTCGAAGCTCGCGTCCGGGAACGCCAGCGACTCGGCCGCCTGCTGATGGAAATGCACCGTCTCGCCCAGCACCTGGGCGCGGGCATGGGCGTAACGCAGGCAGGGTGCGGCGATATCGATGCCGTGCACCTCGGCCGCCGGAAAAGTGCGCTTCCAGGGCACGGTGTTGTGGCCGATGGTGCAGCCCGCGTCCAGGATCTTCTCGGGCGCGAGATCCGGGAAGCGCAGGCGCACGAAGTTGGACATGGACAGGCCGATGTCGTCCAGGTGCTCGCCCATGACGCCGAAGGCAAAGACGTTCAGGCCATTGTCGTAGATGGCGCCCGCCACGGCATCGTCGTCGCCCCCGGACGTGTGGTAGTTGCCCGGCATCAGATGCACGTCGACGGCGGTGGCGGAACGCGGCAGCGCGAGCTCCGGGTCGAGCGCCAGCGTGCCCTCCGCCCGGGAGCGGTCGGCGGCGATCTCCGCGCAGCGCCGGTTGAACGCCTCCACGTCGTCTTCCAGCTCGTCGATGACCGCGTTCCATACCGCCTCCTGGGCCGTGCAGCGCAGGCTGGAGTAGAAACGAAACTGCGGATGCGGCTTCAGCGCGGCGTGCACCTCCTCGGCGTTGGCCGGATCCCGGTCGTGCTCGGCCCGGAACGCGGGCAGCACGTCGTCCTCCCAGGCCTGCTTCATGGACTCCGCCACGTCGGTGAGCACGTGGGCCCGGAGCGAGGAGACGAAACGCTCGCGGGCGCGCTCGTCGCGGGACTTGGAAAGGTCGAGGCCGTGGCCGAGACGGGTATCGATCATGTTCGCTCCCCCCTTCGCTGAACGGTCATGGAACGCGGACGATGCTATCACAGCGCCTCGCAGTGCCTTTCTCGAGGCACTCACATCGGGTCTCTGCTGGAATCGGGCCTGAAGGCTCTCCTGGAATCGGGCCTGAAGGCCCTCCTACAGCGGCGGTGGTCGGCGGCTGTCCTCGTACATGCGGATGAAGAAGCCGCGGATGGCGTTCTCGGCCTCCGTGCGGGTCATGAGCCGCTTCTCCTCCATCAGCTTCGCCATGTCGGCGATGGAGCGCCGGCCGTCGATCATGCTCATGATGAACGCGTGCACCCGCGTCGAGACGGCCTGCACCCGGAAGTCCTCCAGCGCCGGCACCGGCTCCGAGCCGGTGACCAGCCAGTCCGGCAGCGCCTTGTGCCGGGGCGGCAAGCCGGCATCGGCGGTCTTCTCCGCCACCACGGTGACCACCCGCTCGCGGCGGCCGTGGCGGCTGGCCGGCGAGTCCATGTAGGGGATGTCCCGCTCGGCGACCGACGGTTCGCCGAAGCCCGCCTGCGCGATGATCTCCAGCGCCTCTTCCAGGCTGTAGTTCTCCGCCGGCGACGGGGTGCGGAAGGCGGCCGAGCCGAACCACACCCAGCGGCCGCCCTCTGCGAGCAGATGGTTCCAGCGCGCCGCCTGCACGGCCAGGTCCTCGGGCAGCACGTCCACCAGCCAGGGCGTCACCAGCGTGTCGAAGGCGCCGTCCCGGAACGGCGGCCTGAGTGCGCTGGCCAGCACGTGATGCAAGCCGGGCCGGGCCGCTGCCGGGGCCGCAAGCTGCCGGGCCACCGCCACGTCCGCTGCGGTGCGCGGCGCGATGGGGAACTCGTGCAGCGCCACCGTCTCCCCGGCACAGAGCCTGGCGGCGGCCAGCACCAGCAGCGGGTTGAAGTCCAGGGCCACGGTCAGCTCGGGCTGCAGGGACTGATGCAGGTCGTAGGCGAGCCGGCCCGCGCCCGCGCCCGGCACCAGCAGCCGGCCGGGCGCCCCGCCGGACAGCGCCTCGCTCACCGCCTCCAGCGACTGACGGTTCTCCTCGTCACCCCAGGCCCAGTCGCGGTGGATGTTCGAATAGTAGGCGGTGAGACCCACCTCCGTCGGCAGGCGCGTGCGCAGCGCCAGGTAGGTCTCGTAGGTCGCCTCGGAGGCACCCGCGCCCAGCGGCGCGAGCAGCGTCTTCAGCTCCTGCGTGTGGGCGCGCCAGGCCTCGAGTTGCCGGCGCAGACGTCGTTCCGTGGAGGCGAGCAGTCCGCCCTGCTCCAGCGCGGCCGCCGCTGCCTGCTCGTCCCGGGCGATGTCCGCCAGCGCGAAGTCGAAGCGCTGTCGCCATTCGGCCAGGGCCGTGTCCGGGTCGGCGAAGAGCCAGGGCACGCCGTCGAGTAACGGGAAAGCCGTGCGGCATCCGGGACAACCGGGCGCCTCGCCGTCTTCCTTCAGTGGCTGGTCGCAGCGCGGACAGGCCAGCAGCGGCAGCAGTACCGGTTCCGATGCCATGGTCAGCCCCCCTCCGCGACGATGCGCTCTGCCAGCAGCCGGCCGTTGCGCACGCAGTCGTTCATGGCGATGCCCCGGTAAGCATTGCTGTTGAGATACAGGCCCCGGTGGCTGGCCAGCCGCTCGAACACGGCATCGACCCGCCCGATGTGTCCCGGCGCGTAGCTGGGTATACCCCGTGGCCAGCGCTTCACGTAGC
>CAYRZI010000185.1:0-4566 GCA_964428605.1 uncultured Woeseiaceae bacterium
ACCACCGCCTTCGGCAGCGTGAGCTGGTTTTTCGAGGTGAGTTTGGCAAGCATGGTTGTGCCCTGTGATCAGAGTAAAAAAGGAAATCTTACTTCCTTACTCTACGCCTTTTCAAGAGGCTAATGAGCACGCGTCCTGCAATAGCTCCGCGCCAAAACGAAAAACCCCGGCTCTGGGCCGGGGTTCTTGTTGGAGGGCCTTCAGGCCCGATCGAACAATGAATCGGGGATAAATCCCCTCCTACATGAGGGTCAGCCGCCCTCGGCCCCTTCCCCGATCTGGCTCTGAATATAATTCTGCAGCCCGGTCTTCTCGATCAGGCCCAGCTGGGTCTCGAGGAAGTCCACGTGCTCTTCCTCGGATTCGAGGATGCGCTCAAAGACCTCGCGGGAGACGTAGTCCTTGACGCTCTCGCAGTATTCGATAGCCACGCGCAGGTCCGGGATGGCGTCCATCTCCAGCGCCAGGTCGGCTTCGAGCAGTTCCTGGACGTTTTCGCCGATGCGCAGGCGGCCCAGGTCCTGCAGGTTCGGCAGGCCCTCCAGGAAGAGGATGCGCTCGATGAGGACGTCGGCGTGCTTCATCTCGTCGATGGACTCGCCGTACTCGTAGTCACCCAGCCGGTGCAGGCCCCAGTCCTTCAGCATGCGCGAGTGCAGGAAGTACTGGTTGATGGCCGTGAGTTCGTTCTTGAGCACCTTGTTCAGGTGCTGGATGACGGTGCTGTCGCCCTTCATAGTGTCCTCTTTCGTGGATTGGCCTTGTGTAAGGCGGGAATTCTAACGGAACGAGGCCGCGGGCGCGATTTCTGAACTCTGCGCCAACCTTGGACGAAGCGGATTACCTGAAGGCTGGTGTGACGCCCCCCAAAGCAGGCAGGAGGGCCTTCAGGCCCGATCACTCCGGCGGTGAGTCGCGGCTGAAGCCGCTCCCACGTGGCCACCGCTGGCCCACCAGCGCCCGACGCCCGCAGGAGCCGCGGACGCAAAATCCGCCGCGGTGCGGCACGGAGCGCTTGCAAAGCTCTGTGTTGCGTTTCGACAACACGCGCGCCTTCCCGGCAAAATCCCTTCGAAAGTTGTTGCATTCGCGTTGCAGCAGAGCGACAATCCCGCGACATGACGGGCGACTCCGCACGGACTCTGTCGTAGAAAACAAACAAGTGCGGGCCTCGTTCGGAGGTGTCGCGTCGATCAGACGGCGCGGCGACTAAGGCAACTCAACAGGGGCTAATCATGAAGAGAAACTTCCTCAGGCCTGGTGCTTACGCTACGGCGGGGGCAGCTGCTGCGGTACTCGCAGTGTCTGCCGGCGGCGTATCGGTGGCTCAGGCGCAAGAAGTTGGCGACGACGAGGTAACCCAGACGGTCGAGGAGATCGTGGTAACGGGTTCCCGTATTCGTCGCGATGACTTCACGTCCTCGACGCCGATGACCGTACTCAGCGGTCAGGCCATCCTGGACCAGGGCCTGCAGAACCTCGGCGAGGCGCTGCGCGACCAGGCGGCTCTGGGTACGGGCGGCTTCAACCAGTCGAGCGTGCTGTCGGGTGGCGGCGCCACTTCGGTGGACCTGCGTAACCTGGGTCAGGCCCGCGTGCTGGTGCTGATCAACGGTCGCCGTGTGGCGAACTTCGCCGACGCGCTGGCCAACGAGGCCGCGGACCTCACCTTCATCCCCACCGCGATGGTGGAGCGGGTCGAGATCCTGCGTGACGGCGCATCCGCCGTATACGGCTCCGACGCCATCACGGGCGTGATCAACGTCATCCTGAAGAAGGACTTCGAGGGTGTCGAGGCCACCGTGAGCACGGGCGCCAGCGGCGAGGGCGACGGCGAGAACTACGGTTTCTCGCTGACCATGGGTACTTCCACCGACCGCGGCAACTTCGTGGCCGGCGCCGAGTACCGTCGTCAGGACCCGATCAAGCAGGTGGACCGCGACTGGGCGTTCCCGTCCATCTCGGTGCTCAACAGCTCCGGTGCGACGAACGGCTCGTTCTTCTCGCCGGGCGGCGTGTTCTTCGGCAACGGTGGTTCGCTCTTCTGCACCGTACCGAAGGCCTTCGGCGGCGACGAGGTGACCAACGTACCGCCGTCCGAGTGCCCGAGCTTCCTGTCGAACCAGCAGGTCACGAGCCCCGACCAGGTGGAACTGCTGCGCTACGACTACGCGCTGCAGCAGGACCTGATCATCAAGTCCGAGGTGTACGCCACGTCGCTGTTCGGCAACTACCAGCTCACCGACGACGTCAACGTGTTCCTGGAGTCCCAGTTCTCCAAGCGCCAGGGCGTGAGCAGCCTGGACGGTAACCCCGGCTCCTTCGGTACTCCGACGTTCCCGGCAGGCTCGTTCGTGCCGGCGTCGAACCCGAATAACCCGACGGGCGAGGACGGCTTCTATTACTTCCGTCCCACCTCCACCATCGGCGCGCGTATCACGGATCAGGAGTCCAACACGATCCGCCTGGTCGCGGGTGTGGACGGCGACATCCCGATGCTCGAGGACTGGTTCTACGAGGGTTCGGTGCTGTACACGCGTGTGGACGCCGACCTGGTCACCAACAGCACCTGGAACCTCGCGCGGTTCATCCGTCTGTCGGATCCGGACCTCTGCGCGGCGGACTCCCAGTGCTCGCAGGTGGTGAACCCCTCCGGCGCGCTGGATACCTTCCGTCCGGGTAACTGGACCGAGGAAGAAATCGCCTACATGCGCCAGAACTCGGGTGCGATCTCCAAGTTCGAGACCGTCGGCTGGCAGGCCTTCGTCTCCGGCCCCGTCGTCGAGCTGCCCGCCGGGCCGCTCAGCGTCGCCCTGGGTCTGGAGAGCCGCACGGACAAGGGCTTCAACAAGCCCGACTCCATCACCGAGGCCGGTGAGAGCGTGGCGAACCAGGTGTTCACCACCCAGGGTGAGAGCGAGGTGGACGAGATCTTCGCCGAGTTCGACATCCCGATCATCGGCGATCTGCCGTTTGCCGAGGACGTGACGCTGAACCTGCAGTACCGGGTCTCCGACTACGACACCTTCGGTTCCGAGGACGTCTACCGGGCCGGTATCGACTGGCAGGTGCTCCCGAGCCTGCGTATCCGCGCCAACACCAGCACGGCCTACCGGGCACCGCAGGTCACCGACCTGTTCGGCGGCGGCACGGTGAGCTTCGACTTCTTCACGCCGGATATCTGCGATGCCTCGCAGAGCGGTATCCAGCCGGGGTCGAACGCCTACCAGAACTGCCTGCTCGACGGCATCGACCCGGCGACGTTCGCGCAGCCGTCCACGCAGTATCCGGTGCTGTCGGGTTCCAACCCGAACCTGGACCCGGAGACCGCGGACACGCATACCTACGGCATCGTGTTCACGCCGCAGGGCGACGGCATGCTGGGCTTCCTGGAAGGCCTGCAGCTGTCGGCTGACGTCTGGTCGGTGAGCGTGGACAACCTCATCAGCCGTAATACGTCTGAGTCGGTGCTGGCGGACTGCTATAGCGGACCTGTGGGCCTTACGGCGCCCGAGTGCGACCAGTTCGACGGCCGTGGCCCGAGCGGTGTGCCGCAGAACTTCGTCAATCAGCTGACGAACCTGACGAACGTGCGCACGAACGGTACGGACGTGGGCATCCAGTACGGCTTCGACGGCCCGGTGGACACCACGGTCAACCTGTCCCTGAACGGCACCTACGTGAACAAGAACACGTTCTTCCCGAATGCCGGCGGCGCCGATGCCCGGGGTTCCATCCCGCGGATCAAGGCCAACCTGCGTGCGGACGTGCTGTACGGCGACTGGACGGTGTCCTGGTCCATGCAGTACATCAGCGGCATGGATGAC
Organism: uncultured Woeseiaceae bacterium; assembly: GCA_964428605.1. GTDB lineage: Bacteria > Pseudomonadota > Gammaproteobacteria > Steroidobacterales > Woeseiaceae > Lentisalinibacter. The sequence goes on from CAYRZI010000185.1 coordinate 3,828, forward strand.
CCGAGCTTCGACGGCGACAACGTGTTCGGCTACGACTCGGTACCCTCGTACGACAACCACGACCTGCGCGTGGCCTACAACTGGAACCAGTACCGGTTCCTGGTGGGCATCAACAACGTGTTGGACGAGGATCCGCCGTACGTGTTCAGCTCCGGCAACAACACCGATACGTTCCTGTACGACGTGTTCGGTCGTTACTGGTTTGCCCGGGTGTCCTACGCGCTGTAAGCACGGCGACGCCAGGGCTGGGCGGGCTTCGGCCTGCCGAGACCAGCGAGGGGTGGGTCCCGCGGGACCCACCCCTCTTTTTTTGTGTTCGGTGCGGTGCCGGCCCGGGCCCGGGCCGGCAGCGGTTTGCCGCGGCTACTTCATCCGCCGGACTTTAACCTGACGGCCGGAGTCCTCGGGGCTCAGGTTGAAGGAGCCGAGCACGCCCTTGGTGATGACGACAACGTCGCCCTCGCGGAAACGGATGCGGCTGTCGTCCAGCTCGCGCCAGATCTGGCCGTTGTCGAACGTGAGATAGTCGATGCCGAGGCCGGTGGTCTGCACGTCGACGACTTTCACGCGCAGGGACTGCAGCTCTTTCTCCGGGTCCGGAGTCTTCAGGCCGAAATCGGTCTCGGCATCGCTGCGTGGGTCGGCTGCGGCGTCCCGCTGCGGCTCGGGTGCGGGCTCGGGCGCCGGGGGCGAATCGTCTGCCGCGGCGGCCGGGGCGGCCGGGGCGGCCGGGGCTGCC
>CAYRZI010000186.1:0-4528 GCA_964428605.1 uncultured Woeseiaceae bacterium
TCGTCCCTGCCGACTTCGGCATCGTCGCGATGGCGACGTCCATCACCGCGTTTCTACAATTAGCAACCGCATTCAGTTTCGATATCCCGCTGATCCAAAAGCAGGATGCCGATCGCGACTATTTCGATTCCGCATGGACTATGAATGTCCTTTTCTACGCTACGCTGACCCTCCCTCTTGTTCTGTTGGCTGGGCCGGCCGCTGCGTTCTATCAAGACCCGCGGCTGGTCGACGTGGTCTATGTTCTTGCGATCGGATTCTTTATTCAGGGATTCGAGAACATCGGCATCGTCTACTTCCGAAAGGAACTGAATTTCCGCCAGGACTTCATCCTGATGTTCGTACGAAAGCTGGCCGGCTTCTTGGTGACGATTCCACTCGCCTTATTGCTCCGGAACTACTGGGCGATGATCGTAGGGATGGTGACAAGCAGTCTAGTCGGCGTAGCGCTGTCCTACTGGCTTCATCCTTTCCGCCCACGCTTTTCTCTCGGCGCCGCTCGCGAACTCTTTACGTTCTCCAAGTGGTTGATGCTGAACAATATAATCAACTTCCTGCGAACTCGCTCGCCGGACTTCGTGATCGGCCGAATATCAGGAACTTCCTCACTCGGTCTATTCAGAGTGGCATTCGAGATATCGACTCTGCCTACTACTGAACTCGTTGCGCCGGTAAATCGTGCCGTATTCCCAGGCTATTCCAAACTCGCGAGTGATCGTAGAGGTCTGCAGACCGGATACCTAGACGTGCTCGCCGTTGTAGCGCTGGTGGCATTGCCAGCAGGATTTGGAATAGCAGCGGTAGCACAACCGCTAATCGACCTGGCGTTAGGAGACAAGTGGGCTGACGCAGCGTCCATCGTAAGTATCCTGGCGATCTACGGAGGAGTGAACGCCATCCAAACCAACACTGGATCGGTCTTCAACGCATTGGGTAAACCATATCTCATCACACTGGTAGGCCTAATCACGATGGCTATACTCCTTACGTCATCGATTACGCTCGCATTGAAGTACGGCCCCGTCGGTGTCGCTGTCTCTTATCTTGGTACCACGTCGGTAATGGGCCCGTTCACATACTTCCTCATCTGCCGGGTTACCGGTCTTAGTGGTCGTGAATTGACAAGCGCGATCCTGCCCCCTTTGTCGGCAAGCCTGCTGATGTACACGCTGGTAACCATCTCGCGGGAGACCCTGCTCTCAACGTTCCCCGCAGGAAATGCACTCCAACTCCTGGTACTTGTGCCGCTCGGCGTTATCTCATACGTCGCCATGATAGGGATTATCTGGCTACTTCGCGGGCGACCTCATCATTCAGCGGAATACCGATTAGCCATCCTTCTCTATCGCAGACTCCGGAAGAACGAAGTTTCTTCAGTTAAATAGTCGGTAGACTCGCGACGCTCAATATGTAGCCCGAATGGATCTACTTGGCAATCATCAGCACTTAAAGCTACACGAAGGTCTATCGATGTGAATAGCTCAGATCGCGCGGACGCTTTGTCAGGACAATCGGAACGCCGATATGCAGTGGTCGCATACGCACCCAATCCGTGGAATGGTCCATGGATGAACCGGCAGCAGATCCTTTCACGGCTCGGAAAATGCGCCACAGTCGTTTACTCGAATGGTCCATGGTTCGTTTGGAACAGGCAGTCCTCCGAAGTCCGAAATGCCAACATCCGCGGATCTTTTGCTTTCGCTGATAATATCTGGCTTGATCAACCATCTCGCGTTGCGCTCCGATGGCCAAAGCTGAAGCGATGGGATAAAGCAGTCCTTCACGCTCATGCTCGCCGGCTCCGACAGTTCGCCGCGGATGACGCCGATGGCCCGCTCATCGCCTACGCTTTTCATCCACATTTCGTAGATGAACTCCGCGCACTCAAGCCTGACTATATTGTCTACCATGCCTACGACCTGTTCGAACGGACCGCTGGATGGACTTCAAAGTCCTCCAAGTCGCAGAAATGGCTGCTGGAGAACGCCGACGCGGTAATCGCTAGTTCGCCGGTGATCGCAGAAAGCCTGCGCGAGATTCACAATCGACAAATTGATGTCATACCGAATGGCGTCGACTTTCAAACATTCTCGTCCGGAGCCCGCGATCATCAAGGGATAGCCGAATCACTTGCCGAGATTCCGCATCCGCGTATCGGGTACATCGGTCGCCTGAATCAGAAGGTTGACTTTCAACTGATTGACCAGCTCGCGGCCCGTCAACCGCTTTGGAATTTTGTGTTTGTCGGCCAGGTAGGACGTTTGGATGCCGTGACCAAGCCCGCGTACGATCGGTGTAGCGCCCGGCGAAATGTCCATTTTGTCGGACACCATTCATTGGCTAATCTGCCAAGCTGCATGGAGTCCATGGACGTAAACATAATGTGCTACCGAATCGATCCGTCGATCTGGACTGCCGGCATCTACCCGCTAAAGCTCCATGAATATCTCGCAGTTGGAAAGCCGGTGGTTGCCGCGGACATTGCGGCGATTCGCGAATTCGCAGAAGTCATCGCTATTGCCAGTTCGTTAGACGAATGGGAACGCGCACTGAAGGATGCGATATCTAACGGAGGTCGCGGAACACCGGCGCTGCGCAGAGCAACAGCCAAGAGAAACGATTGGAATGCCCGAGTGATCTCTGTTAAGCAGGTCTTACAGCGAGTTATTTCGTAAACAGCCTCGACACCTGCAAACCGGTATTGGTCGGAGAGACGGATGCGCCGAACAACCGACTGGATCACGGCGCAAATTCGGACGGAAGTCGCTGTACGACGAAAAGCTACAATCGCCGAACCACGTCCCAAAGCTATTCTGGATACAAACGGGTGGCTGCAATATGATAACCGGGACAGCTATACAACGGGCCCGCGAAGGATGCCTCGATAGATGAGTAGACCAATACCACCAATACCACCGGAGACGGTGGAGACATTCGCCCGCACCATATACCGCGAGGCCAGCAAATACGGCTTCGCTAAGATCGATTTCATTCGACTTATCAATGTGTTGCTGGACCTGCCGACCGCAGCCGGCAGCCGCCCCCCCGCGACCGAATTGGAGACAGCCGGACGCTACTGCACGTCGACATCAGTGGATACTTTCCCGCTTCGTTCAGACCGACTGAGCATCCGGCTCGCAGACACGCAGCCGGATACCGAATTGCTCAACCGTTGGCTCAACGACGAGTACGGCCGGCACTTCCTGCTGACTGCATCCACGGCCCGTTCCACAGATCTACGACGGCTGCTGGACGGCCCTGACAACGAGGTCGGGATCATATCCGAAGGCGACGAGCCGATTGGCGCCGTTGCCTATCTCGGCATAGACAAGACTCAGCGTCGCGCGGAGTTGAGAAAACTGATCGGCAAGAGCTCGGCGCGTGGCAAGGGTTATGCCGAAGAGGCGACGCACCTGTGGATACAATACGGCGGCCACCGGCTCGGACTGGAGAAGATTTACGTCAGCACTCTGCAGACCCACCTTCGAAATATCCAGCTGAACGAGAGCATCGGGTTCAAGGTGGAGGGCGTGCTGCGGCGCGAGGTGCTGATAGACGGAGAAAGATACGACATCCTGCGCATGGGTCTCTGTTTCGATGAGTACATCTCTGCCATGCGCAAAGTCGACGCTGCCTGATCAGCGTTTGATCAGCCCGGCATCCATATCGGAATCGGCAATCGTCGCCCACCAGCGATCACCGTCCAGGATAGCCTGCGTAATCGCCTTGTCCTGATCCTGGTGAACGGCGGCCAGCAGATGGCGCGTCCCTTCCCGGCGGATAAAGCCGAACGCGAGCAGTTCTGCGACCACCGGTCTGAAACTGAGTTGCGTGTGTATCGCATCTGCGCCGCGCGCTCGGCACTCCTCGACAATCTTGTCAAGGATCGTCCAGACGACGGATCGCTCAGTGTCCGGACAGATCAGGTCAAGCAACACCGCGCGTCGGTAACCGTAGGCAGAGTCCTGATCGAGGAACACGAAAACCGCGCTACCGACGTGCCGGTCCGCGTCGTGTATATCGAGCGCCACAAAATCATGGTCAGGCCGGTCCCTGTATTTCCAGTTCAGGAAAGACGCATCCCGGACCCCGGCGCATCCCACGCGCTCCTCCATTCGGCGCCAGAGTTCGTCATGCTTCTCGCCGAACCGTTCGACTGAGACCACTGAGGAATTATCCGTGCTGCTTGGTCGACCGAACCGCTGCTTCAAACGCATAGACAAGTCGAGACCCTTACCAGTGACGCGAGCAACAAGACTGCCCAATTTACGGCGGAGAACGGCTTCGGAACGCAGCGGATAAACGAGGTGCTCCAGAGTCGTAACCTGCTTCCAGCCAGCCTGCAACAGGATCCGGCGCATGTACTGATCCTGACCCAGGCTCAGGGCAATCGGTACATCCTTCATCGCCCGGAGCACTATCCGCGTCCCTACCGCCTTGCTGCGGTAGTCCTCCAGCGCCATCGAATCCACCAGCCACGCGGCCTGCTGGCGGCCGCCGGCGGCCAGCAATTCGATGGGGATGGCAC
>CAYRZI010000187.1:0-4508 GCA_964428605.1 uncultured Woeseiaceae bacterium
GTGCCTTGTCCGAGGGCAGCACGGCCCGGAACTCGATGGGCGTGCCGTCATCGAGGGTGTGCCGTTCCCGGAAGGCGCGGGTGTATCGCATGGACGGAATCCTAGCAGCCCCGCTCCGGCCATGCCCCGGGCCGGGGGACCATCCGTACAAGCCGCAGTTGACAACTAATAAAGAAATGAGAAGGATTCGCGTTTGCGTTTAAGAGAGCACCGAGAGGAACCGCAATGCCTTCATCCCCGAACCGTCCCTTTCTCGCGGCCATGCTGGCCGCGGGGCTCGTCTCACAGTTGCCCGGCGCCGCGTCCGCGCAGACGGACCAAGCTGCCGGAGAAGCCGTGATCGAGGAGATCGTGGTGAGTGCGAGCCGCGTGCAGCAGCCCGCCACCGCCATCCCCGGGACGCTGACCATTCTGGACGCCGAGACCATCGAGCTGCAGTCGGCCATCAGCGACGATCTGGCCAGCGTGCTGTCCAACTCCGTGCCCGGCTTCGCGCCGAGTTCCCGGAAGCTCACGGGACGCAGCGAGACGCTGCGCGGCCGCAATCCCCTGTACCTGGTGGACGGCGTACCCCAGCACAATGCGTTGCGCGACGGTCAGCGGGACGGACATACCATCGACCTCGCGTTCATCGAGCGTATCGAGGTCATCAACGGCTCCAACGCCATCCAGGGCGTGGGCGCCACGGGCGGCGTGGTGAACACCGTCACCCGGACGCCGGTGGCAGGCGACGCGTGGCAGACGGACCTGCAGGCACGGTTCACGACGGCGGACGATTTCGATTCCGACGCCTACGGCTACAAGCTCGCCGCCACGACGGGCCGCGGCACCGACGCCTTCGATTTCATCGTCGGCTTCGCCTGGCACGACCGGGGGCTGTTCCTCGATGCGGACGGCGATCCCGTCGGGCTGTATCCCACCCAGGGCGACATCATGGACTCCACCTCGCTGGGCCTGTTCGGCAAGGGCGAGTGGCGGGTCACCGGCGACGCGACGCTGACGCTGCTGATCAACGACTTCGACCTGGAGCGCAACGGCGATTTCCGCAGCGTGCCCGGCGACCGGGCGGCGGGCATCCCGACGGGCACCGAAGAGGGGGATCCCTCCGCCGACGTGGGCGACCCGGCCCGCAACGAAGTCACGACCGTCTCGGTGACCTACCGCCAGGACGGGGTGCTGGGCGGCAACCTGGAGGCCCAGCTCTACGACCAGAGCTACGCCGCGCTGTTCGAAGGCGGCACCTTCGGTGGCTTCTTCCGCCTCACCCCGGACGGTGACCCGTTCCTCGACCAGTCGGAGATCGTCTCCGACAAGACCGGCCTGAAGACCACCTGGAATCGGGAGTTCATGGACCCGGACGTCAACCTGACGGCGGGCGTGGACTGGTTCCGGGACGACTCGGCCCAGGAACTGGCGCGCAGCGGCCGGGAATGGGTGCCCGAGACCCGCTTCGAGACCGTCTCGCCGTTCCTGCAGGTCGGCTGGACCCTGAACGAGGTGTTCACCCTCACCGGCGGTGCGCGCCAGGAGAACGCGACGCTGGAGGTGGACGACTACACCACCATCGCGTCGGCCGGTAATACCTTCGTCGCAGGCGGCGAGCCCGACTTCGACGAGACGCTGTTCAACGCCGGCGCGATCTGGCGTGTGACCGACGCCTGGACCCTGTACGCGGCGGCCGCCGAGGCCTTCACCATGCCCGACGTCGGCCGGGTGCTGCGCGGCGTCTCGACCCCCGGCCTGGACGTGGACAGCCTGCTCACGGTGGAGCCGGTGGTCACCGACAACACGGAATTCGGCGTGGAATACGGCGACGGCCGCCTGACGGCCCGTGCCACCTACTACGAGTCCACCGCCGACAACGGCTCGCGGCTGCTCAGTAACGAGGCCGGCATTTTCGAGGTGCAGCGCCAGCGCACCGAGATAGACGGCATCGAACTGGCCCTGGACTATGCGTTCAGTGAGACGCTGAGCGTCGGCGCCAACTACAGCCGCATCGACGGCCGGTTCGACTCGGACGGCGACGGTACCGTGGACAGCGACCTGGACGGGCTGAACATCGGGCCGGACCGCCTGAACGTCTATGCCGAGGGCCGCATCCGGGACGACATCCGCTGGCGGCTGCAGGCAGCGCGGCTGGAAGACCGCAGCTTCGACGGACCCGGCGCGCCCGCGGATGCCGCCGACTTCGACGGCTACACGCTGGCCGACGCCTTCGTGAGCTGGCGGTCGCAGTACGGCGTGTTCTCGCTGGCGGTGGAGAATCTCCTGAACGAGGATTACTTCACCTACTTCGCCCAGACCGAGCCGTTCCAGCGCCCGGACACCTACTTCACCGGCACCGGCCGCACCCTGACCCTGGGCTGGCAGAGGGCCTTCTGAAGGGATGATCCGCCAGCTGCACCGCTGGCTCGGGGTCGTCATCGCCGCCTGGCTGGCGGTGGCGACCCTGAGCGGCCTCGCACTGCTCTGGGCCGACGAGTATGTCGACTGGCGCTACCCGCAGCTGCCGGAGACGGTGCCCGAACGCAGTCCGGACGGCGCCGTCATCGCCCGCATCAACGCCGACACCGGCGGGCAGCTCACCGCACTGGGCATGCCCCGGCCGGGGCGCCCTGCCTACCATGCGTATCTGGCCGACGGCGGCGAGCGCCTGTATCACCCGGAGACCGGTGTAGCGGTGGCGGAGTGGGGCTGGACCGACAGCCTGCCCGCGTTCCTGTTCGAGCTGCATTCCTATCTGCTGGCGGGCGGACCGGGGCATACCCTGGTGGGCATCCTGGGCTGCCTCGCAATCGTCAGTCTGCTGTCGGGCGGATGGCTCTGGCTGCGCCGGCGCGCCGTCTTCCGGCTGCGCTACTTCTGGCCGCGGACCGGTGAGTCCCGTTACCTCCTGCGCGGCCACGCCGCCCAGGGCGCGACGCTGGGTATGGCCTTCGCCGCACTGGTCCTGACCGGCGTAGCCATGGTGTTCCCGGATCCCTTCCGTTCGTCCCTGAACGCGGTGCTGGGCGCGCAGCCGCCGCTCGCGCCGGGTACGCCGACCGTGGAGGCCGGCTCGACGGCCGTCGACTGGCCCCGGGTACTGGAGGCGGCCGCGGCGGCCTTCCCGTCCGGCACGCTGCGCTTCGTCTCGCCGCCGCGGGACACCGGCGATCCGGTCGTGGTGCGGCTCCGCAACAAAGGCGAGCTACACCCGAACGGCCGCAGCTACGCGCTCGTGCACCCGGCAACGGGCGAGATCCTCGAGACCATCGATGCCACCCGCCGTGGTGCCGGGCCCGCGGTGTTCGACGCCTTCTATCCGCTGCATGCCGGCAAGACCGGCTGGCCGGGCTACCGGCTGCTGCTGACGCTGCTGTCGCTCAGCCTGCTGTACGTCGCGGTGAGCGGCACGCTGCTGTTCCTGCGCGGCCGTCGTGTTCGGCGAACGCCACGGCGACGGGCCGCCGCCCGGCTGCAGGCCGAACGCGGTCGCTGAACGGTCAGCACAGCGGCTGCAGGCACCGCCAGACCCGCTCGCCCCGGGGCAGGAGCCGGTAGCCCGCGGCCGGCGGATAGTCGTCGATCAGCGAGCGGTGAATCCAGCGGCCGTCCGCCATCTGTTTCAGGCCGAGGGTGAGAGCACGGGGGGTGGCTCCGGCGAGCGCGGCACGCAGATCCCGGAAGCGCACCCGGCCGCCGCCGATGGCCGCCACCAGCGGCAGCGTCCACTTCCGGTAGGCGAGATCCGCCCCGCCGTTCCGGGTCACGGTACGGTCGAGGGCGGCGCAATGCCGCGCGACCGCACGGCCCCCGTCGGTCAGCAGGTATTCGGGCCGCATGGGGTGACCATGGCCCGTATTGCGACGGACCAGGCCCAGCCCGATCAGGTGATTCAGGGTGGCGCTCAGCGAGGCCCGGCTGATGTCTGATGCCCGGGCGAGGGTGACGAACTTCGCGCCTCCCGTCTCGTGGAGCCGGGCGAGCACCGGGATGCTCCAGCGCCGCATTACCAGGTCGAGCAGGGGTTCCATGTTCCGAGCCGGTGGCCTGTTTTCGTCCGTGCCGTTCATAGCTTGACTAAATAATATAGCAAGTATAAAAAGTGAACCCAACTGCGACCGAGGAGCATGACATGACGAAGAGCATCGAGTTCGACGGAGGGCTTACCCTGTCTCTGCCCGTGCGGGACCTGGAGGCGTCCCTGCGCTGGTACGCAGAGCATCTGGGCATGGAGTTGCTCTACCGGCTGGACGATCTCGGCTGGTGCGAGATGGCCTCAGCGGTCGAGAAGGTGAACGTCGGCCTGAGCGTCGTCGAGACGCCGCAGCCCGGCGGCATGACGCCGACCTTCGGGGTGCAGGACATCGAGGCCGCGAAGGCGCTCCTGGAGGAGCGGGGCATCCGCGTCGACGGCGACATCGTCACGATCGAAGGCATGGTGCGGCTTTTGACCTTCTACGATCCGGATGACAACGCGCTGATGTTCTACCAGACGATCGGCGAGATGCCGTCTGCCTGACCGG
>CAYRZI010000188.1:0-4498 GCA_964428605.1 uncultured Woeseiaceae bacterium
GCCAAGGAGATCGAGCTCGAGGACAAGTTCGAGAACATGGGCGCCCAGATGGTCAAGGAAGTCGCCTCCCAGACCTCCGACGTGGCCGGCGACGGCACCACCACGGCGACCGTGCTGGCTCAGGCCATCCTGCGCGAGGGCCTGAAGGCCGTGGCCGCCGGCATGAACCCCATGGACCTCAAGCGCGGTATCGACCAGGCCTCTGCCGCCGTGGTTGAAGAGCTGCACAAGCTGTCCAAGCCCTGCGAGGACGACAAGGCCATCGCCCAGGTGGGCTCGATCTCCGCCAACTCCGATACCGAGATCGGCGAGATCATCGCCCAGGCGATGCAGAAGGTGGGCAAGGAAGGCGTCATCACGGTCGAGGAAGGCCAGGCCCTGGCGAACGAGCTGGAGGTCGTGGAAGGCATGCAGTTCGACCGCGGCTACCTGTCGCCGTACTTCATCAACAACCAGCAGAGCCAGTCGGCCGACCTGGAGAACCCGTTCATCCTGCTGTACGACAAGAAGATCTCGAACATCCGCGATCTGCTGCCGGTACTCGAGAGCGTCGCCAAGTCCAGCCGTCCGCTGCTGATCGTGTCCGAGGACGTCGAGGGCGAGGCCCTTGCCACGCTGGTGGTGAACAACATCCGCGGCATCGTGAAGGTGGCTGCGGTGAAGGCGCCCGGCTTCGGTGACCGCCGCAAAGCCATGCTGCAGGACATCGCCATCCTGACCGGCGGCCAGGTGATCTCCGAGGAGGTCGGCCTGTCGCTGGAGAAGGCCACGCTGGAGGATCTCGGCGAGGCCAAGAAGGTGCAGATCACGAAGGAGAACACCACCATCATCGACGGTGCCGGCCGCGGCCAGGAGATCGAGGGCCGCGTCGAGCAGATCCGCGCCGAGATCGAGGACTCTTCCTCGGACTACGACCGCGAGAAGCTGCAGGAGCGCGTCGCCAAGCTCTCCGGCGGTGTCGCCGTCATCAAGGTCGGTGCTGCCACCGAGGTGGAGATGAAGGAGAAGAAGGCCCGCGTCGAGGACGCGCTGCACGCGACCCGCGCCGCGGTCGAGGAAGGCGTGGTCCCCGGCGGTGGCGTCGCCTTCATTCGTGCCCGCAGCGGTATCGACAAGCTCGAGGGCAAGAACCAGGATCAGACCACGGGTATCAACATCCTGCGTCGGGCTCTGGAAGAGCCGCTCCGCCAGATCGTCAGCAACGCCGGCGGCGACGCCTCGGTGGTGCTGAACGCCGTCGCCGAGGGCAAGGGTAACTACGGTTACGATGCCGCCACCGGCGAGTTTGGCGACATGGTCGAGCTGGGCATCCTGGACCCGACGAAGGTGAGCCGTTCGGCGCTGCAGAACGCCGCTTCCGTCTCCGGCCTGCTGCTGACCACCGAAGCCATGGTGGCCGATGCACCGAAGGAGGAAGACGCTCCGCCGATGCCCGACATGGGCGGCATGGGCGGCATGGGCGGCATGATGTAACACGCCGTCGCCCGGTTCCGACCGGTAGCCTCAGCGAGGCAAAGACCCCGTCCGGCCCTGCCGGGCGGGGTTTTTTCATGGCTGTCGGCGAGAATCCGGCGGCGTGCCGTTCAGGCTCCAGTCGTAGCGCAGATATTCGATGCGGAATGCACCGGCCGCGAGCCTCTCCGCCACCTGCGCATCCGTGACGTAGCCGGCGAGCCATGCCTGCAGGGCCCCCGTACCGGTGCCGAAGTCGCCGCGGTACCAACGGAAGATCCGCGACAGCCGCGCAATGCCCGTCGCCGGGTCGAACCGGTTGCGGCGGGGGTCGTTGACGAATTGCCGCGCGTCCGCATCGAGGACGGCGGGCAGCGTGGCGGGCCGGTAGGCTGCCGGGCGCAGCGGCGGACAGGACGCCGATGCGCAGACGATCGCGAAATGGATGCGGGGCTCGCCCATGGCCATCAGCTCGCGGTGTTCCAGCCCGTACAGCGTCCGCCGCTGCCCGCCTATCCCATGGCGGCGGAGCAGGAAGAAACGCAGGCGGCCCGGTACGCTCGACGGTGACAGGCCGTCCAGCACGGTGCGTATGGCGAGCGCGTTATAGGCGTTTATCAGGAAGGCGAGCCATTCGGCGTCGGTGGCCGCGCCGCGGCGGGCCCGGCCGATGTCGGCGACATAGCGTGCGAAAGCGGCCGACCGAGCCAGTCCGGGGTAATCCACCCGTCCCGCGTGCACGTGACGGGCGAGAGCCTCGTCGAGGGCGTCGGTGTCTATCCCGGCGGGTTCGGTCACGGGGCGGGCCTGCGGCGACTGGCAATCGGACTCTCGACTACCAGGGGATCGGCTGGCCGTCCCAGGCGAAGAAGCCGCCGTTGTCGTCCCTGCCCAGGCCGTCGATGACGGCGAGCAATTGGCCGGCGGCACGCCCGGCATCGAACAGCTGCTCGTCGGGCACCCGGGCCTGGAAGGGTGCCGAGAGATCCGTGTCCACGGTGCCCGGGTGCAGCGCGACGACGAGGGTGCCGCGGTGGCGCCGGGGCAGCTCGATGGCGAGACCCTTCGTGAACATGTTCTGGGCGGCTTTCGCGGCCCGGTAGGCGTACCAGCCGCCGCGCCGGTTGTCGCCGATGCTGCCGACGCGGGCCGACAGGCTGGCGAATACCGCCCGCTCACGCCGGGGCAGCAGCCGCGCGAAGTGCTTGGCGACCAGCAGCGGGCCCCAGGCGTTCACCTCGAAGCTGCGCTGCAGCGCCGCGGGGGTAACCTCCGCGAGCCTGCGCTCGGGCTGCATCGCCTCGCCGTCGTGCAGCAGGCCCGCGCAGTTGATGATCAGCGAGAGGGTCTCCAGGTGGTCGCTCACCGTATCGGCCGCGGCTTCGACGGTGGCCTCCCGGGTCACGTCCAGCGGCACGGCCAGCAGCCGTTCGCCGATGTCCGCGCGGACATCGCCCAGCGCCTGCGAGGCGTCCGGGTCCCGGCTGGTCGCCACGATGCGGCGCACGGCGGGCGAGGCGGCGAGCGCGCGGACGAACGCGGCGCCGATGCCGCGGCTGGCGCCCTGCACCATCACGTCGATGGGGCCGTCGAAACTCTGCAGGACATTCTCGTTCGTGCAATCGTCGTTCATGCAAACTCCGGGAACCGTCGTGGGTGTCGTGCACTCCAAGATATGGAACGGTTGTTCGGTCGGCCGGCTCCGGCGGATGCCGGGCCCGCAGTCCATTGAAAACCGCGGCGGGCGCCCCAACGTCCGCAGGGTATCGAAGGCACGGGAGAAAGACGGCGCTGGGCGCCCTGGTGACATGAAGGAAAGTATCCTCGAACTGGTCGATCGTACCGAGACGCAGGCGCCCGCGGCGCTGCGGGTGGACGTGATCGCGGACTTCGTGTGTCCGTGGTCCTACATCGGCAAGCACCGGCTGGACGAAGCGCTCGGCTCGGTGCTTGGTCCCGTGCGGGTGGCCTGGCATCCCTTCCAGCTCAACCCGGAGATGCCGGAGGACGGCATGGCGCTCGCGGACTACCTGCGCGAGAAGTTCGGCGAGCCGGAAGCCCTGCAGCCGGCGCTCGACCAGCTGACCCGGCTAGCGGCCGCCGAGGGGCTGGAACTCGCCTTCGACCGCATCGACCGTGTGCCGAATACGCGCGCGGCCCATCGCCTGATGAAGCTGGCCGAGATCGAGGGGCGTCAGGACGAACTCGCCGACAGGCTCTACCGGGCTTTTTTCACGGAAGGTCGCGACATCGGCCGCCACGACGTACTGGTGGAGCTGGCGCGGGATGCGGGGCTCACGCCCGAAGCAGCGGCACAGTACCTGGACGACGAGCGTATCGACCGCATCGTGCTGGCCGAGGAGGCACAGGCGCGCAAGGCGGGCGTGACCGGCGTGCCGGACTACATGATCAACAAGCGCCTGTTCGTGGTGGGCGCCCAGAGCGAGGCCACCTTGCTCGGCGCCTTCGACCGCGCCATGTTCGGTGAGGACAGCGACCTGACGGTGTCGGATACGCTGCACTGATTATCCACTGATCATCGGGTTCCCGAGGCCGGTCAACCCGGTCCGCCATGATACGTTTGCGTACCGTACGAGCTTGCGGGAGGACCATCCCATGAAGACGCCGATTCTGGTTGCGGCCGTGGTTCTGGCGCTGTCGGCCGGATGCGCTTCGCATCCGGACCCCATCATCGATACGAAAGGGGTGAACATGGCCCGCTACGAGGTCGACCTGCGCGAGTGCAGGGCGTACGCCGAGGAGGTGAGCGTGGCAGGAGGCGCCGCGAAAGGCGCGGCGGCCGGCGCGGTGGTGGGCGCGGCAGCGGGCGCCATCAGCGGTGATGCAGACCGCGGCGCAGGCTACGGTGCGATAGGCGGCGGCGCTCGCTCGGCGCTGTACAATCAGCGGGAGAAGGAGCGTGTGGTCAAGAACTGTCTGCGCGGCCGCGGATACCGGGTACTGAACTGATCGACGCGACCAACGCCTTCCGAAGGAGTTCCTGATTGGCTGAACAGATGCAGGCGGTGCGCCTGGAGCGCTACCG
>CAYRZI010000189.1:0-2930 GCA_964428605.1 uncultured Woeseiaceae bacterium
CTCGTTATCGGGCTGCTGGGCGATCCGGCTGCACATACCTACAAGCGGTCCCGGCATGGAGACCATGACATCGACCGGGCGGCGGAATACGTTCTCGGCCGTCGCGATCCGCAAGCCCGCGTTATGGACTTTTCACCGTACGGGTACGACGAGCGCCAGTTCGGTTCACCGGGTATCAACCTGCCGGTCGGGCGGCTGACCCGGTCCGTCAACGGCGGTTATCCGCAGTATCACAGCTCCGCGGACGACCTGTCGCTGGTGTCCGAGAAGCGACTGCAGTCTTCGCTGGATACGGTGGAGGAGGTTGTTCAAACTCTGGACCGCAACCGCCGATTCGAGAATCTGGAGCCGTTCTGCGAGCCGCAGCTGGGCAAGCGTGGCCTGTACCGGGATACGGGGGGTACCGGTATCGCCGACCGTGAGTCGGCGATGCTATGGCTGCTGAACCAGTCCGACGGCACGCGCTCGCTGCTCGATATTGCGGTCAGATCGGGCGTCTCATTCGATTCACTGGCCGCGACCGCGGCCGAACTGGAGGCCGCCGGGTTGTTGCGCGAATGGCCCGGGGCGGAGGACTGAACAGATGAAGGTCGTGCTTTTTTGCGGGGGATTCGGGACGAGACTGCGCGAGCATTCGGATGTGGTGCCGAAGCCGCTCGTCGACATCGGCAGCCGTCCCATCCTGTGGCACCTGATGAAATATTACGCTCATCATGGCCACAAGGACTTTATCCTTTGCCTGGGCTACAAGGGGGAGATGATCAAGGATTTCTTCCTCAGGTACGACAGCTACATGTACCGCGACTTCGTCATGCAGGAGGGCGGTAAGCGATTGACGCCGGCGGAGAGCGATATCGAGGACTGGACGATCACGTTCGTCGATACCGGACTGCATTCCAACATCGGCCAGCGATTGCTGCGCGTGCGGGACCATCTCGACGGGGAGGAGGCCTTTCTGGCCAACTACACTGACCAGCTGACGGATTTCCCCCTGGATCGGATCATCGATTTTCATCGCGAGAAGGGCATGGTTGCGAGCTTCCTGAGTGCGAAGCCGGCGCAGTCCTTCCATCAGCTGGAGATCGACGACGACGGGTACGTGACCCGGTTCGGATCCGCTGCGGACATCGACTACTGGATCAACGGCGGCTATATGGTGCTGAACCAGGAGATCTTCGACTATATCCACGAGGGTGAAGAGCTGGTGGAGGAGCCGTTCGGGCGACTGATGGAGAAGCGGCGCCTCGGGTCGGTCAAATGGACGGGCTTCTGGTCGGCGATGGATACGTTCAA
Organism: uncultured Woeseiaceae bacterium; assembly: GCA_964428605.1. Classification (GTDB taxonomy): domain Bacteria; phylum Pseudomonadota; class Gammaproteobacteria; order Steroidobacterales; family Woeseiaceae; genus Lentisalinibacter. Next base: position 1,294 of record CAYRZI010000189.1, read on the forward strand.
GGACAAGATCATGTTCGACCGCATGAACGGACGCGGTGAACGGCCATGGGAAGTGTGGCCGAACGGGCAATAAGGGCATGATGCACCTCGATTTTCAGTCAGACGGCGTGCAACGCATCCTGTGCATCGGGGCACATAGCGACGATATCGAGATCGGGGCGGGAGCCACGCTGTTGTCCCTGGCCTCGCGCTTTCCCGGTGCCACCGTGCATTGGGTGGTGCTGGCCGGCGGCGACCGGCGCTCGGCGGAGGCCAGGGAAAGCGCGGCCTTCTTCGCCAGCGGATTCAGCCAGGCCGAAATCGCCGTGCACGATTTCCGTGACGGATTTTTTCCGGCCCAGTATGCGGCTCTCAAGGAGTGCCTCGAAGGACTGAAACCCGTCGCGCCGGACCTGGTGTTCACGCATCATCGTGAGGACCGACACCAGGATCACCGTACGGTGTCGGATCTGACCTGGCAGACATTCAGGGACCATCTCGTACTGGAGTACGAGATTCCCAAATTCGACGGCGACCTGGGCGTGCCCAATCTGTTCCATCCGGTATCGGTGGCCGAGCGGGATCGCAAACTGGAAGCACTGGATCGCTTCTTCGGGTCTCAGCGTGACAAACGCTGGTTCACCGATGATACGTTTTCGGGCCTGATGCGGTTACGCGGTGTCGAGTGCAATTCAGAGAGCGGCTATGCCGAGGCCTTCTATTGCAGGAAGATGGTGATCTGAATGACGGACGTTTTCTACAACTCTGCGATGAGCGACAGTGAGCGCCGGCAGCGGCTGTATGCCGGTGACCTCTTCGTTTTCGCGGCGACCGAAGCGTCTGCCGCACTCTGTGACCTGGCACGGGAAATGCTGGCGAGTGCATTCTCGCCGCACAGCCCGGAGACCGCGCAGTACGAACTGCCGGTCGAGGACTATGCAGCGATCCTGGCGGATCTCAAGCCTGCCTTTATCCATCATCCGGAATGCAAGCGGCTTTTGCCCGAGATTCTCGCCGCCGCTGGTTGCGATGCGAACGAGACGTATTTCGATGTACCGCGGCTGAGGACGTCGACTTCCGACGGCTACCTGACGACCGGGATTGCATATGCGTTTCATCCGCATCGGGATACCTGGTACTCGGCGCCGCACTGCCAGATCAACTGGTGGATGCCCGTGTATGAGATCAGCCCGGGTAACGCGATGGTCTTCTACCCGCGGTATTTCTCGGAACCCGTCAGGAACGGTTCCCACACCTATAACTACTACCGCTGGAACCGGGACAGCCGGGCGCAGGCAGCGAAACAGATTGGCAAGGACACGCGGGTGCAGCCGAAGCCCGAGGAGCCGATGGATCTCTCTCAGGGACTGCGCCTGGTACCGGGCGTTGGAGAGATCATTGCGTTCTCCGGTGCGCAGATGCATGCCTCGGTCGAGAATCGGACCGGGCGGACGCGGATCAGTATCGACTTCCGCACGGTGAACGCGGATGACGTCGCGCAACAGCGCGGTGCTTCGAATGTCGATTCCGATTGCACCGGCACGACGCTAAGGGACTTCCTGCGGTGCAGCGACCTCGAAAGGCTGCCGGATGAGTTGATCGCGCCGTACGATAGCGAAGAGATTCCGGCGGATGCCCCTACGGTTTATTCGCCGGGA
>CAYRZI010000189.1:2940-4487 GCA_964428605.1 uncultured Woeseiaceae bacterium
TCTTCGCGGATCTAATCGCTGTGATCAGTGGTCGTTGTCCATACGAGCGGCCAGGTTTCCGCGTACTCCCTGGAGGAGAAGGCCGGCTCCTGACCACCGGCGGGTGGCTTTTTGCAGAAATCCGATGATTCGAGGCGTAGCAACTCTATGCTATCCAGCTCGCCCAGACGCTGACGCAGCTGCAGGACCATTTGGCCGAGAGGTGCGAAGTCCCCCTGTTGTGCCCTTCGAGCAGCGTGAGTCAACGATTCCTGGTTCCGCGGAAAACCGACCAGAGAGCTGAAGCGAAGGAATGCGACGTCAAGGTCGTTGACCTGTAGATTGATGCTGCGCCCGGATCGGCTTTCGACCGAAATGTTCTGGGGTTTCTCCTTGAGGTGTGCAGCAAGCGCGTCAAGTTCGGCTGCCAGTTCCGGCGCCGGGTCTGCACGGTTCCCCACAGTGCGAATTCGGTCTGCGTCGATTGCCTTTCTGAGCGCTTCGAGGTCAGCTTTGGTTTCCTTTTCGGAATAAATCAGCGGTTGGAGACCGTTCTCGGCCATCGCCTCAAGACAGGCGCCGGCGTATGCGCAGGTAAGTTCAGAAAGTAACTCAGGCTCGAGCGGGTATTCGAAAGGGTAGTTGATACGCCCGGGGCAGGGCGGTGGTGGCGAGGAGAATCCATAGCCTCGGCGGTTGAAAATGATCACGTCGCCTGATTGCCGCAGCTCGGAAATCTCTTGCGGGCTTAATGCTTCGGCCGCGGGCTCTTCCGTGAGGACTACATAAGGCGCGCCTTGTGCTCCTTCAGCGGCCGGATATCGGAGAAATCCGAGTTCGAACAGACCTGAGTCGGAATCGCCGCGTACAGCGGGTACGTCAAAGCGTCCTATCTCGACCGGCAGATCCTCTCCGTAGCGGTCGGCGTTGTACGGGTAGGGTGTAACGCGCACTTCTATCTCGGTCGCGCTGGGGGCCGGGTCCGGCGGGCTGGTTGCGCAGCCCGACATGAGCCACGTCCCTGCGGCCAGCAGCGCGAATGTGCATCGGCGATGGCTCAAACCAGCACCTCGTGGCAAGGCCCGTGCGAGAGGAAAGCGGCCGGGCTCGCGGTCCTCCCGTAGGCGCCGGATTGGAGAACCCCGATGAGCGAGCCTTCCTCCACAGGATCGATGGTGACCCGGTCGCCCAGCAGATCGAGCGGCGTACACAGCGGCCCGACGACGGTTACCGTCTCGTCGTCGTCCTGGTGCTCAACCGCCACTAGCGGGTAGTTCTTCCGGATCACCTGACCGAAATTCCCGGAGGCCGCCAGATGATGATGCAGCCCCCCGTCGGTGATCGCGTATCGTGTGCCGCGGGAATCCTTGATGTCGATAACGCGGCACACATAGATACCGGCCTCTCCGACGAGGTAGCGACCGAGTTCCATGATGATCTCCGGGTGGCCGAGTTCGGCCGTGAGCCTGGCTACCGCTCGTTCCGCCGGTTCTGAGATCGCGCCGAGGTCGAGCGGCCGCTCCTTCGGAAAATAAGGAATCCCCAGGCCGCCTCCCAGGTTGACGAAT
>CAYRZI010000190.1:0-4447 GCA_964428605.1 uncultured Woeseiaceae bacterium
ATGCCGCCGGCGCTGATTGCGCGGGCGGCCGCGTTACTGGCAGAGGGCGACGCGGACATCGCGACGCTGGCGGCCCACCTGCACGAGGCCGACCACTTCCATGATCCCAACGTGGTGAAAGTGGTGACCGATGCCGCCGGCCATGCGCTGTATTTCAGCCGCGCGCCCATCCCCTGGCCCAGGGACGCGGCCGGCGGGGCGGGAGGTGTCGTGCCGCGTCACGCGCTGCGGCACCTCGGGCTGTATGCCTATCGCTGCGGTGCGCTGGCACGGCTGGTGGATACCGCGCCGGTCGAGCTGGAACTCACCGAACGGCTCGAGCAGCTGCGCGCCCTGCATCTCGGCCTGCGCATCCGGGTGGGCATCGCCGGCGAGCTGCCGGCGTCGGGCGTCGACACCGTGGCCGACCTCGAGCGGGTGCGGCAGATCCTCTCCGAGCGGCTCTGAGCTTCACTGGTTGCCGGCGTACTCCAGCGCCACGCGACCTGCCGCCGCTGCCAGCAATTCCCGCGCGCGTCGCATGCTCTGCCGGGCAGGCAATCCGGGCCCGATCAGGTGCCACGCGCTCAGGCCGGCGGACAGCAGGGCGTCGGCATCCGGCCCTGCGGCGCCGGCCAGGGCGACCGCGGGCACGCCCCGCGCGGCGGCAGCTCGCACGACGCCGAAACACGCCTTGCCGGCCAGCGTCTGTCCGTCGATCCGGCCCTCGCCGGTCAGGCAGAGATCGGCGCCCCGCAGCCGCTCGTCGAAGCGGCTGGTCGCGAGCACCCGTTCGATGCCGGATTCGAGTCCCGCGCGGGCGAAGACGGCGAGCCCGGCGCCCAGGCCCCCTGCGGCGCCGCCGTACTCCAGCGACGCCATGTCCGCTCCGAGTTCCCGCCTGACGACCCGGGCCAGATAGGTCAGGCCGCCCTCCAGTTCCCGCACGGCTTGCGGGTCGGCCCCTTTCTGGGGAGCGAACACGGCGGCTGCCCCCTCGTCGCCGAGCAGCGGCGTGGTCACGTCGCAGGCGGCGACGACCTCGATGCCCGCCAGCGCCGCGAACGCGCTGCCGGGGTGGATGTGCACGATCGCCGGCAGGTCGCCACCGGCCAGCGGCGCCGCCAGGTCCCGGCCCGCGGCATCCAGGAAGCGCCAGCCGAGGGCCTGGGCCATACCGCAGCCGCCGTCCACGGTGGCGCTGCCGCCCAGTCCCACCACCAGCCGGCGGGCACCGGCGCGGCGCGCGGCCAGGAGGAGCTCGCCCACGCCGAAGGTAGTGGTCGTGCGCGGATCGCGCCGTGTGCGGGGCACGAGGTGCAGGCCGGCGGCGGCGGCCATCTCGATAACCGCCGTGGCGTCTTCCACCAGGCCCCATCGCGCGGTGACGGAAGCGCCGCAGGGACCCGTTACGCGGCTGTCCCGGTATTCGCCGTCGAGTGCCGTCACCAGGGCTTCCACCGTGCCCTCGCCGCCATCGGCGACCGGGCAGACGTCCACCTCGGCGTCGGGCAGGACCCGGCGGATGCCCTCGGCCATCGCGCTCGCGGCCTCCGTCGCCGACAGGCACTCCTTGAAGCTGTCCGGTGCGCAGATGACCCTCACGCTGGTCCTCGTTCTTCTCCGCTCGGCGGCACGCCGATGTTATAGAATCCCGCTGTCCGACGGGAAGCAGCAAGGCGCCAGCCTGGGAGTGGTGTGACGGTGACGGAAACGAGCGACAGGGTATCGGTGCTCTTCGTCTGTATGGGCAATATCTGCCGTTCGCCCACGGCGGCGGGCGTGTTCCACAAACTCGTGATCGACGCGGGGCTGGCCGAGCGGGTGCACATCGACTCGGCCGGGACCCATGCCTACCACACGGGAGAGCCGCCGGATCAGCGGGCGAGCGCCGCGGCCGCCCGGCGGGGATTCGACCTGTCCGGTCAGACCGCCAGGCGGGTCAGCGCAGAGGACTTCGAGCGCTTCGACTACGTGCTGGCGATGGACCGGGACAATCACGAGATTCTGCTGGCCGCCGCGCTGGAGGATCACCACGAACGCGTGCGCCTGTTTCTGGAATTCGGCAGTGATCCTTCCCGTCTGGAGGTGCCGGACCCCTACTACGGCGGGGCGGTGGGCTTCGAGCGCGTGCTCGACCTCGTGGAGGACGCCGCCCGGGGGCTGCTGCGCGACGTCCGCGGGCGGCTCGGCGCTGGCTGAACGCCGCCGGAGACCGGCACCTGACTGAAGGAAACAGGCCGCCCCGGTCTGCCCGGGGCGGCGCGCCGGTTCAGGGCTTGTCGCCGTCGTCCTCGGGTGTGGAGGACCAGACCGTGTAACGCTTGTCGGGGTCGGAGCGCACCGGCATCTCCCAGGGCAGTAGCCGGTCCTGGTCGGCCGGTTTCTTCGGCTGGTCCGCCGCCTTCGCCTTGTCGCCGCCGGACGCCGCAGAACCCGACTCCTTCGCGCCCGCTGCCGGAGGAGTGCGGTCGCCGTCGCGTTCGCCTTTGTCGCCGGCGCCTCCGGCCCGGCTGCCTTCGCGGCCATTGCCGCCCCCGGATTCTGCCGGCTGCGCCGGCGACGTCTCCCGGGGCCCAGTTCTTTCGGGCCCTCCGGGGCGATCGGCAGAAGTGTCTGCCGAAGGCTTCGCCTCCTTGCCGCCCGGCGCCGCCTGTGTGCCGGCCGGTTTCTCCGGTTGCGGTGCGGCAGCGGGCTTCTCCGCCTTCGGCTCGGCGGCGTCCTTCACCGCCTCGGCGGGGGGTGACTGATCGCCACGGGGACGCTGCTGCGAGCCGCGGTCCCGGCGGCTCTTGTCCTCCCCGCCGTCGCGGCCGCTGCCGCCATTGCCCCCGTCTCCACCCTGGCCGCCACCGCTGCCGCCCGACGATTCACCGCCCGATCGGGCGGCCTCGCCGGAGCCGGCCTGCTGGGTCTGCTGCTGGCCGTCCTGCCGGGAGCTGCGCCGGCGGCGGCCCCGGCCGCGGCTGCCGCGGCGCTTCTTCTGAGCGCTGCCCTCGGCGGCTCCCTTCTGTTGCTGTTGCTGCTGTTGGTCCGGCGACTTGCCGTCGTCGGTTTTCTCCCGGCCCTCGCCGGCGGACTTCTGCTGGCGCTCCGGCTGCTGGCTCTTGCCGTCCTTCTTGCGGCCCTTGCGCGCGCCGGTCTTCTTACTGCTCCGGCTGCGCTGTTCGTCGCCGTCCTTGCGGGACTGCTGCTGCTTGCCCTTGCTGCTCTTGCGCGACCGGGTAGAGGCGGCGCGTTTGCCCGTGTCCCTCTTCGCGCGGCTCTTCTTGCGCTCCTGGCCTTCATCGCCGGTGGCGAAGAGATAGCGCCACAGACGGACGAACAGACCCGGCCCGGCAGGTCCGACGTCTTCCGTGCGCTGGGGCGCGGGCGCAGGCGCTGCAGGGACGATGGCGGTCACCGCCGGCTTTTCCACCGGCTTTTTCTCGGCTTGCCAGGTGGGCACTTCCTCCTCGCCATCTATGGCCGCGAGTTCGTAACTCACCCCGGTGTTCTCCGGCAACAGGGTCTGGTCGTCCCGCACCCGCCGGATCGAGTAGTTCGGCGTCTCCAGGTCGGGGTTGGCGACCAGCAGCAGCTGCACCTCGTTGCGGTCCTCGACGTTCTGCACCCATTCGCGCTTCTCGTTGAGCAGATAGGTGGCCACGTCGACCGGCAGCTGGGCGATGACCTTCGAGGTACGCTCCTTGCGGGCCTCCTCGCCGACCAGGCGCAGGATGGCCAGCGCCAGCGACTCCACGCCGCGGATGTTGCCCGTGCCGTTGCAGCGGGGGCAGATCTGGTGGCTGGATTCACCCAGCGACGGGCGCAGTCGCTGGCGGGACATCTCCAGCAGCCCGAAGCGCGAGATCTTGCCGATCTGCACGCGCGCCCGGTCCATGCGCACCGCCTCGCGCAGGCGGTTCTCCACCTCGCGCTGGTTCTTCTGCGGACCCATGTCGATGAAGTCGATCACCACGAGCCCGCCCAGGTCGCGCAGGCGCAGCTGGCGGGCGATCTCGTCCGCCGCCTCCAGGTTGGTATTGAGTGCCGTGCTCTCGATGTCCTCGCCCTTCGTGGCGCGGGCCGAGTTGATGTCGACGGACACCAGCGCCTCGGTATGGTCGATGACCAGGCTGCCGCCGGAGGGCAGGATCACCGAATGCGCGAACGCGGACTCGATCTGGCTCTCGATCTGGTAGCGCGTGAACAGCGGTACCGCGTCGTCGTAGTACTTCAGCTTGCGCAGGTTGTGCGGCATCACGCGCTCGACGAACTCGCGCGCCTCGTTGTAGGTCTCCGGGTCGTCGATCAGGATCTCGCCGATGTCATTGGTGAGGTAATCCCGCAGTGCCCGGATGACGGCGTTGGACTCCTGGTAGATCAGGAACGGGGAGGGACGTTCCACCACCACCTTCAGGATGGCCTCCCACACCGCGAACAGGTTGTCGAGGTCCCACTTCAGCTCCTCGGCGGAACGGTCGAT
>CAYRZI010000191.1:0-4442 GCA_964428605.1 uncultured Woeseiaceae bacterium
CTCGCGCAGCGCGTCGCGCAGCTCGTAGACGCTGGTGCGGGTGGTGTCGATGATGAGGTCGGCGGTGTTGATGACCGGACCCAGCAGTTCGCGTTCCCGGTCGATTGCGTCGCGCAGCGCGAGGCCGCTGTCGCCGAGCGGGTGGCGCCGGCGGGTCTCGCTGTAGCGCTTCAGCAGGATGTCGTCCTCCGCCTGCAGGAAGACGACATCGCATTCGATGCCGTCGTGCTTCATGCGCTGCACCAGGGCGGGCAGCTCCTCCAGGTCCGTGGCCGGATTCCGGGCGTCGATGCCAACGGCGACACGCTGGGTGGCCCCGGCGGCGTCCTCCCGGGTGATCTCGGGCAGCAGTGCCGGCAGCAGCCCGGCCGGCAGGTTATCGATGCAGTAGAAGCCGAGATCCTCGAGCACGTTGAGCGCGACGCTCTTGCCCGAGCCGGACAGCCCGCTGACGATGATCAGCCGGGTGGCGCGGCGTTCGCCGGTCTCCGCCGCCACGCCGGCGCCTCAGCCTCCGCCGCCGGCGGCGAGGCCACCTTCGGCCCGGGGCCGGTCCTCCGCCATCAGCGCCTCGTAGAGCTCGCGGCTGCTGCGCGCCTTCCTGAGCCGGGCCTGGGTGTCCGGCTGCGACAGCATCTCGGTGAGACCGCGGAAGTCCTCCACCGCCTGTTCGTCCACGTCCTCGGGGACGATGAGGCCGAAGATCAGATCCACCGGCTCGTCGTCGGGCGTGTCGAAGTCCACCGGCGCAGACAGCTTCAGCAGCGCACCGATGGGGAAAGGGGCGTCCGCCAGGCGGGCGTGGGGTGCGGCCACCGCCCGCCCCAGGGCCGTGCAGCCCAGGCGCTCGCGTTCCGCGATGGCGGCGAAGATATCGGCCTGACGCAGGTCGTCCGAGCCGTGGGAAAGGAGTTCGCTCAGGATCTCCAGGGCGTGTTTCCGGCTCCGCGCCTCGACGTTGCAGAGTACGGAATCGGGTCTGACGAGTTCGTGCAGTGTCATGAGGTAGGCCCGTGGTGAGGCGGCCGCCGCGCGGGCGGCTAACCGCCGGGTGATGGTCGGATGAGGGTCAGACGAAAGCGCGCTTGTCCGCCTCGCGGGCATGGTGGTCGCAGAGCTTCTCCTTGTGCTTCCTGACCTGCCGGTCGAGCTTGTCCATCAGTCCGTCGATGGCGGCGTACATGTCTTCTTCCGTGGCATCGGCATACAGTCTGCCGCCGCTCACCTGCACAGTGGCCTCGGCCTTGTGGCGCAGTTTCTCGACCGTGAGGATACAGTGCACGTCGGTCACGTGGTCGAAGTGTCTCTCGATGCGTCCGAGCTTCGTCCGGACATAGTCCTTCAGGGCGGGCGTTACGTCCACGTGGTGACCGGTGACATCTACCTGCATGGCCTTCTCCTGTTGCTGGTTGGCGCCGGGGAGACGGGGAGCGGCTCCCCGCCGGCCCGGCCGGGAACGTCCGCCGTGGCACCGCAGTCCTCATGCGGAGCTGCGCTCCCGGCGCTGGCTTGAAGACGGGATGTCCATGGCTTCACGATACTTCGCAACGGTCCGCCGCGCCACAACGACGCCGTCCTCCTTCAGCAGCGTGACGATCTTGCTGTCGCTGAGCGGCTTGCGCCGGTCTTCGGCGCCGATCAGCTTGCGGATCTTGGCGCGCACGGCCACGGAGGACTGATCCTCGCCGTCCACGCTGCCGACGTGGCTGGAGAAGAAGTAGCGGAACTCGAGCACACCGCGCGGCGTATGCATGTACTTGTTGTTCGTGACCCGGGAAATGGTGGATTCGTGCATCTCCACCGCCTCGGCCACATCGCGCAGCACCATCGGCCGCATGGCTTCCTCGCCGTGCTCGAAGAACTCCGTCTGGCGCTCGACGATGCAGCTCGCCACCTTCATCAGGGTCTCGTTGCGGATCTCCAGGCTGCGGACGAGCCAGCGGGCCTCCTGCAGCTGCGCCTTCAGGGCCGCATGACCGCCGTTGCCCCGCAGCATCTCTGCGTAGCGCTGGTTCACGGTCAGCCTGGGTATACCGGAAGAGGCGACCTCCACCAGCCATTCGCCATCCACCTTGCGCACGAAGACGTCCGGGATGACGTATTCCGTGCGCGCGGGGGCGATGGCCTGGCCCGGCCGCGGGTGGCAGCTGCGGATCAGTGCGAGCGCGTCGCTGAGCTCGTCGCCGGGCACCTGCAGCTCGCGCTGCAGGGCTTCGGGGTCGTTCTCGGCCACCCGGTCCAGGTGCTCGGCCGCCAGCTCCCGCGCCAGGTCGCGCCCCGGCGTGTCTCCGGTCAGCTGACGCAGCTGCAGGTCGATACATTCCGACAGGGAACGGGCGGCGATGCCGGCCGGATCGAAGCGCTGGACCTTGCGCAGGGTACGCTCGACTTCCTCCTCGCTTACGTCCAGCTCCGGCCCCGCGATGTCGTGGATATCCTCAAGCGAGACGGTGAGGTAGCCGTCGTCATTGATCGCATCGATGATGGCCTCGCCGATCAGCATCTCGCGGGGGGAGAAATTCTCCAGCTCCAGCTGCCAGTGCAGGTGCTCGTGCAGTGACTCCTGGCTCTGGTCCGGGAACTCGGACATGCCGCGGGAATCCCCGCTCCAGCCGGAGTCCTGGCCCCGCGCCGGGAGGTCGCGCCAGCTGTCCTCCGCGTCCACAGCGCGCACGTCGGCGGAGGTCTGCCCCTCCGCCGGCCCGGCCTCCACCTGCGGCGGCTCCGGCAGCTCCTCCACCTCGAGCATGACGTTCTCTTCCAGCGCTTCCTGGATCTGCGCCGTCAGGTCGATCACGGGCAGCTGCAGCAGGCGGATGGCCTGCTGCAGCTGCGGTGTCATCGTCAGCTGCTGGCTGAGTTTGAGCTGGAGTGATGGTTTCAACATTGTGCTGCCGGTTCGCCGCGGCCGCGGTGCCGGTGCGTCCGTGTGCGTGTCAGGATCGTCAGAGCCGGAACCCCTCGCCCAGATATACCTGTCGCACGTGACGGTCCGCCAGGATCTCCTCCGGCGTGCCCTCGGCGATCAATGACCCCTCATTCAGTATATAGGCTCGGCTGCAGATTCCGAGGGTCTCTCTCACATTATGGTCGGTGATGAGCACCCCGATTCCGCGGTCGCACAGGTGGCGGATGATGCGCTGGATGTCGATTACGGAGATGGGGTCCACGCCGGCGAAGGGCTCGTCCAGGAGGACGAAACGGGGGTCCGCCGCGAGCGCGCGGGCGATCTCCACCCGCCGGCGCTCGCCGCCGGACAGGCTCATGCCCAGGCTGGTGCGTACGTGGCCCACGTGCAGCTCGTCCAGCAGCTCGTCCAGGATGCGCTCGCGGTCGCTGCGCTCCAGCTCCTCCCGCGTCTCCAGGATGCCGAGCACGTTCTGCTCCACCGTGAGCTTGCGGAATATCGACGCCTCCTGGGGCAGGTAACCCAGGCCCAGCCGGGCACGCCGGTGCATGGGCAGGTGGGTGAGGTCCTGGCCGTCCAGCAGGATTCGTCCCTTGTCGCAGGGGATCAGCCCCACGATCATGTAGAAGGCCGTGGTCTTGCCCGCGCCGTTCGGGCCGAGCAGGCCGACCACCTCGCCGCTGGAGATCTCGAGCGAGATTCCCTGGACGACTTCCCTGAACTTGTAGCTCTTGTGGACGTCCTGGACGCTCAGGATGCTCATGGCGACTCGTCGTCGTCCCGCCTGTCCTCGACCTCTTCCGGCACGATCGTGAGGCTGACCTTGCCGTCTTCTCCCTCGCGGCCGCGGGCCGTAACCACCTGGTCCTCCAGGTCGTAGACCAGCAGGTCACCGGTGATCGTGTTCGAGCCCTCGCTGATGCGTGCGTCGCCGGAGAAGGTGATGCGCCCGGCGGTCAGGTCGTACTCGAAGCGGGCGGCCTTGCCGGTGGTCAACGTCCCCTCGCCGGGCCGGGTGTCCCGGAACCTGGCCGGATCGCCGGTGGCCACCGCGCTCGCGAGCCGGTGATCCCGGAAAGTAAGCTCGGCGGTCTCGCACAGTATGTTGGTCGTCTCGACGTCGATGCGCACGTCGCTCTCGAAGCGCCAGATGCTGTCACGGAAGTCGGGGCTGGTATCGCCGCCGAACAGGGTCTGGCCCCTTTCCGCCTCTATGCCGATCGCGCCCTGGGTGATGCGCAGGCCGCGGAAGATCATCAGATTGTTGCGCCGGTCAAATTCGCTGGAATCCGCATCGAGGGAGATCGGCAGGCGCCCGCCGATGTCCTCGCCGAGCCCCTGTCCGAGCACGGCCGCAGGGCCCGCCAGAACGAGCGCCGCCGCCAGCGTGGCGGCTGGGGCCGCGGGCCTGCGCCGACGCGTGCTAGGGCAGGAATTTGCCGCTGACATTGGACTTCAGCTCCACTCGGTCTTCCTGCAGGAATGCTAGCATGCCGGTCGCGGACAGACTCTGCTCGCCGATGCGGATCGTGAC
>CAYRZI010000192.1:0-4423 GCA_964428605.1 uncultured Woeseiaceae bacterium
AGGAAGAGGACCACACGAGTTCCATCGCCCGGGAAGACCTGGTGCAGCTGGACGACGACTCCGACGAATTCTCACTGGTGGACGCCGAGGAGATCACCGGTGCCCGGGAACTGCGCTCCCGGCTGTTCGGCGACACCGTCACCGACAGCTATGTGAAGCGGCAGAAGGCGGCGGACAGGAAAGCGGCGGAAAGGAAGGCGGCGGAGCGCGGCGCCAAGGTGACCCCGATGCGTCCTGCCGCAGGCAGAAAACCGGCCCCGTCGGCAGCCGACGCGCCGGCCGCGGAAAGCACGCCGCTGCCGAAGGATGCCGTGGAGGCGTTCCTGCGCGGCCTCGGCATGAGCGCCGCGGATCTCGGCAACGTCGACAGCCGCCGCATTCTGCACAACGCCGGCCTCGCCCTGAGGGAATTCGTGCTCGGCTCCATGGAGCTGCTGCAGAACCGGGCCTCGGTGAAGAACACCTTCCGCCTGGAACAGACCACCATCCAGCCCGGCTCCAACAACCCGCTCAAGTTCTCCGCCAGCGCGGACGACGCCGTGCGCACGCTGCTCACCGGCAGCCGCAACGAATACGGCCCGGCGGTGGACAGCGTCCGCGAGGCCGTGCGCGATCTCAAGCATCACGAGATCGCCGTGATCTGCGCCATGCGCGAGGCCCTGGACGACTTCGCCGGACGATTCGACCCGGAGGAGCTGGAGCAGAAGTTCGACGGTACGCTGAAGCGCAATTCACTGTTCAGCGGCAGCAGCAAGGCGAAGTACTGGGATCTCTACTCGGACCTCTACCAGGTGCTGACCCGGCACGCCGAGGGCAAGCTGCCCGGCCAGTTCGGCGAGGACTTCGCCCGGGCGTACAGCGAGCACCTCGAACGCCTGGAGCGTGACGCCGAGCGCCGCGGCGACGGCGGCCACGCCCGCCAGGCCGGCCACTGAGCCCGTCGTTCAGCCCGTCGCTCCGCCGTCCGGCGGACGGGCTGCGGCCGCTCAGCGGTTGCGCCGGTTCTCGATCAGGTCGTCGACGACTCCCGGGTCGGCCAGGGTAGAGGTATCTCCCAGGTTGCCGTAGTCGTTCTCCGCCACCTTGCGCAGGATGCGCCGCATGATCTTGCCCGAGCGGGTCTTCGGCAGGCCCGGGGCCCATTGCAGCAAATCCGGCGTCGCGATGGGTCCGATCTCCTTGCGTACCCAGTTCCTGAGTTCGGCCAGCAACTCGTCGCTCGGTTCCGCGCCCTCCATCAGCGTCACGTAGGCATAGATGCCCTGCCCCTTGATGTCGTGGGGATAGCCCACCACCGCCGCCTCGGCCACCTTCGAATGCGCCACCAGCGCGCTCTCCACCTCGGCCGTGCCCATGCGATGACCGGAGACGTTGATCACGTCGTCCACCCGGCCCGTGATCCAGTAGTAGCCGTCCTCGTCGCGACGGGCGCCGTCGCCGGTGAAATAGGTCCCCTCGAAGGTCGAGAAGTAGGTGTCGACGAAGCGCTGATGGTCTCCGTAGACGGTGCGCATCTGGCCCGGCCAGCTGTCCTTCATGATGAGGTTGCCCTCGGCGGGCCCGTCCAGCAGGTTGCCGTCGTTGTCCACCAGCGCCGGCTGGATGCCGAAGAACGGCCGCGTGGCCGAGCCCGGCTTCAGTGGCGTGGCGCCCGGCAGCGGCGTGATCAGGATGCCGCCGGTCTCCGTCTGCCACCAGGTATCGACGATGGGACAGCGGTCCTCGCCCACCACGTGGTAGTACCACTCCCAGGCCTCCGGGTTGATGGGCTCGCCCACCGAGCCGAGCAGCCGCAGCGACTCCCGGGAGGTCTTCTGCACCGGCTCCTCGCCCTCGCGCATGAGCGCGCGGATGGCGGTGGGCGCGGTGTAGACGATGTTCACCCGGTGCTTGTCGCACACCTGCCAGAAACGGCTGGAATCCGGGTAGTTCGGCACGCCCTCGAACATGAGCGTGATGGCGCCGTTGGCGAGCGGGCCGTAGACGATGTAGCTGTGGCCCGTCACCCAGCCCACGTCGGCCGTGCACCAGTAGACGTCGCCGGGGTGGTAGTCGAACACGTGCCGGTGGGTCAGCGAGGCGTAGACCAGATAGCCGCCGGTGGTGTGCAGCACGCCCTTCGGCTGGCCGGTGGAACCGGAGGTGTACAGGATGAACAGCGGATCCTCGGCGCCCATCTCCTCCGGCGGGCACTCGGCCTCCACGTCCTGCTCCGCCTCGTGCAGCCACACGTCGCGGCCGTCGTCCCAGTCGATGTCCGCCCCGGTGTTGCGCACCACCAGCACCCTCTCCAGCGTGGTCACGCCGGGTTTGGCGGCTGCGGCATCCACGTTGGCCTTCAGCGGCACCTTGCGGCCCCCGCGCAGGCCTTCGTCGGCGGTGATCACCACGTTGGAGTCGCAGTCGACGATGCGCCCGGCCAGCGCGTCCGGCGAGAAGCCGCCGAACACCACCGAGTGCACCGCGCCGATGCGCGCGCAGGCCAGCATGGCGAAGGCGGCCTCGGGGATCATGGGCATGTAGATGGTGACCCGGTCGCCTTTCGCGACGCCCAGTGACTTCAGCACGTTGGCGAAGCGGCAGACCCGCTCATGCAGCTGGCGGTAGGTGATGGTCGCGTCCGCCGACGGGTCGTCACCTTCCCACACGATGGCCGGCTGGTCGCCCTTGTCGTCCAGATGACGGTCGACGCAGTTGTAGCAGACGTTCAGCGTGCCGTCGGCGTACCAGCGTATGTGCAGGTCGTCGGCATCGTAGGAGACGTCCTTCACCTCCGTGAAGGGCTTCATCCAGTCGACGCGCTCGGCCTGTTCGGCCCAGAAGCCCTCGTTGTCCGCCAGGGAGCGGCGGTACATGTCGTCGTAGGTCTTCTCGTCGATGTACGCGCGCTCGCGGAAGTAGTCGTTGACCGGATAGACCTTGCTCATCAGCTCCCCTCCTCGATGAATGCGATGTCCCTGGCCGCGTGTGCGACCCCAGTGTAACGGATGCGCGGCGCGGCGCTCAGCGCGCGGCGGCCGCCCGGGCCAGCGACAGCACCCGCCGGGCCTGCAGCAGGTGCGGCCGGTCCACCATGCGCCCGTCCAGGTTCAGCACGCCGGCATCCGGCGCTGCGGCGAACGCGTCGACGATGCGCCGGGCGTCGGCCACCTCGGCCTCGGTGGGCGTGAACGCCTCGTTGATCACCGGCACCTGGGCCGGGTGGATGGCCAGCATGCCCAGAAAGCCGTCCCGGCGGGCGGCGCCGGCGTAAGCGCGCAGCCCGTCCATGTCGCGGAAGTCGGTGTAGACGGTGTCCACGGCCGGCACACCGGCCGCGGCCGCCGCCAGCACGCACAGGGAGCGCACGGTCTGGAAAGTGGGCAGCCAGCGGCCGTGGCCGTCCCGGGCGCTCATGGCGCCGATGGCCGCGGACAGATCCTCCGCGCCCCACGACAGGCCGGCCAGCCGGGGTCCCGCCTCCGCATACTCCCCGAGCCGGAACACCGCGGCCGGGGTCTCCGTGGCGATGGGCAGGATGCGCACGCTGCCCGGCGGGATGCCGGCGCCGGCCTCCAGCGAACCCAGCCAGCGATCCAGCCGCAGCACGTCTTCGGCCCCGCCTGCCTTCGGCACCACGATGCCGTCCAGGCCCTCGACCACCACCGGGGGCAGGTCCGCCCCGGCCGCGCCGCTGGCAAGCCCATTGATGCGCACCCAGCGCTCCGCCCGGCCCCGGGGCCCGGCCAGGAATTCGGCGGCGAGCTGCCGTGCGACCTCCCTGCGTGCAGGGGCGACGGAATCCTCCAGGTCCAGGATCAGGGCATCGGCGCCCGCCCCGTCCGCCTTCGCGAGCTTGCGCTCGCTGTCGGCCGGCACGAACAGATAGGAGCGCATCAGGCGGCCCCGGGCTTGCGCAGCATCAGCGCGCTGCGCCGGCAGCTGCCCACCAGCACGCCGTCCTGGTTGTAGGCCCGGTGCGCGAAGACCACGATGCCGTTCTCCGGCCGCGAGCGGCTCTCGCGCAGCTCGAGCACCTCGGACTCCACCCGGATCGTATCGCCGTGAAACAGCGGCTGCGGGAAACGCACCTCGTCCCAGCCGAGATTCGCCACCGTGGTGCCGTGGGTGGTGTCGTTCACCGAGATGCCCACCATGAAACCGAGGGTCAGCGCACTGTTCACCAGCGGCCGGCCGAACTCCGTGCCCTTGCAGTACTCGGCGTCCAGATGGATGGAGGCGGGGTTGTGGGTCAGGGCGGTGAAGAAGACGTTGTCCGCCTCGGTGATGGTGCGGCGGATGGGATGGTCGAACGTCTGTCCGACGGTGAATTCTTCGAAGTACAGGCCAGGCATGATCAGGGATGATAGCGCGCCCGCCAACCCGCGTGTAGGAGAGCCTTCAGGCCCGACTGCTCCTACCCTGTCCCCTTCTATTGTGGCCG
>CAYRZI010000193.1:0-4418 GCA_964428605.1 uncultured Woeseiaceae bacterium
CGGTCCACACCCGGTCCACCCGGAAGCCCGCCAGCTTCGCCATCTGCGCGAACGTCTCCAGCCGGTACTTGTGGGAGCACTCCGACAGAATGTACTCGCCGGCGGCCATGGGGATGGCGGCGGCGCCCACGTGGATGGTGTGGTCGCGTTCGCTGACCAGGTGCATCTCGATGCGGTCCAGCTGCTCGTTGTAGATGGCGCGGTGGCGGAACGCTGCGAGGTCGAAGTCTGCGCCGAAGCGCCGGTTGAGGTGCGCCAGCATGTTCAGGTTGAACCGCTCGGTGTAGCCGGCCGCGTCGTTGTAGGCGCGCTCCAGCACCGCCTTGTCCTTCACCAGGTCCACGCCGATCAGCAGTGCGCCGCCGTCACGGGCCTCCTCGCGCATGACCTTCATCAGCGATACGGCGGAGTCGGGCCAGAAGTTGCCGATGGTCGAGCCGGGGAAGAACACCAGGTTGCGTTCCGGCGCGATCTTCGGCGAGGGGAGGTCAAAGGGCTTGGTGAAATCCGCGGCCACCGGCAGAATCTCGAGCTCCGGGTAGTCGGCGGCCAGGATGTCGGCCGACCGCACCAGGAACTCCCGCGAGACGTCCACCGGTACGTAGGCGGCCACGTCGTGCAGATGGGAGAGCAGGATGCGTATCTTCACGCTGGCGCCGGAGCCGAACTCGATCACCGAGGCCCGCGGGCCCACCGCGTCGGCGATCTCCGCGATGTTGTCGCGCATGATGCCGATCTCGGTCTGCGTGGGATAGTACTCCGGCTGCTCGCAGATGGCGTCGAACAGCTCCGAGCCGCGTTCGTCGTAGAAGTATTTCGGCGAGATGAGCTTCTGCGGGCGCGTGAGTCCCTCGATGAGCTCTGCCAGTTCCAGATTCTCGGACAGATCCTGCTCGGTCAGGTCCTCCGCCCGCGCTGCATTGGTGGCCATGGGCAATCCCTTGTGATGTTCAGTGAGACTGGCCGACGTCCCTGGCCAGCCGGAAACCGAGAAACTGCCAGCGCGCGTCGGGGTAGAAGAAGCTGCGATAGCTGGCGCGGATGTGGTCGCTGGCCGTGGCGCAGGAGCCGCCGCGCACGACCATCTGGTTGCACATGAATTTGCCGTTGTACTCCCCGAGGGAACCGGCCAGCGGCCGGAAGCCGGGATAGGCGGTGTAGGGCGATGCCGTCCACTCCCAGACGTCGCCGAAGAGCTGGCGCACGCCATCGCCCTCGCCGCGGTCGGCCACGGGCTGCCAGTAGCCGGAATCCATCAGGTTGCCGCGGGCCTCGACACCGGCGGCCGCGGTCTCCCATTCGGCCTCCGTGGGCAGCCGCGCGCCGGCCCAGCTGGCGAACGCGTCGGCCTCGTAGAAGCTCACGTGGGCCACCGGCGCGTCCGGGTCGATCTCGCGCTCGCCGCCCAGGGTGAACTCGGTCTCGAGATTCCGGTTCCAGTACAGCGGCCGGTTCCATCCGCGCTCCTGTACCAGTGCCCAGCCGTCGGACAGCCAGAGGTCCGGGTGGCGGTAGCCGCCGTCCTCGATGAACTCCAGATACTCCCGGTTGGTCACCAGGCGCGAGCCGAGCTCGTGGGGATGGATGAGCTCGGCGTGCCGGGGGGTCTCGTTGTCGAAGCAGAAGTCTTTGCCGGTGGCGCCGATCTGCTGCTCGCCGTCCAGGCCCCGGATCCAGCGCATCCGCGCCGGCGCTTGCCGCGGTGGCGCCTTCAGCTCGTCGCTCATCGGCGGCTTCATGGGGTTGCGGGACAACACGTGTTTGATGTCGGTGAGGATCAGCTCCTGGTGCTGCTGCTCGTGGTGCAGCCCGAGGGTGGCGAGGAAGGCGATATCCGGCTCCTCGCCCCTTCCTGCAAGCAGCCGGTTCATGGCCTCGTCCACGTGCCGGCGGTAGTTCATGATCTCGCCTACGGTGGGACGGGAGAGCAGGCCGCGCTCCGGCCGGCGGTGCATCTGCCCCACCGTGTAGTAATAGGAGTTGAACAGGTAGTCGTAGGCATCGTGGAAGGGCACGTAGTCCGGCAGGTGTTCCTGCAGCAGGAAGCGCTCGAAGAACCAGCTGGTGTGGGCCAGGTGCCACTTCGTGGGGCTGACGTCGGGCATGGACTGCACCACGAAGTCTTCCGGCGCCAGGGTCTCGCACAGGGAGAGACTCTGGGCGCGCACGCGGGAGTAGTGCAGCGGCAGGGATTCCTGTCCGTAGTCCGGGCGGATGTCGTCCGGTGCGGAGGCCATCGGTCGCTCCTCGTGGGCCAGTTACTAGGGTAGGCGGCACCCCGGAGAGTGTCAAAACCGACCCGCCACGGAGGAGAGTGTTGCCGCTGCGTGTTACAGCTCTGTGCAAAAACTGCAGGAGGGCGGCAACCGGCCCGCGGTGCGGGGCTACCGCCAGTGCATGGTTACGGAGGCACGGATGCTGCGCGGCTCCAGCGGATGGAAGTGGATGTCCTCCACGCCCGTCGCCTCGCCCGGCAGGCGCGACTCGTAGAAATAAGCGATATCGTCGTCGTCGGAGTCGAGCAGGTTGAATGCGTCGAGCCGCAGTTCCAGCAGGCCGCGGCGCCAGGCCACGCCGGCGTTGAGCAGCAGGGAGTCGTCGCTGCGCACCGAGCCGTCCTCGATCAGCGGTGCGTCGTCCAGGTAACGCACCCGCGTGCTGGCGCTGAAGCCGTTGCCCCAGGCCGCGTTCAGCCCCAGCGTAAAGGTGGATTCCACCGCACCGGGGATTTCCCGTCCGCCGCCCTGGTCGCGCTTGAACTCGGCGTCGGTGGCCGTCCAGGCGGCGTTCACCGCCAGCCAGTCGGTGGCCTGCCAGAAGGCGGAGGCCTCCACACCGAGCCGCTCGGTGGCGTCGTTCGGCTCGGTGGTGCCGGCGTCGCCCACGTACACCAGCTCGGAGTCGAGCTCGAGCCAGAAGCCGACCAGCGAAAGATTGAAGCGCGTGCCGCGCTCGTAGCGCAGCCCGAGTTCGCCGCCTTCGGAGGCCACCAGCACGTCCACCGGGTCCACGGCGTCACCGCTGGCGGGGTCGATGGCGATGGTGGCGCCGCGCACGTCGTTGGAATGGAAGCCCCGGCCCCAGCTGGCGTAGGCCTCGAGTACCGCCGAGACGCGCCAGGCGAGGCCCAGTTTCGGGCTCACCAGGGTGTCGTCGCCGGCGCCGCTGTTGACGGCGCGGAAGGCGTCCACCTCCCAGTCGTAGTAGTCGGCCCGCAGGCCCAGGATGCCGCGCAGCGAGCGGGTGAGTTCCACGTCCGCTTCGCCCCAGACGCCCGCGGCCAGTTCCTCCACCGCGTCCTGGCGCACGACGTCCGTGCGCACCCGGGCCGCCGTGCCGTACAGCCCCACCTCGTCGATATCGTCGTAACGCAGCTCCGCACCGTAGCGCAACTCCACCAGCCGGCGGCCGAACTCCACGCTGCTGCCGCCGTCGAGGCTGGCACCGTACACCGTGCGGTCGTCCCGCTGCTCGAACTCGTCGCCCTCCACCGGGTCATCCAGGAAATAGGTGAAGTTGGAGTACAGCGTGAAGTCGTAGTCGACCACGTAGGCGCGGGCCTGCCAGGTACCGAAGTCGAGCGTACCGGTCAGCGCATAGCGCTCCGTCTGGCCGCCCAGGTCCGGGTCGATGAAGCCCAGCCGGTCGATCAGCCCCGCCTCCACGGCCCGCTGGGGGATCTGGTCGGTGGAGTCCCATTCGCTGTCGTAGGCCTGCAGGTTCAGCTCAGCGCGGGCGCCGCCCACCTCGAAGCCGTAGGCGAGATACCCCTTGTACTGTTCCAGATTCTCCTCCAGCTCCCAGGGCCCGTCGTACACGGTGGCGTCGAAGGCGGCCGTGAGCGTGCCGCCGCCCACGGCATTGCTGCCCGCGGCCAGTGCCCGGCCGTAGCCGTACTCGCCGGCGGTCAGGCCCAGCAGGGTCTCGGGCAGCTCGTCGTAGAAGGTGAACTCCACGCTGCCGGCGGAGGAGAAGTCGCCGGTCTCCGCGGCATACGGGCCCTTGCGGTAGCGGGTGGTGGCGATCAGCTCGGGGATGAGGAAGTTCAGGTCCAGGTAACCCTGCCCGTGGCCGTGGGTGGGCATGTTCAGCGGCACGCCCTCGGCACTCACCGAGAAGTCCGTACCGTGATCCAGGTTGAAGCCGCGCAGGAAATACTGGTTGGCTTTGCCGGTACCCGAGTGCTGGGTGGCCACCATGCCGGGCACCGCCTCCACCAGTTCGCCGACCCGCAGCAGCGGAGGCAGCTGGATGTCGTCGTAGCCCACCAGCCCCTCGGACGCGGTGTCGGCGGTGCCGATCAGCTGGCGCGATCTGCCGTAGACCACGATTTCCTCGAGTGCGGTCTCCGCGCCGGCGCCGTGACTCGATGAGGTATCCGGCCAGGCCGTGGGGGAGGCGGCGATGGCCAGGGCGGC
>CAYRZI010000194.1:0-4400 GCA_964428605.1 uncultured Woeseiaceae bacterium
CGGCTCCGCCGTGTTCACCATCCGCACCCAGCCGGCGGATTCCACTCGCATGACCGAGGCCACCCGTGAGCTGGAGGAACTCTCCCGCCAGGCCGGCGAGTTCAGCGTGGCCATCAACGATTTCATCGGCCGCGAGCTCGCCGCCCTGCAGCAGGACGCCAGCGATTTTCAGGCCACGGTGGCCTGGCAGGCCGCCGCGCTGGTCCCGATCATCCTGGTCCTCGTGCTGGTATTCGCCCTGCTCGTCACCCGGCCCATCCGCCAGATCGACCGGGCCATCAACCAGCTCGGCCAGGGCGGTTTCTCCCGGCCCATAAGGGTGGGCGGACCCACGGACCTGCAGGCGCTCGGCCGCCAGCTCGAGTGGCTGCGGGTGCGCCTGCTGGAACTCGCCCAGGAGAAAAACCGCTTCCTCCGGCACATGTCCCACGAACTGAAGACCCCGCTCGCCAATATCCGCGAGGGCACGGATCTGCTGCTCGACGGCGCCGTCGGGCCGCTGGACGAGCCCCAGCGCGAGGTCACCGACATCCTGCGCTCCAACGGCCTGAAGCTGCAGCGCCTCATCGAGAACCTGCTGTCTTTCAGCGCCTGGCAGACGAAGAGCGAGATGCTGATGCTGTCGGACTTCTCGCTGAAGGCGCTCATCACCGGCGTATTGAAAGACCACCGGCTGGCGATCAAGACCCAGGGCATCAAGCTGGCCCTGGACGTCGAAGACATCCGTGTGAATGCCGACGAGGAGAAGCTGCGCACGGCGCTCGACAACCTGGTCTCCAACGCCATCAAGTACACGCCACGCGGCGGCCACATCCAGGTGCGCGCCATCGCGACCAATTCGAGCTTCGTCATCGACATCGCCGACTCGGGTCCGGGCATCCCGCAGGAGGAGCGCAGCCGCATCTTCCAGGCCTTCTACCAGGGCGCCAACCAGCAGCACGACGGCCCGGTGGCGGGCACCGGCATCGGCCTGTCGGTGGTGCTCGAGTGCGTGCAGGCCCACGGCGGCAGCGTGGAACTGGTGGACTCGCCCTGGGGCGGCGCGCACTTTCGCCTGCACATCCCCCAGGAACAGATCAGCCTGAACGACAGGATGGCGGCCAATGCGTAGCGCGAGTCCCGCATGGAAAGCCGTCCTGCTCGCCGCCCTGGCGGGACTGGCGCTAACCAGTGGGTGTACTTCTACCACGGGCTGGCTCGACCGGGACGGTGACGACGGAATTGCCGACCGCGACGTTGATGGTGCCGACGTCTCCGGCTACCTTCGGACCATGCGCGACCTCGCCGCCGGGGATCCTGCGACCAAGGCCGAGGTGTTCGCCCGGGTGGACGACGCCTTCGTGGAGTCGCCGACGACGACCAACCGGCTGCACCTGGCGCTGGCGCTCGCGACCCCCGGACATGCCGGTGCCGACGGGGAGCGGGCCCGTGAGATGCTGACGGGGATACTGGCGCGCTCCGAACTGTTGCTGCCGGCCGAGGTCACACTGGCCGAGCTGCAGCTGGAGGTGGTCGAGCAGCGGCTGCTGCTGAAGACGGAGAACCGCCAGCTGCGGGCACAGTACGAACGCGCCGCCGACGAGGACCGTCAGCGGCTGGAGGGCCAGCTCGCGGCGGCCCGCGCGGAGAACCGGGAACTGGCCCGGGCGCTGGAAGAGGCGGAGGAGAAGCTCCGCGCGATTACCACCATCGAGAGATCGATCAGGGAACGCTCCGATGCCGACGAACAACGCTGAGCGCAAGGATGAACCGCGGGGACGCATCCTGCTGGTCGACGACGACCCGGGCCTGCTGCGCCTGCTCTCCATCCGCCTGCGCGCCGAGAAATACGAGGTGGAGGCCGTGGAGAGCGCCCACCGCGCGCTGGCGGTGCTGAACCGCTTCGAGCCCGACCTGGTCATCACCGATCTGCGTATGGACAAGATGGACGGCATCGGCCTGCTGAAGGAACTGCAGGAGCGCTCGCCGGGCCTGCGCGTGCTCATCATCACCGCCCACGGCACCATCCCGGACGCCGTCGCCGCCACCCAGAGCGGCGCGTTCGGCTTCCTCACCAAACCCATCGACAAGGCGGAGCTGCTGGACCACGTCGAGCGCGCGCTGAAGGTCTCCACCAAGGCACCGGCGGAGGAAGACTGGGCGGAGGACATCATCACCCGCAACCCCCTCATGCGCGAGCGCCTGAACCAGGCCCGCATGGTGGCGGACAGCGGCACCCGGGTGCTCATCACCGGCGAGAGCGGCACCGGCAAGGAACTCATGGCCCGGGCCATCCACCGGGCCAGCCACCGCCGCGACGGCCCGTTCGTGGCCATCAACTGCAGCGCCATGGCCGAGCACCTGCTCGAGTCCGAACTCTTCGGCCACGAGAAAGGCGCCTTCACCGGCGCCACCCGCGCCCACAAGGGTCTGTTCCAGGCCGCCGAGGGCGGCACCCTGCTGCTGGACGAGATCGGCGACATGCCCATGCGCCTGCAGGTCAAGCTGCTGCGCGTCCTGCAGGAAGACCACGTACGCCCGGTCGGCGCCACCGAGTCCATCCCCGTGGACGTCCGCGTCATCTCCGCCACCCACCGCGACCTGCGCGAGATGATGGCCGAGGGCACCTTCCGCGAAGACCTCTACTACCGCCTGAACGTGGTCAACATCCACATCCCGCCGCTGGACGAGCGCCGTGACGACATCCCCCTGCTGGTCTCCCACTTCCTGAAGTCCGTTGCCGGGGAGGCCGGCGGCGAACGCAAGGTCTATGCCCCGGAGGCGGTCGAGATGCTCGTCACCGCCGAATGGCCGGGCAACATCCGCCAGCTCTACAACGTGGTGCGCCAGAACGTGGCCCTGTCCCGCTCACCGGTCATCAGCGCCGAACTCGTGCGCTCCTCCCTCGGCGAACACGGCGGCAAGCTGCCCTCCTTCTCCGAGGCCCGGGACGAGTTCACGCGCAACTACCTCAGCCAGATACTGCAGATCACGTCGGGCAATGTCAGCCAGGCGGCAAGACTGGCGAAACGCAACCGCACCGACTTCTACAAGCTGCTGGCACGGCACGAGCTGAACCCGGACGCGTTCAAGCCGCACTGATCGGGCGGTCGCGCGGAACCCTGCCTTTTGCTATGGGATCGGGCCTGAAGGCCTCCTACATGCATCAGGGATGTTGGTGGGGCGTTCAGCGCAGGCGTTTCTCTCGATGTGAGGGGTAAACGCGGCGCGCTCGGGTTTGCGGTCGCGGGCATGCTTTCGCCATGGCTCATCTGCGACCACGGCAACGGGCATTGCGGTGCGGGCGGCGTTCCGAAACCCGCCGTATCTACCTGGTGACCACCTGCACCTACGCGGATCGCACGATATTCGGGTGCCTGATATGCGGCTCCATCGTGGCCGAAGAGATCGAGCGACAGGATTCGCTGGGTGCCACGGAAACGATGGCGTACGCCGTGATGCCCGACCATCTGCACTGGCTGTTCGAACTCCGCCCGGCACAATCGCTGGAATCGGTCGTCGCGCAGATGAAGGGGCGCTCCGCTTTGCGCATCAACAAGGCGCGCGGCTGCGCCGGGCGGATCTGGCAACCGGGATTCCACGACCGCGCCGTCAGAGCCACCGACCAACTGAGGCGTTACGGTGATTACGTCGTCCACAACCCGGTGCGCGCAAAGCTGGTGGAGCGGCCGGAGCACTACCCGCTGACCTACGCGGCCTGGTGGCAGCGCAAGACAATGTAGGAGGGGATTTATCCCCGATTCATCAGATCAATCGGGCCTGAAGGCTCTCCTACACGGAGATCGCGGCGCGCCGGCGGGTGTGCCAGACGAAACCGAGCGCCAGCAGGCCTGCGCCCAGGAGACCCAGCGAACCCGGCTCGGGGACGGAGACGGCGCACTCGTCGTTGGTGGCAAGACTCATTTCGCCGATACCCCACCAGAAGTCAGGATCGACGACGACTTTGCTGATCCTGGCGCAGTTGCCCGTGTCGCTGAGGAAGACACCGTACAACGGCGACGTCTGCGGATAGATGCCGTTGAACCAACCCGTCTGCAGAGACCCGCTCTCGCCATCCGAATCGATGTACTCGGCACGTATCCACGCCTCTGCAGGCATGTTCGCCCCGATCCGGAAAGTGAAGCCGGTGACGAACAGATCCTCGAAGGCGACCCGCATGGTGTTGGTGTCGGTCACGAAGATCGAGCCGTCGCCCTGCCACCAGCCGACGTCCTCCTTCTCCTTTTCGATCAGCGGATCGCCATACTTGTCTTCGAAGCGGATGGCACCGTCCCCGAAATGGACCTCCACCAGCTTGCCGTCGTCCGGATCGAGGACCAACGCTACCAGACCATCGGTGTCCGGGTCCGACTCGATGGATACGTCGTCGTTATGCAGGATCGGGCCGGCGGAGACCGGCG
>CAYRZI010000195.1:0-4372 GCA_964428605.1 uncultured Woeseiaceae bacterium
AAATGTGTAAACCATGTGTCCGGAATAGTCTGTAAGCTATGTGCCGCTAAGGACACTCTTTTCTCTTTTTCTCGTCTTTCTTCTCAGTCCCGGGCCAGGAGTTCGGTGGTGGGTGTGGCGTGCGTGTCGCGGCGCAATATCCGGTCCTCGATGCCCAGCAGGATGGGCTCGGCCTGTTCCCGGTAGATATTGACCTTGGCGTTGTAGACGCAGCGGCACAGGCCGTGCTTGTCGGCAATCTCCAGCTTGCGGACGGAGTACTTGCCGGAGGCGAGCTTCTCCCCGGTGAGATAGCACTTGATGGCCGAGATCCTTTCGCCGGAGAGCACGAGTCCGCGCAGGCGGCGCAGATCCTGCTGGGCCAGGTCGACGAAACGGATGGCGTCCAGGTCCGGGCCGGCGGTCAGCGGATCCTCGTCGGCGCGGGCGTGGAAGTCGCCGACGAAGATCTGGCCCGGCATCGCGCGCTCGATCATGCGGGCCAGCTCGATGGTGACCTCGCCGACGATGTAGTCGTGCACCGTCGGGTTCAGCCCTTCCGCCTGGTGAAACTCGTAGCAGCTGCCCACGTGGAAGGCGGCGCGCAGCCGGGGCACCGATGCCGTCCTGGCCTTGCGTCGGGCGATGGCGTTGTCCGCCAGCACCAGGTGCATGAAATGGTAGAGATTGGTGTTCGCGTCCGCGTCGCCGTCCCGGTTCCAGATATAGAAGCCGTCGCCGGTGGAGGAGCGGGCGAAGTTGATGCCGAGCTTCCCCTCCAGCATCTTGGCGTAGGCGGAATTGAGTGAATAGGAGAGGCTGTTCAGTTGCGTCATCTGCTCGAAGGGGCTGAGCAGGCTGAAGCCGACGATGTCGAACAGCGCCACGGCCCGATTCTCGACGTAGCTGATTCCGTAACGCTTCACCATCATGTCGATGATGCGGGTCTCCGCCGCCGACCCGACGAGGGGATCGCGCAGGCGCACCAGCCGCGGCTCGACCCGGAGCAGGCGCGAGACCTTCTCCATCTGTGCCGGCGTGAGCTGGCGCCGACCGGAGATCAGATCCATGATGAAGCGCTCGGAGACACGCCACTGGGGAGGGTCGCCGGCCGCGGGCGCGGCCGTGTACTCCGCCACTGCATAATGGGGCACGACCAGCAGCAGGACTCCTGCCTCGTGGGCGCACCAGCTCAGGATACAGTTCTGGCCGAGACCCCACTCCCGGTGCAGTCGCTGCTCGAGATGGACCAGGTTGCTGCGCTGGCGCAGGTCCATGTCCCGCGGCAGGTCGGGCAGCGAACCCGTATGCAGCGGGCCGGCGCCCGCGGCGCCGGGATCGGCCATGGAATAGTCATCCGGGTTCATCTCGGCTCCGCCGGGAAGTGTTGCCGCCGCGGCTCGCGGCCGGGCGAGGGCCGTCAGCCCTCATCCCGCCCCGTCAGCCTCCATCCGGCGGCGGACCCGGACGACGTTAATGAAGAGCCTCCGCCGATGCAAGAGAGGACGGGGCCGGTGCTACACTGCGGGCGCGCCCGCCGCTGCGGGTCAGTGTCGCCGGCCGGGGCAGGCGAGGAGAGAGCGGAGGCTCGATGGAAAGACTCGAGGGCCTGAAAGCGGCCGTGGGCGAAGGGGGCTACCTGGACGAGCCCACGGCGATGGCGCCCTATCTCGAGGAGTGGCGTGGCCGTTACCGCAGCGAGACACCGCTGGTGCTGCTGCCGGCGGATACCCGCGAGGTGGCGGAGATCGTCACCCTGTGCCGGCAGGAGGGCATCGGCATCGTCCCACAGGGCGGCAACACCGGGCTCTGCGGCGGGGCGGTGGCGGGTGGCGACGGACTGCAGGTGATCCTGAGCCTGCGGCGGATGAACCGCATGCGCAAGCTCAGCACCGCCGGCGACTTCCTGATCGCGGAAGCCGGCTGTGTGCTGGCCGACATCCAGGCCGCCGCGGAGGAGGCCGGTCGGCTGTTTGCCCTGAGCCTCGCCGCCGAGGGCAGCTGTCAGATCGGCGGTAATCTCGCCACGGACGCGGGCGGTATCAACGTGCTGCGCTACGGGACCGCGCGCCAGCAGGTGCTCGGGCTGGAGGTGGTGCTGGCGGATGGGCGCGTCTGGGACGGGCTGCGCACGCTGCGCAAGAACACGGCCGGATACGACCTGCGCGATCTTTTCATCGGCGCCGAGGGCACGCTGGGCATCATCACGGCAGCGGCATTGCGGCTGCATCCGCGGCCGGCGGACGTGGCCACCGCCATGGTCGCGATAGACGCGCCCGGCGGCGCCGTGGCGCTGCTCGAGGCCATGCGCGGACACCTCGGCGAGGAGATCAGCGCGTTCGAACTCGTCTCCGGCCGTGCGCTGGAATTCGTGTTGCGGCACATCGCCGACACGCGGCATCCCTTCGACGAGGATCACCCCGCTTACGTACTGATCGAGAGCACGGCGCACAGCCCGGCCGCCGCGATGCCCCGACTGGAGTCGGCCCTGGCCGCCGCACTGGAACAGGGACTGCTCCGGGACGCGGTGACCGCCGGCGACGGGCGGCGCCGCGACGCGCTCTGGCGGCTGCGTCACAGCATCTCCGAGGCGCAGCGCCACGAGGGCGTCAGCCTGAAGCACGACATCTCGGTGCCCGTCGAGCGCATCGGTGAATTCCTGCACCGGGCCGGGGCGGAGCTGGCGCGGCAGTTTCCCGAAGCACGACCGGTCGTGTTCGGCCACGTGGGCGACGGCAACCTGCACTACAACCTGAGCCAGCCAGCCGGCGCCGACGCCGAGGCGTTCCGCGCCCTGGAAGCCCGGGTGAACGAGACGGTTTTCGACGCGGTACGGGCGTGCGGCGGCAGCTTCAGCGCCGAGCACGGGGTGGGGCTGCTGCGGCGTGAGCAGATGCGCCGCTACCTGGACGAGACCGAGCTGGATCTGATGCGCCGGCTCAAGGCGGCGCTGGATCCGGCCGGCATACTGAACCCGGGCAAGGTCCTGTGACGGACCCGGGCCGCGGCGGACACGAACGCGAGACCGACGCCGCCACCGCGCGCCTCCGGCAGGAGCATGGCGAGGCGGCAGCGGCGTGCGGTCGCGAAAACCTGACAACGGAGCCGCTGGAGGAGGGCGGACGCGCAAAGAGAGCCGACGGCGGCAGTGGCGCCGAACTGGAGGTCGGAACCGTGATCGGCGGCCGCTACGAGCTGCTGCGCCGGGTGGCCGGCGGCAGCATGGGCGTGGTCTACAAGGCGCTGGACCGCCGGCGCACGCTGCAGACGCACGAGCCGGCGTGGGTAGCGGTGAAGGTGCTGACGCCGCGCCTCGACCGCCATGGCCCGGCGCTGCGGGCCCTGCAGCGCGAAGCGGAGACGGGCCTGCTGCTGGATCATCCGAACGTCGTGGGCTTCCACGGCCTCGGCCGGGACGGCCGCCTGTTCTACATCGTGATGGAATGGCTGCCCGGCCGCTCGCTCGCGGACTGGCTGGACCGCCAACCCGGCGAGCCGATGCCGCCCGCCGACGCGATGCACGTCGTGCGCAGCATCGGCGCCGCCCTCGCTCATGCCCACGAGCGCGGCGTGGTGCACGCCGACGTGAAGCCCGGCAACGTCATGCTGCTGCCCGACGGCAGCGTGCGGCTGTGCGACTTCGGCATCGCCCGTCTGGACCGCGTGCTGGCGACCGGGACGGGCACTTTCGACCCGGGCGTACTGCGCGCCGCCACGCCGGCCTATTCCAGCCCCGAGGTGCTGAACGGGGAGACGCCCACCGTCCGCGACGACGTCTACTCGCTGGCCTGCCTCGCGTACCGCCTGCTGTCCGGCCGCCGGGTATTCGGCAGCCGGGACGCGACCGAGGCCCGGGCGGCGGGGGAGAAACCGCGGCCCGTCGAGGGCATGGACGACGCCCGCTGGCGGGCCCTGGAACAGGCACTCTCGTTCTCCCGTTACGACCGGCCGCCGGACGTGCCCGCGTTCCTGCGCGGCTTCGGCGCGGGGGCGCCGCGGCCGCGTCGACGGCTCGTCCTGGGCCTGTTGCTACTGGCGGTCGCGGCTGCTGCCCTCGCGGTGCCGCTGGCCCTCGAATGAGGTCCGGGCTCGCCACGCAAACGCCGCCGCCGGTGGCGTGTCAATCGGCTACAATGCGCGCTGCTGCGGCAGTGACGACCGGGTTGTGACGGTTGTTACGGTCGTGACAATTGTGACGAGGGCGGCAGTGGTGACGATGGTGACGGAGGCAGCGTGAGCGAGAAGGACAGGCGGCGGTATTCGCGCATCGTGGTGGACGGCGTGGAGCACGCGCCCGGCCGGGCGATGCTGCGGGCGGTGGGTTTCGGCGACGAGGACTTCGCCAAGCCCCAGGTCGGCATCGCCTCGACCTGGAGCATGGTCACGCCCTGCA
>CAYRZI010000196.1:0-4292 GCA_964428605.1 uncultured Woeseiaceae bacterium
TCTTCGCCGCCGGCGAGGTGGTGAAGAACCGGGAGAAGAACCGTTTCGAGAGCATCGTCCGGCGGGATGCCGGCTGAGAGGAGAGAATCGATGACGTGGAGAACGAGAGTGGCGGGCGCAGGGGTGGCGATGGCCATGGCCATGGCGATCGCGGTGGCGGCGGCGATGGCGATGGCCGCTGTCCCGGCGCAGGCGCAGGACGACGGCATGGCCGACGTGGAGATCGGGGTGCGCGACCTCGGCAGCGGCCTCTACATGCTGACGGGCCGGGGCGGCAACATGGGGTTGTCGGTCGGGGAAGACAGCGTCTTCCTGATTGACGATCAGTTTGCGCCGCTGACGCCGAAGATACGCGCGGCCATCGCGGAACTGACCGATCAGCCGGTGGAGTTCGTGTTCAACACCCACTGGCACTTCGACCACGTCGGCGGCAACGAGAACTTCGGTGAGACGGGCGCGGTGATCGTGGCCCACGACAACGTGCGAGAGCGCATGAGCAAGGACCAGTTCCTGGAGGCCTTCAACCGGGAGGTGCCGGCCTCGCCGCCCGGGGCGCTGCCCGTGGTCACGTTCAACGACCGGGTGACCTTCCATCTCAACGGCGAGACGATCCGCGCGTTCCACACGCCCCACGCCCACACCGACGGCGACAGCATCATCCACTTCGACGGCGCCAACGTCTTCCACATGGGGGATACCTTCTTCCACAAGATGTATCCCTTCATCGACGGCGGCAGCGGCGGCTCGGTGGACGGCGTCATCGAGGCCGTCAATTCGGTGCTGGCGATGACCGACGACGACAGCGTCATCATTCCCGGCCACGGGCCGATCGCGACCCGGGACGACCTGCGCGCCTACCGGGACATGCTCGCCACCGTACGCGACTCCATCAAGGCGATGATCGCCGATGGCATGAGCCTCGAGCAGGTGCAGGCCGCCAACCCCACGGCGGACTTCGACGCCGCGCACAACGAGATGGGCCTGTTCGAGCCGGCCCAGTGGGTGGGCCTGCTGTACGGGCTGCTCGCGCCGGCGGAGGCCGCCAGCGAGGAATGAGAGGAGGCTGCCGGGCGGGGTGCCCGGCAGCCCGATTGCCTAGATGCGGAACCGTATGCCCTGGGCCAGCGGCATCTCGCTACCCCAGTTGATGGTGGTCGTCTGACGGCGCATGTAGGCCTTCCACGCGTCGGAGCCGGATTCGCGGCCGCCGCCCGTCTCCTTCTCGCCGCCGAAGGCGCCGCCGATCTCGGCCCCCGACGTACCGATATTCACGTTGGCGATGCCGCAGTCCGAACCGCCCGCTGACAGGAAGCGCTCGGCGTGCTGCAGCCGGTCCGTGAAGATGGCCGAGGACAGGCCCTGGCCCACGCCGTTGTGCAGGGCCAGAGCCTCGTCCAGCGCCTCGTAGCCGATGAGATAGAGGATGGGTGCGAAGGTCTCGGCCTGCACGATGGGCCAGTGGTTCTCCGCCATCACCAGGGTGGGCTCCACGTAGAAGCCCGGTCGGTCCAGCCGGTGACCGCCGTACAGCACCTTGCCGTTATGGGACAGGATGTCCTCGATGGCGCGTTCGAAATTCGTGACAGCCTGGTTGTCGATGAGCGGACCCATCAGCGTGGCTTCGTCCAGGGGGTCGCCGATGCGCACCTGGTCGTAGGCGCGGATCAGGCGCTCCTTCAGCTCGTCGCGGCGGGAGTCGTGCACCAGCACGCGGCGGGTGGTGGTGCAGCGCTGGCCGGCCGTGCCGACGGCGCCGAACAGGATGGCGGGCACCGCCAGATCGAGGTTCGCATACTCGTCCACGATGATGGCGTTGTTGCCGCCGAGTTCCAGCAGGCTCCGTCCCATGCGGGCGGCCACCCGTTCGCCCACCTTCCGGCCGACGGCAGTGGAGCCGGTGAATGAGAGCAGATCCACGCGCGGGTCGTCCACGAACGCCTCGGCCCGCTCGGTGCCGCCGTCGTGGAACAGGTTGAAGATCGGCGGATGCGACAGGTCGGTCAGCACCTCGTTGCAGATCTTCTGCACCGCCAGGGAGACCAGCGGCGTCTTGGGCGAAGGTTTCCAGACCGAGATGTTGCCGCATACGGCGGCGATCAGCGCGTTCCAGGACCAGACGGCGACGGGGAAATTGAAGGCGGTGACGATGCCGACGATGCCCAGCGGATGCCACTGCTCGTACATGCGGTGGGAGGGCCGCTCGGAGTGCATGGTCTTGCCGTAGAGCATGCGCGACTGGCCCACCGCGAAGTCGGCGATATCGATCATCTCCTGCACCTCGCCGTCGCCTTCCGCCTTGATCTTGCCGTTCTCCAGGCTGACCAGGCTGCCCAGTGCATCCTTGTTGTCGCGCAGCGCGAGGCCTATGCGCCGCACCGCCTCGCCCCGCACCGGGGCCGGCGTGTTGCGCCACTCCGCGAAAGCATCCCGGGCGGCCACCATGAGCCGGTCGTATTCGCTCTCGCTGCTGGACAGCACGCTGCCGAGCACCTCGCCCGTGGCCGGATTGACCGACTCGATCGGAGGTCCCGGATTCTTCTCGATGGCCTTGCTGCCGCACCAGGTCCCGTGGTTCTGGGCCTCCAGACCGAGCCGTTGCAGGATGTCTTTCATGGCTTTCACTCCCGGCCGACCCGGCGAGGCCGCGAGCCGGCTTGCTGCAGTTTCGAAGGGGATGGGGATCGATGCGGCGATTGTCCCATCTGCCCCCGCGAGCCGCCACTGAGGGTTTCCCCGATGGCGAGTGCGGGACAGGTGCGTCCTCACGGGCAGCGCCGCGGTTCGGCCGCGACCAGTCGAGGGCTGACGATTTCGTGCGTAACTTATTTGAATCCCTGAAAGTTTTGCTTTGCAGCAAGCGCCGTGGCATATTCAGCGGATGTCCCGAAGCACCGCACAGACGAACTGGCACCCCACCAGCTGGCAGAGCCGCGAGGCGAGCCAGCAGGCGGCCTATCCCGACCGTGACGCGCTGGACGATGCCGTCGCGAGGCTGAGCCGCCTGCCGCCGCTGGTCACCTCCTGGGAGGTGGACAACCTGAAGCAGCACATCGCCAGCGCCCAGCGCGGCGAGGCGTTCGTGCTGCAGGGCGGCGATTGCGCCGAGACCTTCGGCGACTGCACCTCCGAGAGCATCGTGCAGAAGCTGAAGATCCTGCTGCAGATGTCGCTGGTGATGCTGTACGGGTTGAAGAAGCCGGTGGTGCGGGTGGGCCGCATGGCCGGCCAGTACGCCAAGCCGCGCTCGGCCGACACGGAGACCCGGGACGGGGAGACGCTGCCCAGTTTCCGCGGCGACCTCATCAACCGCAGCCCCTTCACGGCCGCGGACCGGCTGCCGGATCCGGAGCTCATCTTGCGGGGTTACGAGCGGGCGGCGCTGACGCTGAATTTCGTCCGCTCTCTGGTGGACGGCGGCTTCGCCGACCTGCATCACCCGGAGAACTGGGATCTCGACTGGGTGGGCCATTCGCCCATGGCGGCGGAATACCAGCGCGTAGCCGACGCCATCTCCCATTCGCTGGATTTCTTCGAGTCCATCTCCGGCCGGCCCATCCATCACACCCGCCGGGCGGACATCTACGCCGGCCACGAGGGCCTGCACCTGCACTACGAGCAGGCGCAGACGCGGCTGCGCCGGGACCGCTGGTACGACCTGACCACGCATTTCCCCTGGATCGGCATGCGCACCGCCAACGTGGACGGTGCCCACGTGGAGTACTTCCGCGGCGTCACGAACCCGATGGGCGTGAAGATCGGCCCCGGCATGACCGCGGAGTGGCTGCAGGAGCTCATCGGCATCCTCAATCCGCACAACGAGCCCGGCCGGCTCACGCTGATCCACCGCCTCGGCGCGAAGCAGGTGGAGGAGGGACTGCCGCCCCTGATCCAGGCCGCCCGCGCCACCGGCAGCCCGGTGCTGTGGGTCTGCGACCCGATGCACGGCAACACGGAGAGCACCTCGGGCGGCTTCAAGACGCGACGCTTCGACAACATCGTCTCCGAACTCAGGTCCGCCTTCCGTATCCACCGTGAGATGGGCAGTTACCTGGGCGGCGTCCATCTGGAACTCACGGGCGAGAACGTGACCGAGTGCACCGGCGGTGCGCGCGGGCTGGCGGACGCGGACCTCAAGCGGGCCTACCGCTCCCAGGTGGACCCCCGGCTGAATTACGAGCAGGCCATGGAAGTGGCGATGCTGATCGCGGGCCTGCGCGACGCCGTCGAGGCCCGCCGCAAGGCCGGCTGACTGAGCATCCCCACCAGCCTTACCCTCCCGATGGCAGGCCGCC
>CAYRZI010000197.1:0-4291 GCA_964428605.1 uncultured Woeseiaceae bacterium
ATCTCTTCCGGCAGCTTCGAGGCGCGGCGGCCGATCCGTCGATGCTCGAGCACGCACCACATGTCTTATTTAGTATACATACTATTTTTGGTATGCCAAGTCGCATCCGATTTCTGAGGCTGATCGGGCCTGAAGGCCCTCCTACCTGCGACGGCGAGGCACTGGGCGCAGTTGGGGCTGGCTACCGCCGAGCCTGGCCAGGCGGCGGGTGCTTTCGCGCTCGATGAGTGCCCGCAGGCCTTCGTGCACCAGGGCCGTCGTGTCCTCTACTCCTGTGATGCTGCGTGCATCCGCAATCAATTCATCGTCGATGTTCAGCGTCGTGCGCATGATGATCCCCCGTCGTCGTTGTCGGTGCTTGAACAGTATCCCCATTTGATCGTCAAATTTGAATGAAGTCTCAGTGCCTGCAGGGTGCCAACCCCGGCCGATAGTGACTACAGCAAAGCGAATCCTGGCGGCCATCACATCCAGCGTGCGCCCTCTCTGATATCCTTGGCGGCAAATTTCATGTAGGAGGGGCTTTAGCCCCAATGCATTGTTCGGATCGGGGCTAAAGCCCCTCCTACCAGGCCCTCCTGCCATCAGGAAAAGAAATGAAAACCGTCCACCTCATCGCCGCCGCGCGGCCCAACTTCATGAAGGTGGCGCCGCTGTTCCACGCGCTGGCCGCCGCCGACTGGTGTGAGCCGAAGATCGTGCACACCGGCCAGCACTACGACTACAACATGTCGGACGCCTTCTTCCGCGATCTCGGGCTGCCGAAACCTCACCATCATCTGGGCGTCGGCTCCGGCTCCCACGCTGAGCAGACGGGTGGCGTGATGATCGCCTACGAGAAGGTGTGCCTGGAGGAGAAGCCGGACGCGATCATCGTGGTGGGCGACGTCAACTCCACTGCCGCGTGCGCGATGGTGGGCACGAAGCTGTGGATCCCGGTCGTGCACCTCGAGGCGGGGCTGCGCAGCGGCGACCGGCGCATGCCGGAGGAGATCAATCGACTGGTGACGGACGCGATCGCCGACCTGCTCTGGACGCCGTCGGCCGACGCCGACGAGAACCTGCAGGCCGAAGGCGTGCCGGCGGAGAAGATCGACCTCATCGGCAACATCATGATCGACTCCTTCGAGCTGCTGCGGGACAAGATCGAGGCATCGACGGCGCGCAAGGACCTGGGCCTGGAGGGCGAGGACTACGCCATCGTCACCTTGCACCGCCCGTCCAACGTGGATGCCAAGGCGACGCTGGAACCGCTGGTGGGCGCGCTTGCCGCCGCCGCTGCGCAGTCCCTGAAGCTGGCCTTCGTGGCACATCCGCGCACCACCAAGAGCCTGGAACGGCATGGGCTGAAGGAGGCGCTGGAGCAGGTGGAGAACATCCAGCTGCTGGAGCCGATCCCTTATATCGACTTCATGAACGTGGTCACCGGCGCGAAGCTCGCCATCACCGATTCCGGTGGACTGCAGGAAGAGACGACCTACCTGGGCATCCCCTGCCTGACGCTGCGCGAGAATACCGAGCGGCCGGTGACGGTGACGATGGGCAGCAACGAGCTGATCAATGCCGCCACTCTGGCCGAGAGCGTGGCGAAGATCATGGCCGGTGAGTGGAAGACCGGAGAGTGCCCGCCGCTGTGGGACGGCAAGACGGCGGGCCGCGCGGCGGACAGCCTGAAGCGCTTCCTGAACCTGTAGGAGGGCCTTCAGGCCCGACTGCTTCAGGCCCGATTGTTCAATGGATCGGGGCTAAAGCCCCTCCTACGGTGCTTCCTTTCGGGATGATTTATCCCAGATACGATCAACTGTGACCCAGTTCACAGTTTGTGCCGTGGCCTACCCCCGACAATGCTGCCGAAGTCACCCCCTCGGAGGCCACCATGTTCGCGCAATCTTCTCCCCGACTCATCGGCGCAATCGCAATCGCCTGCTCCGCTCTTCTCGCGGCCGGCTGCGGCGGCGGCAGCGGCGGTGGCGATGCCACCGGCAACCTCACGCTCGGCCTGACGGACGGGCCGGTCGAGAGCGCGAACGCAGTCGTGGTGCAGTTCACCGGCATCGAGGTGAAGCCGACGGACGGGCCCGCGCTCGATCCCTTCGTCCTGGACGAGACCTCCTGCGACATGTGGGATCCCGCCACGGAGACCTGCTCCATCAACCTGCTGGACCTCGTCGGCACGGACCGCCGCGTGGTCTTCAGCGAGGAGCTGCCTGCCGGCGACTACGCGTGGGTGCGCCTGCTCGTCAACGCCGAGCGCAACGTCATGGACTCCTACCTGACGACCACTGACGGCATGGACTGCCCGCTGTACATCCCGAGCGGCTCCGAGCGCGGCCTGCAGATCGTGAGCGGCATCACCGTCACGGCGAACGGGGCATCCGATTACACCCTCGATTTCGATGTCCGCAAATCCGTCACGAATCCCCCCGGCCTGGCCGACTCCTCCGCATCCGCGATGGAGATGTGCAGCGAGAACTACTTGCTGAAGCCGGCCATCCGCATCGTCGACACGACCGAGGTGGGAGCCATCGCCGGCCTCGTGGACGACAGCGCGGGCTCCACGCTGGAGCAGAATTGCACGGCCGACGAAGCCACCGGTCTGTACGAGAACGTCGCGGTCTATGTTTTCGAGGACCCGAGCGACGACGTGATACCTGATGACATCGACGGAGACGACGGCGACCCCGTGACC
Source organism: uncultured Woeseiaceae bacterium (assembly GCA_964428605.1). Taxonomy (GTDB): domain Bacteria; phylum Pseudomonadota; class Gammaproteobacteria; order Steroidobacterales; family Woeseiaceae; genus Lentisalinibacter. Next base: position 2,690 of record CAYRZI010000197.1, read on the forward strand.
ACGGCCACGGTCGCGTGGAACGACGTCGACGAGGTGTATGGATACGAGGCGGGCTTCCTGCTGGCCGGCCAGTACCGGGTGGCACTTACCTGCAGCGCCGATGCAGACCTGCCGGACAGCGACGAGTACGATCCGACCTCCGAAGACCCGCAGGAGTTCGGCTTCATCGCCGATCAGGGGGTCGAGGTTCAGGTGAACACGACCGCAGAGGCCCCGTTCTAGCGCGGAACGCCAAACCTGTAGGAGGGCCTTCAGGCCCGATTGGATAACCGGTCGCGGCTGAAGCCGCTCCTACAGGTTGTTTCTTGCGCGCGGAAATTGGAGAACCCGGGCCGCCGTCGCGCCGGCCGGATCCGGCTCGATTTCGCGCCAGTCGGACCCGCCGCCGAGCGCCCCTTCGAGGACCTCCTCCCATTCTCCGGAGAAGAAAGTCTCGAGGGTCGATACCGAGCAGTGCCCGGATCGCTGCATCTCGGCGATCAGACAGGGCGTCTCGCGGAACCCGGGACGTTCGAGCATCGCGAACGGCACGCGGTGCGTCAGGCATTCCGATGCCAGGCCATAGCCCGGTTTCCCGAGCACGACATCCGCGGCAGCAATGAGATCCGGCAAGCCCAAGCCCGGCGGCAGCGCGTGCCCGAGCCGCAGGCAGGCGACGTCCGCGGTAACCGGCAGGTCCCCGACCGTTACCAGCTGGAAATCGCCGGGCCGCGCATGGATCGCCGGCCACTCCTCGGCCGTCCACCCGCCGGGACAGACCACAGCGAGCCTGCCGGGACCGAGTTCCAGCATCTCCCGGACCCGGGCGGCGGGTATCCGCGCCCGTCGCGATATCAGGGGTGCCGGCTCACTCGCCGGGAAGGTGCTCTCCTCGGGGCCGAAGGGCAGACGCAGCTGACAGGTACCCGACGCATAGGATTCCCTCAGGGCGTCGACGATCCACTCGTCCTCCCTCTGGCACCAGGGCTGCAGTATCCAGTCCCAGGTGAAATTGGACACGCCCACAGCAGGAATGCCGATCTCGCTCGCCGCGCGGACCGCCAGAGCGGAGATGTCGCTCACGACGAGGTCGATGTGGTTTTCCTGCAGGAACCGGCGCTCCTGCTCGAGCCGGTCCGTGCTCTCCCCGAGGAAGGCCCGATAGGCTTCGAGAGTGGCAGGCACATCCACCTCGAAGCAATTGCGCTGCAGCGCTCCCGGTTCGTAGCCCTGACGGCGCCATCTCACCGGAAAATCCAGCTGCTCGCGGATCCAGGGCGAGTCGATCGTGGTGGACGCATGAATGACACAGGACGGCGCAAGCCGGTGAACCGCCTGCATCAGGGCCAGCGACCGCGTCAGGTGCCCCAGCCCGTGAGACGTGATGGCGAAATGGATAGCGAGATTGGACATACCGAGCTTGTAGGAGGGGATTTATCCCCGATTCATTAATCAATCGGGCCTGAAGGCCCTCCTACAGGCTGTCCAGCAATTCCAGTATCTCCGCCGTCTTCCGCTCCATCAGGCCGCGGTCGCCACGGCTCTCCACGTTCAGCCGCACCACCGGTTCCGTGTTCGACGCCCGCAGGTTGAAGCGCCAGTTCTCGAACTCGAAGCCGATGC
>CAYRZI010000198.1:0-4240 GCA_964428605.1 uncultured Woeseiaceae bacterium
ATATGTTGCCCGGTAGTTCCGATCTAAGCGAAAAAGTTGTGCTCGTGACAGGGGCCTCACAGGGGATCGGCAAGGCTATCGCTGACGCCCTGCATGAACAAGGGGCCCATGTACTGATGGTCGGGGGGTCCCCCCGCATATTGGAAGCTGCTGCCAGTTCATTCTCCACGGCCGGAGACGGTCGCATCGACTTCATTGTAGCGGATCTTACGGATACGGAGAGCATTCGCGCGCTTGCAAATACGGTATCGCATTACAGCTCTCGTCTCGACGTACTCGTCAATTGCGCTGGTCTTTATGCGCGAGGCTCGTGGCTCGAATCCGATGTCGCCACGCTGCATCGCTTGCTGGCCGCCAACGTGGAGGGCACCTATGAACTCACCAGACTACTCATGCCCGCCTTGATTCGCGCCGGTGGCGATGTGATCTTCGTTAATTCGACGATCGTCCGCTCCAACGGACTCAACACAGGTCACTTCGCCGCAAGTCAGCACGCCCTGCTGGCTCTCGCCGATTCTCTGCGAGCAGAGTGCAACGAGCAGGGGGTTCGCGTGACATCCGTCTTTCCCGGGCGCACGGCCACACCTCGCCAGCAAGAGATATTCAGGGCAGAGAATCGGGAATATACGCCAGACCGTCTCTTGCAGGCCGAGGACGTCGCGGCCGCCGTCACGTTTTCACTAAGTCTTCCCGCGACCGCGGAAGTCACGGATCTGTACATTCGTCCGCGACACAAGGCTTAGCGTCGGGTTTTTTTACAACACGCAGCATCGGAACGCTGGCCGATCGATTTTTTTACCATTACAACAAAAGGTTACTCGACCGTCCTTGCTTGGCACAGAGATTGCTTCGGTCTTTTAATACCACGGAGCCAAGGTAGCCAAGTCATGCCATTCGGAAAAGCCCTCTCACGTTTTTTCGCCTTCTGCGCTCTTTGCGCGATGAGCCTGGGGTCGATCGCAGCGCCGCCAGAAGGTTTTGTCCAGACCAGCATCCCACGACCTGACGGTGGGTCCTGGAGTGGCGTCGTCGGAGTGACTTTTGCCACCGACGGCACCATGTTCGCCTGGGAGCGTGGGGGGCGTATCTGGATCATCGATGAAGAGGATCCCCTCCCCAACCCGTCCCCCGGGCCTCTGCTGGACATCTCCGACGAGGTCGGGGGATGGCGCGATTTCGGCCTGCTCGGCGTCGCCCTGGATCCCGCCTTCCTGGTCAATGGCCATATCTATCTCATGTATGTGGTGGACCGTCACCACCTCATGAACTGTTCGGAAGATCCGAGCGGCGTCGGCGAACCGATCTGCGGCACCGGCTACAACCCGAACACGGACGAATACTTCAACGCCACGATCGGCCGCATCACCCGCTATACCGTGGATTTCACGAGCGGCATGACGGTGGACTACTCCAGCCGCAAGGTGCTCCTGGGCGAGACCGTCGATTCGGGAATCCCGATACTGCATCAGTCTCACGGCACCGGCTCACTTGCCTTCGGCACGGACGGCACGCTGATCGCCACCACCGGTGACGGCGCGAGCTACTCCTCCACGGATACCGGCTCGGCAGGCGAAACCTATTACGCCCAGGCCCTGCAGGACGGCATCATCCGCCCCGAGGAGAACGTAGGCTCCTTCCGCTCCCAGATGCTCTCGTCACTGAACGGCAAAGTGCTGCGCCTCGACAAGAACACCGGCGACGGTCTCGCAAGCAACCCGTTCTACGACCCTGCCGAACCGCGCTCCACCCGTTCCCGCGTTTGGGCCCTCGGCCTTCGCAATCCCTTCCGCATGACCATGCGGCCGGATACCGGCAGCCACGATCCGGCCGACGGCTCTCCAGGCAGCATCTACATCGGCGATGTGGGCTGGGGCCGGTGGGAAGATCTGCATGTCAGCTCCTTTGGCGGTGAGAACTTCGGCTGGCCGGTTTACGAGGGAATGGACCTCCACGGTGGCTACTCCACCCGTAATACTCCCAATGAGGACGCGCCCAACCCGCTCTTCGGCATCAACGGCTGCACCCAAGAGTTCTTCTATTTCCGGGAACTGATCCAGCAGGATTCCATGAATCCAACGACGCTGACCAACAGCTGCGACGGATCCCCGATTCCCGCTGATGTCGATACGCACATGCACACCCGGCCGGTGATCGACTGGCGGCACGGCTCGAACAACGCCCGCTGGCCCTCTTACGATGCCAGCGGCAATGCGGTGCATCCCCAGATCGGCCAGGCCGACGGTATCGGCCAGGTGGTCGAAGGCACGCCTTTCCAGGGCAACTCCTCCACCGGCGGCGTCTGGTACACCGGCGATGACTTCCCTCCGGAATACAAGAACACCTACTTCCACGGTGACTACGGCAACCGCTGGATACGCAATATCGTGCTTGGTCCTGCGGACTTTCCGGTGGAAGTACGCATCTTCGATACCTCACCCGGGCCGGTCATCCATTTCGCCACCCACCCCATCAACGGTCATCTTTACTATGTGACCTGGGGATCAACCATCCGCAAGGTCACCTACGAGCCCACCGGCAACCGGATGCCCACGGCCGTCGCTTCAGCCGACGTCACTTACGGCGCGAGGCCGCTTACGGTGCAATTCACCGGCGATCAGTCCGCGGACGTCGACGGCACGATCACGGCGTGGAACTGGGACTTTGGTGACGGCAATACCTCCAGCGAGGCCAATCCACTACATACGTTCGTTGCTGGCAGCGCCAATCCGGCAAGCTTCGACGTACGCCTGACGGTGACGGACAACGAGGGCGCGACCGCCACGGACCAGGTCCTGATTTCAACGAATAACACGCCGCCCAGTGTCTCAATCACGAGCCCGGCAGACGGGACCGAGTATCCACTGAGCGGCGACACGGTGTACGACCTGAGAGCCGATATCTTCGACCTGGAACACACGGAAGGAGCACTGGCCTGCGAGTGGGTCACGATCCTCCATCACAACGACCACACGCACCAGGAGCCGCCGGATTCCAGTTGTTCGACGACGACCACGATCTCGCCGCTCGGATGTGGTGACGAGACATACTATTTCCGTGTGACGCTGCGGGTGACGGACCCGGAGGGTCTCTCCGCGACGGATGAAGTGACCCTGCTACCAGATTGTGACGGATCGGGCGGCCCCGACATTACCGCACCCACCGCGCCCGAGAGTCTGCAGGCGACCAATATCACTGATGCCACAGTTGATCTCTCCTGGGGTCCGTCGACGGATGATACCGGCGTTGCCGGCTACACCATCTACCAGGGTGGACAGCCGATAGGCAACACGGCGGGGACGACGTTCACGGTGTCGGGCCTGGCGGCCGATACGGACTACAGCTTCACGGTGACGGCCTCGGATGGAGCCGGCAACGAGTCGGGTCCGTCGAACGTGCTGAACGTGCGCACGGACGCTCCGCCGCCGCCGGACACCACGCCGCCGGGGGCGCCGACGACGCTGGACGCCGTGGCGCAGAGCTCGAGCAGCATCCAGCTGAGCTGGTCGGGTGCGACGGATGACCGCGGCGTGGTGGGCTACAACGTCTACCGCGACGGTAGTGCCTCTCCGGTGGGCAACACCGCCGATGAGACGTTCACCGACGTAGGTCTGGCGGCGAACACGCTGTACAGCTACACCGTGACCGCGCTCGATGCCGCGGGCAACGAGTCGTTGCCTTCACCGTCGGACACGGCCACGACGCTGCCGCCGCCCTCCTGGCAGGGCACTGACATCGGCGAAGTGGCCGCCGCCGGCTCATTCGTCGACAACAACGGGGTCATCACCGTCGAGGCCTCCGGTGCCGACATCTGGAACCGTGCCGATGAGTTCTACTACGTCTACCAGACGCTGGAGGGCGATGGCTCGATCACGGCGCGGGTGGCTTCGCTGGACAACACCGATCCCTGGGCAAAGGCGGGTGTGATGGTCCGCGAGACGCTCGCCGATAACTCCGCCCACGCCATGATGGTGGTGACGACGGAGAACGGTGCGGCCTTCCAGTACCGTACCTCCACCGGTAACCGCAGCGCTCCAAGTGGCAGCGGCGATGGGGTCACCACCGCCCCTGCCTGGGTGCGCATCGTGCGCGAGGGCGATGTGCTCACCGGCTATCTCTCCGCCGACGGGGTGAACTGGATCGAGCGTGACAGCGTCACCATCGCCATGAGCGATCCCGTCTACGTCGGCCTGGCTACCACCTCACACAACGACGGAGTGCTCGCCACCGCCGTATTCGATGG
>CAYRZI010000199.1:0-4213 GCA_964428605.1 uncultured Woeseiaceae bacterium
GATGCCACGACCACGATCAGGAGCATCGTCGGCACCGCCAGGATGTGCAGGATCTCGCCCGGTTCCACCTGCCTGCCGCCCAGCCGGGCCTCCGCGACGGCGTGGGGCGGCAGCGCCATGCGCTGAACGAGCAGCTGGATCACCCGCAGCACGACGAGCAGGCGCAGCAGCTTGATGCCGCCGGCGGTGGAGCCCACGCTACCGCCGAGAGCCATGCTGACGATGGACGTCCACTTGGCCGCATCCGGCAGCGTGGCCGGGTCCACCGGGGTGAAACCGGAGGTGGTCTGGGCCGAGACGCCCAGCAGGAAGCCCTGCTGCACAGCCGTGGACGTGTCCAGTCCGGTTGCCGCTAAGATCAGGCTCAGCGCTGCGCCGACCGCCAGTACCGCGAGCACGAGTGCCCGCAACTCGGCATCCCCCAGCAATCCCCGCCACTCGCCCCGGATGGCCCGCAGGTAAAGAGGCAGGCTGACGGCGGCGAGCAGCGTGATCAGACTCAGCACCCAGGCGGACCCGCTGCCGCGGAAGCCGGCGAGACTCCGGTCCATGGTCGAGAAGCCGCCGGTCGACACGCCCGAGAGCACGTGGACGAAGGCGACGAAGGGCCGGCCCTCGGCGCCCCAGAGTGCGAGCCAGCCCACGAGCGTCAGCACGGCGTATATCATCATCAGCCGGCGTGCGTGCCAGATCATCGACGGAATATCGGATTCCCGGGCACCGGTGGGCTCCAGCAGGCGGCGTGCCGCGATGCCCCGGGGCACCAGCAGCGCCACGCACAGCGCGGCGAAACCGAGGCCGCCGTACCACTGCATCCAGGAGCGGGTCAGCAGCAGCGGCCAGGCCTCACCGGAAGGCGCGGGCAGCGTGGTCAGGCCCGTGGTCGTCACGGCCGAGACGGCCTCGAACCAGGCGTCCGCGGGGGTCAGGCCCCAGGTGGTGAACGGCCAGATCATCGCCGCCGGCGTCAGCACGAAGGCGCCGGCCACCAGCACCAGCGACTCGTTGGGCTGGATGCCGGCAGGCGCCCGGATGCGGTGGCAGAGGAGTCCGCCGGCGGCCAGGGCGAGGCCGACGATGCCGAGCGCCGCGGCGCTCTGGTATTCACAGCCGGCGAGGGCGGCGGCGGCCGGAACGAGGGTGAGCAGGCCGACGGTAGCCGCGAGCAGGCCGCCGTAACGCAGCAGCACCCGCGGCCGGACCGCGTGCTGAAGCGTGCTCAGCCTGTTCCGCTGTGCCATGGTGCTGTGCCCGGCTCTCTGCACTCCGACTCTGGCACGGCCGGGGCGGCCCGGGAATCAGGGAAACTACCCTCGCCGGGCTTTGTCTTTAGCGTTTCGGGCGTGATAATCGGCCGCATGCGCTTCGCCCGTTTCCACACCGACGACGCCGAGGTCATCGCCGCCGCGGCGAAGGACGGCACCTGGGTCCCGGTCGGCGACCTCGTGCCCGACGCGCCGGGCGACATGCTCGCCCTGCTCGACGGCTGGCCGCAGCTGAGGGTGCGCACAGAACAGGCCCTGGCCCGCGGTGAGTGGCAGGCCCTGCCGGCGGATGCAGAACCCCTGCTGCCTTTCCGCCCGGCCTCGCTGCGGGACTTCATGCTGTCCGAAACCCATGCCGTGGAGGCGGCGCGCGGTTATCTGCGGCGCTTCAAGCCCGGGCTCGCGAAGGTGGTGAATAGCTACGAGAAGCTAACCGGCAGGACCTTCCCTGCGCTGAAGCCGAAACCGCTCTGGTACCGCCAGCCGGTGTATTACCTTACCAATCACCTGAACGTGGTGACCGAGGGCTCCACCATCGACTGGCCTGACTACACCGACGCGCTGGACTACGAGCTGGAGCTCGCCTTCGTCATCACGAAGCCGCTGCTGAATGCGACGCGGCAGGAGGCGGAGGCGGCCATCGGCGGCTTCCTGATCCTGAACGACTTCAGCGCGCGGGACGTGCAGCTCGACGAGATGAACAGCGGTTTCGGCCCGCAGAAGTGCAAGCACTTCGTGAACGCGCTGTCGGCGGGTGTGGCGACAGCGGACGACATCCTGCCCCGCATCGACACCGTGAAGGGCGAGGTGCGCATCAACGGCGAGCGCATCGTCGAGAGCTGCAATGCCGACCTGCAGCACGGCCCCGCGGAGGTGCTGATGCACGTCTCCCGCGCCGAGCGGCTGCATCCCGGCGAGGTGTTCGGCCTGGGCACCATGCCCGGTGGCTGCGCGATGGAGAACGGCCGCTGGCTCGCTCCGGGCGACGAGATCGAACTCGCCATCGAGAGTATCGGCAATCTGACCAATACCGTTGCCGGGTGAGCGATGGGTCAGATTCCACGGCTCTCGTTGTTGCTGATCGGCCTTCTCGTGATCCGCCCGGTCTGGTCGGCCGAGCCGGCATCCGGTACTCGCGTGTCCAACATCGTCGTCATCGAAGCTCTCGATCGCGGGCGGCCTTTGTGGCGGGAGTTCGAAGTGAACTTTCGTACGAGAATCATGGATATCAGTGGCCGGCCCGTCGCGATCTACGGCGAGAGTGTGGATCTGGCGCGATTCCCCGAAGTCGATTACTCGACGGGTCACGAACGCTGGCTGCGCCAGAAGTACGCAAGCAAACCGGTTGACGCCATCGTTGCTTCCGCCGGTGTCCCCGTCGAAACCCTCCTGCACTATCGTGAAAAGATATGGGGCCGCGTCCCGCTGGTCGTCGTCGCGGCGCCACCGGAGCTGGCCCGTGCGCTGCCTCGTGAGTCCGGTGTAAGCGCCTTGTTGTGGCAGCCGGATACGATCGCGACCGTGGAGGCGGCAACAGCGCTCTTCCCGGCCACCCGCCGCATTCTGATGGTGGGCGGCGAGAGATTCCGCGATCCCCTGGGTGCAATCATTCGGGAGAGGTTGGCTTCCTCCGTGGAGGAAGGACCGGCGCTCGCCGAGCCGCAGTCCTCCACCGTGGCGGGTCTGCGCGAGGAGCTGGCTTCTCTGGACCGTGACACGGTCATTCTTTTCAGCGGGGTCTACGGCGACGCGAATGCTGTCGGGCTGGGCTCCCGCGGGGTACTGGATGCCTTGGCCGGAGCGGCGAATCGGCCTATTTTTGGCCTCAGCCGCACCTATCTCGGTCATGGCGTGGTTGGCGGCGCGATGATCGATCCGGCTGCCTACGGCAACGCGGCGGCCGACAAGGTGATGGAGGTGCTTCGGCGTCCGGATGCAATGATCCCGCACACCTACCCGGCGCGGAGCACTGACGTCGTGCTGGACTATCGGCAGCTGAAGCGTTGGGGCGTCGAGGGTCGATCCCTGCCGTCGGGTGCCCGGGTGCTGTTTCGCCCTCCCGGGTTGTGGGACGCCTACCGGGACCAGGTGATTCTGGCTGTCGCGGTGTTACTGCTGCAGTCGGCGCTCCTCGTTGTATTACTCCTGGAGCGTGGCCGGCGGCGGCGGGCCGAAGACAGCATGCGGGAGCTCTCTGCCGACCTCCTGGTTTCCCAGGAAGACGAGCGCAGCCGCATAGCGCGTGAATTACATGACGGTGTGAATCAGCGCGTCGCGCTACTCGCGATTGGCCTGGATGGCGCGGCCCAGTCGGCCGGGAACGGAAGAGAAAGCGCCGGCCTGCTCCGCCAGCTGGCCGACGAAGTCCGCGGGATCGGCTCGGAGATACATGCCGTGGCGAGGCGTCTGATGCCGCCTCACATCGGCGCCGCGGGACTACCCGCTGCGCTGGAGGACCTGGCACGCAGTACGGGCGAGCGCGCCGGTTTGAACGTGACGGTGGAGGAGCAGAACTGGCCGCGGGATTTGCCGGAAGCGGTGGTCATCGTGCTCTACCGTATCGCCCAGGAGTGCCTGCAGAACGTGGTCAAACACAGCGGCGCAACGGCCGCCTTTATCACGATGTCCGGCAACCATGATGACCTCAGTCTTCGTGTCCGCGATAATGGTCGGGGCGGAACGCCGCAGAGTGCGAGCCACACTACCGGCATAGGACTGACCAGCATGAACGAGCGGCTAAAGCTCATCGACGGGACTCTGCAGATCCGCAGCAGCAGCGAGGGCACTTCGATCACCGCCCGTATACCGTTACCCGAGGGTATGGCGAACCCCGTTTCGCCGGAGGCACCATGAACCGCACCCGGGTATTGCTTGCGGACGATCACACGCTGCTGCTGCAGGCCTGCCGTAACATGCTCGAGGGACAATTCGATGTCGTCGCAGCCGTC
>CAYRZI010000200.1:0-4168 GCA_964428605.1 uncultured Woeseiaceae bacterium
CCGACGGCTCCCCGCCGAACAGATGCGCCCAGCGGATTTCCCGGCGGCCCGGTTCCCGGGGCAGCGCGGCAACCAGGGGGCCCTCCTCGCGGCCGGCCAGGGCCTCCAGGCAATCCTGTACCTCGCCGAGACTGCCGAATGCGTGCAGCCGGCCGCTGCGCGAGCGCAGTTCGCCGGGGGTCTGGGGTCCGCGCAGCAGCAACAGGCAGACGACGGCGGTCTCCCCGGGCGTGAAGTGCAGGTCGCTGAATTCGGTGTTGCAGAAGCGCTGCTTGAATTTGACGACCCGGCTGCCGAAACCGCTGCGGTCGAGCACCAGGTGCTTGCGGTGCAGGGAATCCAGCGCCTCCTGCACCTCGGCTTCGCCGAGGTTCATCACCGGGTCCCGGTTGCTCTTCTGGTTGCAGGCATTGGTCAGCGCGTTGAGGGACAGGGGATAGTGATCGGGGGTCGTGATCTCTTTCTCCATCAGGGCGCCGATCACGCGGGCCTCGACGGGGTCGAACAGGGCTTCCATGTTGCGGGTTTCCTCCCGGCGGCCGGTCGCGGTTTACGCGGATAGGCGTCCGGCCGGATCTGTGGTTGCATGCCTGCGCGGCGGCGGACGGGGCTGCGCAGACGCCGACGCTTTACGTATCATCCCGGAACGCAGCGGACAAGCAAGGAATCATGATGGAGAACGCAGCGAAACTGGTCCTCGACTCGTCGCTGGGGGCCGAACTGACGGACGAGGAGGCCACCACCCTGTCGTCGCTCATGGAGATGCGCAGTCTCGCGGACGGGGACTTCCTCACCGAGGAAGGCGCCACCGACGACTCGCTGCACGTCCTCCTGGAGGGCAAGCTCGAGGTGGTGAAGATGGCCGGCGCCGACGAGACGGCCACCCTGGGCATCCTGCGTGAAGGCGAGCTGGCGGGCGAGCTCAGCTTCATCGACGGCGCGCCCCATACCGTGGGCCTGCGCGCGCTGTGCGATAGCCGCGTGTTCAGCCTGAAGCGCGAGCAGTTCGAGGGGCTGGTCGATGAGCATCCCGGCATCGTCTACAAGGTCATGCGCGCCATCGTGCGTTCCGCCCACAAGACCCTCAGCCGCATGAACTACGAGTTCATCGAGCTCAGCAACTACATCTTCAAGCAGCACGGGCGTTACTGAGCCTCGTCCCCGGCCGGTCGTCCGGCGCCGTCGCCGCCGCTGTCGTTCGCGGCCTTGTAGTCCGTCAGCGCGGCCGCGACGCTCTCGGTCAGCACCCGGTCGATGTTGCCGAGGCTGTCGATGCCGAAGCTCTCGTAGCGGCCCCGGACGTACTGCATCATGTAGGCGGGCTGCTCCTGGTAGTTGATGGCGAAGCCCACCCGGGTGACGTAGAGGTAGATGTCGGGATAGTTCGTGGTCTGGGTGCAGTCCACCTCCGCGGTCAGGAACAGCTCGCCCGGCGCCCATCCCGTGGCGCGGGGCACCTCCAGCCGCGTGAATGCGGCCTGCACCGCCACATCGGCCTCCGTACGGCGGACGGCGCATTGCTCGCCGACCGAGAGCAGCACGTACAGGCCCTGAGGGTTGTCGCTGCGCATCCAGGGCTGGGGAGCCGCCCCGGCGGCAGCTGCCGCGAGCGCGAGAGCCAGGGTGCAGGCGAGCGAGGTGATGCCTTGCGCGGTCGTCATGGATTCTCCTCCCGGGGTGAATTGCCGATGTCCCTGCCGGTGTCCGGGACCGAGTCCCGGAGTCTACTCGACGGTGCGGGCTCCGGCTGCCAGTGTCCCGTGACGGCAACGTGACGGAGCGGGCTGCCCGCGTTATGCTCGACGCCGGTTGAACAGCGATGCGGGGACGAGGTGGGCCATGTCCGAGCTGTCACTCCTTGACTACATGTTGCTCCTGCTCGAGACCAAGGACAGCCCCCGGCACGTGGGCGGGCTGCAGGTCTTCGAGCTGCCGCCCGATGCGCCGGATGACTTCGTCCGCGGCCTGGTCGCGGAGATGCAGGCAACCGAGCCGGTGGAGCCCTTCAACCAGAAGCTGAAGGTGCCTCTGGCGGGGCGCCCTCGCTGGGTGGACGCCCCGGAGATGGATCTGGCGGACCACATCTTTCACGAAGCGCTGCCTGCGCCGGGCGGCATGCAGGACCTGCTGGACCGGGTGGCGCAGCTGCATGCCCGGCTGCTCGACCGCAACGCCCCGCTGTGGGAGGTCTACGTGATCGAGGGGCTGGAAGGCGGACGCTTCGGGGTCTACGCCAAGATCCACCACGCCTACATGGATGGCATCAGCATGTCGCGGCGCTCTATGGCGAGCCTCGCGACCACCCCCGATGACGACGTGCCGCCGATGTGGGCCAACGACGCCTGGCGCCGGGAGCACGAGACGGTGCGCAAGAGCATCGTCGAGACCCTGTTCGGGTCGGCGAGGACCTTCGGCCGGCTGGCGATGGTGGGGCCGCAGCTGAGCCAGCTGGCACTGCGTCACGGCTGGCGCCTGATCGGCGGGGGCGACGATCTGCCGGTGCCTTTCACCGCTCCGCGCACGGCATTCAACCAGCCGCTCACTGCTGCCCGGGCGTTCGGCGTGTGCAGCGTACCGCTCGAGCGGGCGAAGGCGCTGGCGAGGCGCCAGGGAGTGACGGTCAACGACGTCATCCTGGCACTGGTTGACACCGCGCTGAGGCGTTACCTGGACGAGCGGGACGAGCAGCCCGACAAGCCGCTGGTGGCGCAGATGCCCATCTCGGTGCGCCGGGACGAGGGCAACAGCGGCAACCAGGTGACCATCGCGCTGCTGGAGCTGGCCTCGGACGAGGCCGATCCGCTGGCGCGGCTGCAGGAGATCCACGAGCACGCCGGCACGATCAAGCACGAGTATGCCGCGATGGGTATCGAGGCGGCCGAAGCCTACACCATCCTGGTGCAGACGCTGATGCAGATCGGCGACCTCGCGCACCTCTCCGGCCGTTTCCCGCCGCTCGGCAACGTGCTCGTCTCCAACGTCATCGGCGGCGCCCAGCCGCGCTATATCCGCGGGGCGCGGCTCGAGGCGAGTTACCCGATCTCAACCATCCCGCCCGGCATGTCCATGAACGTGACCATCTACACCTACGCCGGCAATCTCCATTTCGGGGTTCTGACCGGCCGCCGCGCCATCCCCGACCCGGAGCACATCGCGGCGGGTATCGCGGCGGCCTTCGATGAACTGGAGAGCGCCGCGCAGGCCGGCGCCTGACTCAGCCCGAGCGACATGCCCGGCATCCGCATACGCCGTCGACACCGGCTCAGCCACGACGAGGCCATCGCGGCCGTAAACCGCATCGCAAACGAGCTGGCCTCCGAATACGGCGTACGCATCCGCTGGCAGGACAACACGCTGAAGTTCGACCGCCCGGCACTCAGCGGCCGCATTGCGGTGCACGAGGACGACATCGTGATCGACGCCTCGCTGGGGCTGTCGCTGATGTTCTTCCGCCAGGATATCGAGCGCGAGATCGACCGCCTGATGGAGGCGGAGTTTCGCTGACCGGTTCAGTCGCCGGCTTCGTCGGTGCCGGTCGCGTCCTGCATTAGCGTGTCGTCGTCGGAATGCTGCACGGCGAAGAGGTGGCGCACTTCCTGCAGGCTGCGCATGATGGCGGTGTCGGCCAGCCCCGGCTCCTCGCCGGCCGCCGCGGGGCGGGCCGCGGGATTCAGGTACTTCACCCGGTGATTGCCGATGGAGATCACGTCCTCGTGCCTGAGCGCCTGCTGGGCGATGCGGCGCGAGTTGACGTAAGTCCCGTTCATGCTCTTCAGGTCGGCCACCCAGGCGTGGGCGTCCTGCACCACGATGAGGGCGTGGTGGCGGCTCACGTAGCGGCTGGGCAGGCTGACGTCGTTGTGCGGATCGCGGCCGATGAGCACGCGGCCGGCTGCCCAGCTGCGGTCACTGACGACCTCTCCGTCGCGGGATACCACCAGGCGGGTCGGCGGCTCGGCGTCTTGCGTCGCGCCGGACCCGATGGCCCGGCGGGTGGGCGGCTCGGCAGGTTCGTGCAGGCCAAGAATCTCGCGCACGTCGTCGGTGTCCGCCGGCAGCCCGGCACGGGACAGCACCTCGAGTGTCATCGCCTCGATCTCGCCCGGCAGCCCGCCGCTGGCGCGCCAGATCAGGGTGATGGCGCCATCGGTGAGATAGTCGGTGTGGG
>CAYRZI010000201.1:0-2415 GCA_964428605.1 uncultured Woeseiaceae bacterium
GGCGAGGAGGGCGAGGTAAACCCGATCAGCCCCGAGGACACGGCCGCCCTGCTGGACGACGCGAAGGAGGTCATGATCGTGCCCGGCTACGGCATGGCCGTCGCCCAGGCCCAGCACATCGTCTACGAGCTCACGCGCATCCTGCGGGACAAGGGCGTCAACGTGCGCTTCGGCATCCACCCGGTGGCCGGCCGCATGCCGGGCCACATGAACGTGCTGCTGGCCGAGGCCAAGGTGCCCTACGACATCGTGTTCGAGATGGACGAGATCAACGACGACTTCCCCGACGTGGACGTCTCCATCGTGATCGGCGCCAACGACATCGTGAACCCCTCCGCCCAGGAGGTGCCGGACAGCCCCATTGCCGGCATGCCGGTGCTGGAAGTCTGGAAGGGCAAGACCACCATCGTGCTGAAACGCAGCATGGCCACGGGCTATGCCGGCGTGCAGAACCCGCTGTTCTTCAAGGAGAACACGCGCATGCTGTTCGGCGACGCCAGGGAGAGCCTGGACGCGGTCATGAAGGCCCTCTGAGCGCAAAGTGGCCGGCCGAACTGTCAGCAAGATCCTGGTCGCGAACCGGAGCGAGATCGCCATCCGGATCGTGCGTGCCGCCTATGAGCTGGGGCTCGAGGCGGTCAACGTGTATTCCGACGAGGATCACCTCACGCTGCACCGCTTCAGCGGCCACGAGGCCTACCGCATCGGCCACGGCCTGACGCCGACCGGCGCGTATCTCGACATCGACGAGATGCTGCGGGTGGCGCGGGAGTCCGGCTGCGATGCGGTGCATCCGGGCTACGGCTTCCTGTCCGAGAACCCGGACTTCGCCGAGGCCTGCGCCGCGGCCGGCATCACCTTCATCGGCCCGGAGCCCGACGTGATGCGCCGGCTCGGCAACAAGGTGCAGGCCCGCGCCATCGCCGAGGCCGCGGACGTGCCCGTAATGCCCGCCACCGAGCCGCTGCCGGACGACCCGGCCGAGATCTCCCGGATGGCGGACGAGATCGGCTATCCGGTGATGCTGAAGGCGAGCTGGGGCGGCGGCGGCCGGGGCATGCGCGTCATCGAGGACGAGCGCGAGCTGCACAGCCAGATCGAAATGGCCCGCCGGGAGGCGAAGGCCGCGTTCGGCAACGACGAGGTGTACCTCGAGAAGCTGGTGCGCAATGCCCGCCACGTGGAGGTGCAGGTGCTCGGCGACGAGCACGGCAACGTGGTCCACCTGTTCGAGCGCGACTGCACGGTGCAGCGCCGCCATCAGAAGGTGGTGGAGCGCGCGCCGGCGCCCTATCTGGACGAGGCGGGCAGGCAGGATATCTGCGAGGCTGCGCTGCGGCTCGCCCGCTCGGTGGACTACACCAACGCCGGCACGGTGGAGTTCCTGCAGGACTCCGAGACCGGCGCCTACTACTTCATCGAGGTCAACCCGCGGGTGCAGGTGGAACACACCGTCACCGAGCAGGTGACTGGCCTCGACATCGTCAAGGCGCAGATCCAGATCGCCGCGGGCGGGCGCATCGGTGATGCCGCCACCTGCGGCATCCCGGCCCAGGCCGACATCGGCATGCGCGGCTCGGCGCTGCAGTGCCGGGTGACCACGGAAGACCCGGGCAACAACTTCATCCCGGATTTCGGCCGCATCGTCGCCTACCGCAGCCCGGCGGGGCCCGGCATCCGGCTGGACGCGGGCACCGCCTATTCCGGCGCGGTCATCACCCGCCACTACGACAGCCTGCTGGTGAAGGTCACCGCCTCGGGCCAGCACGACCGGGAGGCGGTGGAGCGCATGCGCCGCGCCCTCGGAGAGTTCCGGGTACGCGGCGTCGAGACCAACCTGGAGTTCCTGGCGGCGGTGATCACCCATCCGCGCTTCCTGGCCGCGGACTACAACACCCGCTTCATCGACGAGACGCCGGAGCTGCTCGAGCTGCCGCTGCCGCAGACCCACGCGACCAAGCTGGTGCACTACATCGGCGAGGTGATCGTGAACGGCAACCCGCAGGTGGAGGGCCGTGCGCGTCCGGCCAGCCGCCGGGCGCCCGAGCCGCCGCCGCTGCCGGACCTGCCGGTGGCCGACGGCGTGCGCCAGATCCTCGAGCGCGACGGCCCCGGGGCCGTCGCCCGCTGGCTGAAGGAGCAGCCGGTGCCGGTGGTGACCGATACCACCTTCCGCGATGCCCACCAGTCGCTGCTGGCCACCCGCATGCGCTCCATCGACATGCTGCGCATCGCGCCCCACTATGCCCGGCTCATGCCGGGCCTGTTCTCGGTGGAATCCTGGGGCGGCGCCACCTTCGACGTGGCCATGCGCTTCCTGAAGGAGGACCCCTGGCAGCGGCTGGCAGACTTCTCCGCGGCGATGCCGAACCTGATGCAGCAGATGCTCCTGCGCGCCTCGAACGGCGTGGGCTA
>CAYRZI010000201.1:2515-4132 GCA_964428605.1 uncultured Woeseiaceae bacterium
GCCGGCGCCCACATCCTGGCCATCAAGGACATGGCGGGACTGCTGAAACCCGCCGCCGCCACCAAGCTGATCACGGCGCTGAAGCAGGAGATCGACCTGCCGATCCACTTCCACACCCACGACACCAGCGGCGCGGCCGTCTCCAGCATCCTGGCCGCGGTGGCCGCGGGCGTGGACGCCTTCGATACCGCCATGGACGCCATGAGCGGACTCACTTCCCAGCCCTGCATGGGCTCGGCCGTGGCGGCGCTGAAGTTCACCGATCACGACACCGGCCTGGACGAGGCCCACATCCGCACGCTGTCCAACTACTGGGAGCAGGTGCGCGGGCAGTACGCGGCATTCGAGCCGGACATCCGTTCCGGCGCCTCGGAGGTCTACCTGCACGAGATGCCGGGCGGCCAGTTCACCAACCTGAAGGAGCAGGCCAACTCGCTCGGCATCGGCCGGCGCTGGCACGAGGTGGCGCACGCCTACGCCGACGTGAACCAGGCCTTCGGTGACATCGTGAAGGTGACGCCGTCCTCGAAGGTGGTGGGCGACATGGCGCTGATGATGGTGACCCAGGACATCACCATCGATGCGGTGTGCGATCCGGAGCGCGAGATCTCGTTCCCGGACTCGGTGGTGGCATTCTTCGCCGGCGAACTCGGCCAGCCGCCCGGCGGCTTCCCGCGGGAGCTGCAGAAGAAGGTGCTGCGCGGCCGCGAGCCGCTCACCGACCGCCCCGGCAAGCATCTCGACGCCGTGGACCTCGGTGCCGAGCGCGAGCAGCTGGGCGAGGCCATCGGCCGGCCTGCCTCCGAGGCGGACCTGGCGAGCCACAACATGTATCCGAAGGTCTTCGGCGAGTTCGAGGCCCACTGGCAGGAGTACGGGGACGTGAGCGTCCTGCCCACCCACGTGTTCTTCTACGGCATGGAGCCCGGCGAGGACATCACGGTTACCATCGCGGAGGACGGCCGCCAGGCCGTGATCCGTTACCTGACGGCCTCCGAGGCCGACCCGGAAGGCATGCGCCACCTGTTCTTCGAGGTGAACGGCTGGCCGGCCTCGGTGCGCATCGCCGACAACGCGCTGGCCCACGACAAGGTGGTGCACGAACGCGCCGACCTCTCCAACCCGAACCACGTCGCCGCGCCCATGCCCGGCCTGGTGGTCTCCGTCGCGGTGGAGCCGGGCCAGAAGGTGGAGCGGGGCGCGCCGCTGCTCACCATGGAGGCCATGAAGATGGAGACGGCGGTCTCCGCGGAGCGGGCCGGCACGGTGAAGCGCGTGATCGCCGGCCCCGGCGACCAGGTGGAGGCGAAGGACCTGCTGATCGAGTTCGACTAGTCGAGTTCGCGCAGGCGCCTCAGGCCAGGAAGGCCTCGATGCCGCGTACGCACACCGTCTCGTTCAGCATCGGCACGTGCCCCCGGTTCGGCACCTGCAGCACCTCCAGATCCGGCTTGGCATCGCGCATCTTCGCGATAATTTCCTCCGTCAGGATGTCCGAGAGCATGCCGTGGATGAGCAGGGTGGGGGTGTCGGCCAGGCCCGCGAACAGCGTCCACGGATCCTCCAGCTCGCCGCCCACCTCGCGCAGCGCGTCGCCGATCTTCGGGTCGCAGTCGA
>CAYRZI010000202.1:0-2480 GCA_964428605.1 uncultured Woeseiaceae bacterium
AGAACGGCGACCGGATAACAGGCGAGATCAAGCGGGTCTGGGCGGAAGAGCTGTTCATCGAATCGGAGTACGCGGACGAGTTCGCCGTTGCTCTGGATGCGATCAGCCGCATCGAGTCGGATACCGACTTCGAGATAGAGCTCCGGAATCATAGGGTAGTGACCGGGCGACTGGGAGCGGACCCTGCCGGGGAGATGATCCTGGTCACCGAGGAGGGGTCACGCCCCTTCGCGCCGACGGACATCGAAGAGCTCGAGGAGATCGACGAGCGCTTCGACTGGAGTGCCCGCTCAGATCTCGCTGTCGATGCGAGCCGGGGCAATTCCGAGACCAGCGACTTCCTGTGGCAGGCCGCCGGCCGGGTGAAGATCGGCGACCACCGCCACACGCTGGATTTCCGCTTCGACCGTGACGAGCAGGAAGGCGTGGTGACGAAGGAGCAGAACATCGTCAGCTATCTCTACAGCTGGTTCTACTCCGAGCAGTGGTTTCTCTCCGCCGGTGCGACCTACGAACGCGACCCGGTACGCGAACTGAGCTATCGGTACACCCCCGGCGGCGGTATCGGCTACCAGTTTTTCGACGATGCGTCGCGTTTTTTCGAAGTGTCGGTTTCCGCGCTGGGCGTATGGGAGAAGCTCGGCGGTACCACGGACTCGTCCAGTGCCGGGCGCTGGGACCTGCGTTATCGCCGCGAGATCCTCGACGGCAATCTGGAGTTCTTCCATAACCACCGCTTTCTCGTGTACCTGACGGGCCGCACCAACAAAGTCGCGGACACTTCCACGGGCGTGCGGTGGGATGTCTGGGGAGATATCTATCTGAATACCCAGATCGACTGGGACTGGGAATCCAACCCGGCTGCCGGTAACGAGCAGGAGGACATCACCTATGCCCTCGGCATCGGCATAGAACTGGATTAGGGAATTGGACCCGGGCGGTAACAAAAGGCTCGCGGCGACACTATTGAGCCTGCTGCTGACCGGCCCGGTTCACGGCGCCGGCAAGGAGACCGCGGCGTGGTCCCCCGGCTGGACTCTCGCGCCCTATGGATGGCTGGCGGGCTTCGATGGTGACTTCGCGCTGACCCGCAGATCGGCGCAGGACGGCACCACGTCCGGCGTGGGCCGTGCCGCCGGCCTGGCGCTGGAGGAGTCGGAAAAACTCGGTTTCATGACGTATGCGGAGTGGCGGGGCGAGCGCTGGATGATGTCGATGGATGTCGTCTGGGCGCGGGTCTCCCAGGGTGCCGCGCTGACCCTTGGCAGCCTGCTGCCTTCGTCGGGACTCCAGGCGAGCGTGGACGCTACGGTGTATCAGGCATCCGCCGGCTATCGGCTGGCGGGGACTGACCGGACCGCGGTCGTCGCCTACATGGGCTTGAGACACTACGATGCTGACGTCGAGGCGCGCGCCTCAACCGAGCTGCTTCAGTCAGCGGCCGTCGCCGCGGGTTCCCGCGGCTGGACCGATGCCGTCGGCGGCATCCGTTTGTCCTACGCACCGGCAGGCAACTGGCGTGTCACCCTGGTGGCGGACGCAGGGGCGGGTGAGTCGGATACGAGCTGGCAGGCGTTTGCCCTGGTGGGCTATCGCTATGCCAGGGTGTCACTCCAGGCGGGCTACCGGGTCATGGAGGTCGATTACGAGACGGCGGGCTTCGGCGCGGATCTCAGACTCACGGGCCCGCTGGCCGGTCTGGCGTTTCACTTCTGAGCCGCTGAAACCGGCTTCGGGCTACCAGCGGAAGCCGATGGTCAGCGGCACGAGCCGACTCGTCTCGGGATCGGTCTCTATCGACTTGTACCGGGCCTCGACGAACAGCAGCGACCGGGCGCCGACCGGGAAAGCCCAGCCTGCGCCGACGTTCCAGGAGAACTCCGTGGAGCTCTCGGAGGCCACGACGAACGTCCCGGGCCCGACCCCGCCCGGCGTGCACCAGTACCACCAAGGGTCACACTGGGGCGGGTAGTAGACCAGTCCCTGGTCGGTGAGGCTCGCCTCGACGTTATCGAAACCGATCCCGGCCATGAGGTAGGGCCCCACGGAGGTGGAGCCGCCGAGACTCAGGATGGCGCTGACCGAGAAGCTCCAGTCGTCCACTTCGCCGCCGGAGACGCTGCCCAGCTCGGGGTCGATCTGGTCGATTGCATCATTGATGGAGCGGATCGCGGAAGACGAGATATCGTAGTCCGCATACGCGGCCTCCAACTGCAGGCCCACACGCCAGTCGGAGGGCCAGTAGGTTGCCCCGCCCCGAATCGCGAAGCCATCGTCAGCGACATCGCCGAAATCGCCCTGAGTGACGTTTAGCCCGGCGCCTAGATGACCGAACCACGCCCTCGACCCGTAATCGGGCCGGCCGCCGGCCTGCGCGGTCGCGCAGATCATCGTCAGGCCGAGAATCAGACAGGGTGAAATCGGATTACGGTGGTGTCGCGACCGTGACTTGTACCTGGACATGGCGGTCTCCGCTTGCA
>CAYRZI010000202.1:2580-4099 GCA_964428605.1 uncultured Woeseiaceae bacterium
GCGCCCACCAGCAGGCCGCCGGCGGAGCCGCCGTAGATGATGGTCTCGTTCCTGCGGCCGTAGGCCCGTTCCTGCAGCGCCTCGGCCACGTCGACGAAGTCCGTGAAGGTGTTCATCTTCCTGCCGAGCTTGCCGTCCAGGTACCACTGCCGGCCCTTGGCGGCGCCGCCGCGGATGTGGGCGATGGCGTAGACGATGCCGCGGTCCACCAGCGACAGGGTGTTGGTGGAGAAGTGCGCCGGCATGGTCAGGCCGTAGCTGCCGTAGCCGTAGAGCACCAGCGGTGCGCTGCCGTCGGTAGGCGTATCAGCCAGCCGCAGGATCGTGACCGGTACCTCTGCGCCGTCCCTCGCCTCGACGAAGATGCGCTCCACTGCGTAGAGCTCCGGGCGGTGGCCGCTCGGCACCTCCTGGGTCTTCCTGAGGGTCCGCTCCCGGTTGAACATATCGAAGTCCCAGACCTGTTCCGGCGTGGCGGGAGACTCGTAGCTGAACCGCACGGTTCTCGCGTCGAACTCGTAGCCTTCCTCGAGGCCGAGGGCATAAGCCGCCTCCTCGAAATCGATGGGGTAGCTGACCTCGCCCTCGTAGTCCGAGACGACGATGCGGGGCAGGGCGTTCTCCCGCTCGAGGCGAACCAGCCGGTCGGCGAAGGTGACGAAGTCCACCAGGTAGGTGCCCGGCCGGTGGGGCAGCCAGTCCTCCCAGTTGTCCCGGCCCGGGTCGGTCACCGGCGTTCGGACGATCTTGAAGTCCACGGCGCCGCCCGCGTTGGTGTGCAGGTAGAAGTGCTTGCCATGGTGCTCCGGGTGATAGATCTCGTCGTCCCGGCGCGGCGCGATCAGAACAGGCTCGGCGCCCGGCGGCGCGTCGGCGGGCAGGAAGCGGGCCTCGCTGGAGTCCACCTTGGAGGAGGTGATGAAGATGTACTCGCCGCTCAGGCTCTTCGAGACGTCCAGGAAGAAGCTGTCGTCCGGTTCCTCGTAGACCAGCCGGTCTTCCGCCGGGTCGGTGCCGAGCACGTGGTGCTTCACCCGCTTCGGGCGCTGATGGTCGTCGCGCTCGATGTAGTAGAAGGAGCGTGAATCCGCCGCCCAGACCGCGCCGCCGTCGGTGGAGGTGATGGTCTCGTCGAACTCCTCGCCGGTGGCGATGTTGCGCACCCGGATGTCGTAGTATTCCGAGCCGGTGCGGTCGAGGCCGTAGGCGATCCAGCGGTGATCCGGGCTGTGCTCCACCGCACCGATGTCGAAGAAGTCCTCGCCGTCGCCCTCCTCGTCGCCGTCGAAGAGGACGGTCTCCGCGCCGCCGTCCCTCGGGGTGCGCACGAACACCGGGTACTGCCCGCCTTTCCGGTAGCGCACCGAGTACGCCCAGGGGCCGTCGGGCAGGGGCACGGCGCTGTCGTCCTCCCGGATGCGGCCGCGCATCTCCGCCACCAGCGTCTCCCGCCGGCCGTCGAGCTCCGCCGTGGCCGCTTCGTAGTAGCGGTTCTCGGCCTCGAGGTGGGCGCGGATGT
>CAYRZI010000203.1:0-4056 GCA_964428605.1 uncultured Woeseiaceae bacterium
GATACACGGTGGTGCCGGTAGTGATGTAGCGGATGTCCATGTTGCCGCCGTGTTCACGCGGCGGGATGGTGCGCAGGCACTCCGACGGCTTCGTTCCGTCCGGTCCGCACACTGACGCAGGTGCTGCCTCGTCCGGGTCGGGACCCATCACGGCACCGCCGGCTTCGAGCAGCCGGGCCTCCCGCGCCAGTGCATCGGCCAGCAGGGCCTCGTCGGGCAGCGTCGTCACGACGCCGGGAAAACTCGCGTTCGGAATACGCACGCCCGGCAGTGCATCGCTGACCGCGTAGTCCTCGTTGATGCGCCAGACGATGAAACGCTCATCCGTGCCGAACTCATCCCCTGCGAAGCCGAACGGTCCGGCCGTGGTCCAGCCCACGTCGTCGGGCTCCAGCGCCTCGATGGTCACCGCCAGCACGTCGCCGGCTCTGGCGCCTTCGATGAATACGGGGCCGGTCAGCGCATGGACGATGCCGACTCCTTTCCGCGGCATGCTCTTCGCACTCGAGGACTCATCCGGGTCGAGGGTGAGGTCGAAAGCGTCGCGGCCGTTGAACACGATAGGCTCACCGGGCTCGGCGCTGGCAACCATCGGGATGTCCGGATGCAGGCGATTCATACACGCCGGGTCCTCGGCGCAGCCCACGCTGCGATCGCCCACCACGACTTCGGCGGCGGCGTCGGTGACTGCCGACAGGCTCGCCAGCAGCACCATGGAAAGACAAGTAAGAAGACCCGGGTTCATACGCATAATCCTTTGAAATTGTTGTATCTGCGCTGCGGCTTCAGGACGACGCCACCTGCACGCCGCCGGCTGCGAAATCCCGCTGCAATGCCAGTTCCAGGCGCTCCGCGAGCGGCTCCCGTACGCGCTTCTTGGTATTGCGATGCGCCTCCATGTTGAGGGTGGCAAGAGCTGCGGCCATATCCGCGGCCCTGCTGCCGAGGTCGCCCGCCGGCACCGCCTCGTCCAGGAAACCGGCCTCCACGGCAGCCGCGGGATCGTAGATACGCGCCAGACCCACTGCCTGGTCGAGGTGTACCTGCGCCAGGCGCGCCCGGGCGAGCTCCACCCCGAACCAGGGCAGCGTCATGCCGATGGCCACCTCGTTCAGGCCGAGCTTGTAATCGCCTTCCGCGCCGATGCGGTAGTCGGCCGACAGGCAGAGCAGCGCGCCCATGGCGAGCGCATGTCCGCTGACTGCCAGAACCACCGGTGTCTCGAAGGTCAGCAGCCGGCTGGCGATCTCGGCACCCTGGCGCAACA
This sequence comes from uncultured Woeseiaceae bacterium, assembly GCA_964428605.1. Classification (GTDB taxonomy): domain Bacteria; phylum Pseudomonadota; class Gammaproteobacteria; order Steroidobacterales; family Woeseiaceae; genus Lentisalinibacter. Next base: position 1,268 of record CAYRZI010000203.1, read on the forward strand.
GTCTCGCGGCATCCTCGCCGCCCTGCCCCATCACCGAGAGGTCGAAACCCGCACAGAACTTGCCCGGGCGGCCGGTGATGATCACGACCTTGCCGGCGCCCGCCGCCTGATCGAGGCCGGCATTCAGGGTCGCGAGCATGTCGAAGGACAGGGCGTTGGCCTTGCCGTCGTCCATGGCCAGCAGGCAGTGCGTCTCGTGTTCAGTGACTTCGAGCAGTGCGGTCATAAGTCTCTCCCATTGGTCAGGCGGTCAGTCTATCCGTGCAGCCCGCCCATGGGGAGGCCCGCGCCGGCGGGTTCGCTGCCGGTCCGCCAAGGCATGGCTGTCATTTCCTGCCGGTGCTCAGACGTTCAGCAGCAGGTGCTCGCGCTCCCAAGGGCTGATCTCACGGTGGAACTGGCGCATCTCCGCGCGTTTGACCGCCTCGAAGACCATGCAGAACTGCCGGCCCAGCACCTCGTGCAGCTCCGTGGCCGCCTCGAACCGGGTCAGCGCTTCGTTCAGGGTGGTCGGAATAGGCCTGGCATTCTCGTCGGGTTCGCCCGCCTCGGGCCGGTCGGGTTCGATCGAGTGAAGCATCCCCAGATAACCGCAGGCGAGGCCGACTGCAATCGCCAGATACGGGTTCGCATCGACCCCGACCACGCGGTTCTCCAGGCGCCGGTTGGCCGGGCTCGAATTCGGCACCCGCAGACCGGTCGCCCGGTTGTCCCGCCCCCAGGCGAAATTGGCGGGGGCGCTGGACTCCTCGTCGTGGAAGCGCCGGTAGCTGTTCACGTAGGGCGCCAGCAGCGGCATGGCCTGGGGCAGGTAGTGCTGGCTGCCGCCGATGAAGTGGCGGAACATCTCGCTCTCGCTGGCGTCGGTCTCGCTGAACAGGTTCCGGCCCGTGGCCGTATCCAGGATGCTCTGGTGTACGTGCATCGCCGAGCCGGGCTCGTCGCGCATGGGTTTGGCCATGAAGGTGGCGAACATGTCGTGGTTCAGCGCGGCCTCGCGGATGATGCGCTTGAAGTAGAACACCTGGTCGGCGAGCAGCAGGGGCTCGCCGTGGGTCAGGTTGATCTCCACCTGACCGGCACCGTCTTCCTGGATCACGGTGTCGATGGCGAGCCCGGCGTCCTCCGCGAAGCGATAGATGGTGTCGATGACCGGGCCGTAGTCGTCCACCGCCGACATGGAGTAGGACTGGCGGCTGGTGCGGCGGCGCCCGGTGCGGCCGAGCGGCGCCTCGATGGGTTCGTTGGGGTCCGTGTTCGGCTTGATCAGGTAGAACTCGAGCTCCGGTGCGACCACGGGCGCCCAGCCCCGGTCGGCATAGCGTTGCACCACGTTCTTCAGCACCTGCCGCGGTGCGATGCCGACCGCCTGACCATCGCGGGTGTACAGGTCGTGGATGATCTGCAGGGTCGGCTCCTTGGCCCAGGGCACCGCCTTCGCCGTGGCCATATCGGGCCTCAGCACCAGGTCCCCCTCCGCCCACTGGTTGTCGATGTTCATCTGCACGTCCAGCCCGGAGATGGTCTGATAGAAGATGGACACCGGCAGGTAGGTGACGTAGTCGGGGCTGAACTTCTTCGCCGGCATGGCCTTGCCGCGGGACATGCCCGCGAGATCCGGCACGATGCACTCCACCTCGTCGATGTCGCGGCCGCGGCTGTAGGTCCTGAACGCCGGGGGCAGTGCGTCCAGCCAGTCGTTTTCAGCTCGATCCATGATGGCGTATCCGGTAATCGGGTGAGCGCATCATACCGCCGGCCGCCGGCAGGCTGTATTGCTTCCTCCGCCGGAGGATGCCGCGGCGACGGCCAGGGTCAGGTGACCCTGGCCAGCACGATCGGGAAGTCGCCCCGGGGCACCGCCTGGGAATCATCGAAAGCCACTACCAGCGAATCACGCTGCCCGGCCGGCACGCCCTGCAGCAGATGATCCCGCTCGTTCAGGGGCTCGCCCGCGAAGTACATCTGGGTGGTGAGTTCGTGAAACCCCCGCCGCGAGACGCGGAAATGGATGTGCGGGGGCCTGCTCCAGTTGCCCGTTACCCGGTAGGCGCCGGGCTTGATGGTCGTGAAGGCGTAACGTCCGTCCGCATCCGTCGTCATCACGGCCCAGCCCTGGAAACCGGGGTCCAGCGGTGCTGTGGCCGGGTCGGCCTCGTGGTGGTAGCGTCCGTGGGTATTCGCCTGCCAGACGTCAACCACGGCGCCGGCGACGGGCCGGCCGTTCTCGTCGAGTACTCTGCCGCTGACCCGGATCACCTCTCCCGCTGCGCGCTGCTCCTGGCCCTCGATCATTGTCAGGTCGGCGTCCGTGTCCGCCTGCGGACGGTTCGGGTAGAAAGGCCCTTCCGGATTGGCCGGCGTGGGCGCACCAGGTCCCGCCCGTAGCGGCAGGCTCATGGCGCCGGCAGCCAGCCCGGCACCGGCTGCGAGGATGGATCGCCGGCTCAGTCGTTTTCGTTCGCTCATGTCCAGCCCTCTGCCGCGAGCTTCTGCTATGGTCGAAGCCTACACCAGGCGGCCGGCCGGTGGCGGATGAATCGAGGGAGGATCCATGGCGGTAACACACACTCGACTCGGGCAGCACGGCGTACTCGTCAGCAACCTCTGCCTGGGTACGATGAATTTCGGCTGGCACACCTCCGAGGAGGAGAGCTTCCGCATCATGGACCGGGCGCTGGAGCTCGGCATCAACTTCTTCGATACCGCCGATGTCTATGGCTGGGCGGTGGAGCACGGCCACACGGAGGAGATCATCGGCCGCTGGCTGGCCCAGGGCGGCGGGCGGC
>CAYRZI010000204.1:0-4049 GCA_964428605.1 uncultured Woeseiaceae bacterium
ACTAGGCCAGGATAGCGACGGCGGACCGAAAAGAGACGTCGTGCATCAACGGCGAAAGGCCTGTGCACCGGGACGTCTTCGGGTATCTCTGCCAGTTGGGAATCATTTACGCGATCGTATGCGCGGGGGCTCGCGGTGAGCACGATGGGGTACCAGTTATCCTGACGCAAGTAACGAACGAACTTCAACGCCCTTTGCATGCCACTGCTGGAGGCAATCGGAGGAAAATGAAACGCTATGAAAAGAACTGTTTGATTCATGCGATTACTACGCGCTCTACTAGAAACCCGCTGATATCGTCAAATAATAACGCAATTGTGTTAGGCGATATGGTATCTAATTTTAGATACTCGAGAGTGTTCGCATGAAACTGCTGATCTCCCCGACCGTTGCTCCCGTCCTCTTCATTTTCTTGCTCTCGTACCGGCGTTGCGACCTTCGGGCCATTAAATGCCAAGCTGCATAGACAAAGATTGGCCCTTGTCAGTACGAAAATTGCGTATCTAGTGCATCAAGGAACGCGGAACAGCAGGTATCGCGATAGCTACAATCGGCAACGCGTTTCGTCTCAACAGTCCCGGCGAGGCATTCCGCTGCTATCCCCGGGCGCTGACCAGCTCTTCCTTTAGTTTGCCAATGACGTCCTCTCATACGACCACTGCCCGCCCGTCCAGACACTCGGACCCGCTTCTCGACCGATAGAGCAAATGGCCGCCATCCTCTGGGCATCCACCCGCGAATCCGTATACTGGAGACGCCAACGAACGCGGAACAGATTTGCGATTTGCTACGTCTAAGCTACTTGGTGTTGGGACTGGGAATTGCCTCCGCTTCGTTGGGGGTATTTCTTTTCGCCCAATTGATGAGTTCACGGCTCGCCCAATTGATGAGTTCACGGCGATCCCGGCGGTCCGGCCTTACCGGCCGGCGCCAGCTGTGACTCGCCTGCCTCAGCGCCGGTGACGACAACTCTGTCCAGAAAAATCGTCTTATCGATCGTAGGATGGTAGAGACCTAGTTTGAAATACACGCCCCGCAGATCATTGTAGGCATTTGGCCCCATTCTCTGCATCACCAGCGCGCCGTCTTTACGGACTTCGGTCAACCCGCTATCGCCATAATTCCAGATGATGCGGAAGGACCAATCGATCCACTCCCCAGTCTGTACACGACCGACCCAGTGCCACCGCCTCGCCAAGTACCGCGGTTCGGACTTCAGACTACGGTCCCAACCGTATGTAATACCCCAGCGGCCATTGTGTATCCGCAATGCTAGCGGAGGCCCTCTGCTAGCTTCTTTGCGAGGCCAATAGTCCGGAGACGAATGCCATTGCGCGACGATCGTGTTATCAGTGATGTCGTCTGATTTCTTGGCGCCCCTCATATCCTCAACGTAGACGCTGAACCGGTACCAGCGTTCCTCTCCGAAGGGTTCGCGCACAAACGACCTTTGCCAGTCGGGGAAGAGCTTTGGAGTGATCTCGCATCTGGCCTCAGCCGGCGCATCGATGCGTAACGCCGATCCACCACCTTTTTGCAAATCGACGATTTCGTACCGGCATGCGCGATCCATATCCAGTTGCCAATTTGCAGACGAGATTACGGGCCCCTCAAAATCATCGTGCAGAGGAGCAGGGCCACAACCAGCAGCCAAAAGGCCTACAAGCGCCACCAAGACTGTCCCTTTCAATCGCTCGATCGAGCGGTCTTCGGCCCGTCGCATGAACACCTTAATCTCATTCACAATTATTCATTAGCGCCGCGCGAAAGAACCTTGTCCAACGAGCGGCCTCGTATATACTCTAAGCCAAAATTTGAAAACCGCTGCGGTGGGAATCCAGTACCGAACGTCCCACTTGCCATGAGTCTCCTGACCAAATGATTACCAAAGGTCATGCCTGCACAATCCTTCAGACCCGTGTTCATCGTTGGATCGCCGCGATCGGGAACCACCTGGCTCTACCATCTGCTTCTTTCGTCTGGCAGATTCGCAATCTACCGATCCGAGACACAAGTGTATAGCCGCTTCGGCCCCGCTTTCCGTGCAATCGCCCGCAATCGCGAACGTGAGCATTTTCTCAATAGATGGCTCAAGAGCGAGTTTTTTCTCCGGTCAGGTCTGGATGCCGAGAGTTTCCGTGAAAAAGTGTCGAAGGGCGTCTGGACGGAGGGCGCTTTCTTGCGACAGCTAATGGAATCAATCTGTCTACAACAAGGCGCGACACGCTGGGCAGAGTGCACTCCGGACCACGGCTTATATATCCGTCGGATAAAGCGCGATTTTCCAGATGCTCTGTTTATTCATATTATCAGGGACGGTCGAGATGTCGCGCTTTCGCTTGCCAGGAAGAAATTTGTCGCTCCACTGCCATGGGGCAGAGACGCACCCGAGGTTGCAGCGGCAACGTATTGGGCCTGGATCACAAGCCGAACGGCTGGAGCAGAGTGTTTCGTCCGTCCGGATTACTTGGCAATACACTACGAAGACCTGGTCAATTCTTTCGAGAAAACGCTTCAGCAAGTCGCTGCGTTCATAGGTCAGTCTATAAACATTAGTACCATTGCGAGCCACCCCATCGGATCAGTGGCGCAGCCCAACACCTCCTTCGACTGGGATAAGGATGAACATAAGGTCGGTGCGTCCCGATGGAGGTCACAATGTGACCCCGAATTGTTGCGGAAACTCGAGGGTGTAGCCGGAAAGCAGTTGCGCTCATTCGGTTACGAACTCTCACATGACACGCTTGCCTCATCTTCTAAACTCTTTCAATCACTTGCATTACGCTCACGATTTGAGCTAGGACGTTTAGGCAGGCTATGTGGCTTGGGCGGCGACGTGCGTGTGGCGTCCTGGGATGATGTGAGCGCCGGAAACGCCGTTGACGATCCTACGCTGCGGCCGGGCGAAAACCTTGGCCTTATCAGAAGGCTGGTGACAGGCACCAATTTGTAACTCACGCTCTGGACGAGTGGGTTGACAGCCACGCAACGCATTGATCCGCAACACTCTCAAGGTCGGATCGATTAGTAAACGTATGCTTGGCCCCGGGTAGCACCGTAAGACTCCAATCATTCGGGAACTCCCGATCGGATGCATTATAAAGCGACTTCCAGAATTCTGCGAACTCCCTTCCCACCATGTCGTCACCGCTTGTCAACACGAGCATGGGTCTCGAGAATCGCCTCAAACTGATCTCAACGCGATCTGCCAGGCCATTTTGAGATTTCTGACCACCGGTAAAACGCCGCAGACCAGTGAGAACTGAACGACCGGCGAGCGACGTGAACTCAGAGATCCACTCACCCGGACGAATTTCTCCGCGTAGCATCCGCTTCCAGAGCCCCGTATCTTTTAGCTTGGGCAGATAATAATGCCTGAATGCGTATCGACTCCTGCCATCCTCAGAGCGGATCCAAGGATTTAGGAGTATGAGCCCATCCACCCTTTCGTCTTTCGGTGCGTACAGCAATCCGGCCGATGCACCATCACAAAGGCCCAGCAATACTATGCTCTGGACGGATGGAACTTGAGAGCAAAGACACCCTATGGCTGCCTCTATATCCGGCCCCGTCTGCTCGAACCCGCACCAGGATCCCGTCGAATCTCCCATTCCCCTCGCGTCAAAACGCAGTACCGGAACGCCAGCAGCGGCAATGTGGCGCGCAATACAGACGAATGACCGGTGACTCCCGATGCGGTACTGAGGTCCACCGACGACAATTACGACTCCAACGGCCGGCTGTCGCGAGGTAAGATGCAAAATCCCGGCAAGCTGCTCTCCCTCACAGGAGAACACGATCGGCTCCTCAGAGTGACTCATCCTCTTCCCTCAGAATGGCCTCTACCGTACGAGCGCTCAGTTCCGCGTTTGTTACGACTTCATTCGATGCCCAGAACGGCTCACCCTGCACAATATACAGGGCTCCGAAATGATCGCTCTTTGCACGCCCTACCGGCTTGACATTTCGAGATATAACGTTGCGCTTTACCTGAAACACTCGTAGCCGGCCTAGTGCCTCGCTGGCCGATGCATCCAGTTCGATATCCC
>CAYRZI010000205.1:0-4040 GCA_964428605.1 uncultured Woeseiaceae bacterium
GCAGCGGCAACCGGATTCTGGCGACACTCAGTTTGGCGGCGAGCCGGTGTCCCCCTCGGTCCGTCGTGCCAGCTGGGCCAGGTGCAGGTTCGGCGGCGATACCCTGGCGCCATCCACCATCATCTCGACGTGCCAATCGAGCGAGTGGTTCGGAGCGCCGTCTAATGACACTCCGACGAAGTTGAGGCGTGGCCCGAAGTCTTTTGGCGGGAAGTCCAGCGCGCCATCCGCATGAATGCTCCAATAGGTATTGCGCGCAGCGCTCTGGGGACCGCCATTCTGAGGGCCCGAACTCGCGAAAGGTCGTGCCCCAGCTCCGAGATGCAGCTGCGTGAAAAGATTCTGATAGGGAGCTTTCTTGTGATGATCGAGATTGATATCGACGCCGCGGCCCATAGAGAATACGTTGCCCCGCACCGCAGTTTCCACGGTGATGTCATGAATATATTTCGTGGCAATCTCGAAATCGACGATCAAGTTATCCGCAGACAGCCACCCGAGGCCTATTCCGTGATGTCCGCTCACGTCGGACACATGCTCTCGCAAGGGAGAAGCGTCTATAGTGAGGCGAGTGATCGTATTGAAGGTGGCAAAATTGAAGAAGACGCCGCTATCGGCGTTCTTGATCGTCACATCTCGTATCCACGAATTCGCTACACGATAGAAATAGATCCCATTGAAACCGGGCTCCTGGAGATGCGGTGCCGAAGCCACGTCCGGAAAAGATAGCGTGAGCTTTTCGATACCGACCTCCTGAACAGTCGGCGCGAACGGATGAAGTTCAGGTTGCCACTCTGGTCGAATCTCGAGCGGCAGTCTGCGCTCCAGCGTAACCAGTGGGCCCCGAATCGCTTCGATCCGGCTGGCGAACTCGAACAAACGCCAGCCGGTTTCTGTTCCGGTCACGGTAAGATCGTCGTGCAAATGTCGTAGGAGTGAGCCCTCGAGCGGCCCGTCCTTGGGGTCAGTCATCACGAGTCTGATCCACTGCCCGACAGCAAGAGAGGCCGCATCGTCGACCTCAATCGTCCGGCTCCCCCTTGGAATTACGCCGACAAGGCGGGCTAGCCGTGAATCGGCACTGATCGGGTCGCAACCCTCAACCCAAACGAGACCCCCGATGAAAGACCAGCGCTTCCCGCCGCCGGCTGCCACGTTTGGAAACTCGAGGCCGACCGATTCTGGTCCTGCGATCTCCATAAGTGATCGTCGGAAGTCGAGTCTCACCCCCTCCTCGCTTTCACCGCGCAGAACAACGTCGGACCGCATGATCATCAGCCGATCGGACAGGATGTACGTGCCGTCTGGAATCCATACAACCTGTCCGGGTGCGGCGGATTCGATTGCCCTTTGAATCGCTGCGGTATCGTCGACATTGTCGTCACCCCTGGCTCCGAAAGTCCGGACGTTTACTCGTGCAGTTGGTAACGGAAGGGGCTCGACTCCTGTGCGGTAGCCCGCGAACGCGAAGTCAGGTAGCCGACCAGAAGGGTCCCACAGCGCACCTGCCTCACCCCAAAGGCGTGACGCATTCCCCTGGGTTTCGGCTAGGGACGTGGCCTCATTCGGCTGACACCCAGCCAGAATGACCGACACGGCGGTAACGAACCCGAGCAAGATGAACCGCCCCTCTGTCACAGACGAAGTCAGTCGCTTATGTCCCGAAGATACTCGATGATCTCCTGCCGCTGCGGTTCGTCCACGATCCCAGCGTGCTCCATTGTCGTTCCCGGCACCACGCCGTCCGGATCCGCGAGGAAAGCGTGTAGCCGACGCTCAGTCCATTTTCCACCATACGCCCTCATTGCATCAGAGTAGGGAAAAGCGGCCTGTCGCGCAACGGGCGCTCCGACGATGCCATGCAACGACGGTCCAATACCAAGGACGTTAGAACGGGTCGCGTGGCATCCAGCACAGCTCGCGAAGATATGACTGGCTCCCTCAATGATCGAAACCGTGCCCTTCCCGTCCCAGAGAAGCAATCGACCGGATGGCAATTCGAGGAGGTCGCGGATCGTCGAGCCGACGGGAATCCGCTCGCTGGACACCATCCGACCCTCGCGAACGCGAACCCGATAAATCGAGACGCCATTACCTTTTCCGAAAAGCGAACCGACCAAGAGGTCACCGTGCCATAAGGGGAACTGGGGCGATGTGGTTCGGATCAAATTTGAGATCGCGATTGATGGAGTCCATGCATAGATTGGCCGCTCGAACCCGGCATGGACGCCCACATCACCATGCTCGAGTGTTTTGCCTGTGTAGTCGGTACCATAACTCGCAAACGGCCAACCATAGTGCTTTCCCTTCTTAAGGAGATTTAGCTCATCACCGCCGTATGGACCATGCTCCGTAACCCAAATCTCATCCTGACCAACCCACAGGCCCTGCACGTTTCGATGGCCGTCACTGTAAAGCTCGGTTTCTCCGGTCCGCAGATTCAGCAAACGAATCTGCCCGTATACCGAGTTCACGAGCGTCTCGGGATCGTTGCTTTCGAGTTTGTGGCTCCCTATCGAAAACAGAAGCGTGTCGTCGGAGAGAAGTGCCATTCTCCCGCCATGCTCGTTCGTGTTCCGTGGTACCTTGATGCACGGCTCAGATTCAAATAGCGTGCGCCAGGCATCGGCTTTGACATCTCCGCGGGCAGCCCATGGCGCGATGGACAACCTCAGTGTGTAGCAGCGATTCGAGGCATCCCAATATGAGTAAGTGCTCAGGAGCGACGCGCCCCCCAATCGTTCGACTACGAAAATATCGACAACACGAAAGTAAAACGGTCGTGGCCCTCCGCTCTCGATGTACTCCTCTCGATTGATCGGAATATTGAGATTCAATACTGTGTGATCAGCGATCCGAGTGCCATCGACTGTTAGCAAGTGCGCACCGCCTTCGGCATTGACCAGCAGTACTCGACCGTCCGTCAGCAGGTGCACCGCGCCACCATCTGTCGGTGGTTGCGATTGAATCTCGTAAGTATTGAGCTTCAGGTCATGGTAGCTCGTGGAGATAAACTGTACCGCCGGAGCCTCGGCAGCCGGCCGAACCGTCAGCATCGAGACTGCCAAGAGCATTGACGCGGTCGCTGTGACAGGGATCCACCCGGGCAGACGCCAGATTGTCACGAAGAGCAGCCCAACGACTGCCGCGAGCTGGAACAGAAGGGTGAGCCGCGACACGTCGATATCCAAGAAGATGACGACAAGCAAAATGGGTTGCGTTGTGACGGCCGAAATTACAGCTATACGCAAGAACTGGCCGAGCCAGCTACTCTGGGGAATGAGCGGCGAACGACCGATAACCCAGCCAAAGAGAAAAGCGATCGCGGAACCAACCGCGACGAGTTGGGCCTCACGATCAAGTGCGAGCAGGCTCACTCCATCGACAGCGCCCAACAGAAGTATGAGAATTATGGCGGAAGTCAGTGCGGAGAAGACGCTTGCATGTGTTCGCCACAAGCCGTGGCTGGCAACCGAGTTGCCGGTGCTTTCATCCTCGTAGCGTGATCTCATTATTCCGCACTTGCGCGCCGAGACGAGCGGTAGTGTAACGAGCGACAGAACTCGGCTGGTTGTACCAAGTGATGTTCAAGCGCGGTGTACGGGGTTACGGGTAGTCGGCACGGTGCACGTCTCGCAGCTGGCGAGTCGCACCGAACACAGAAGCTATGTCGATTCAACAGTCGTTTTCCCGGGCACAATCACATACGGCGCCCGGAGAAACGGCGGACCCAATAACCACAACCACCGCCGGATCTCGAATCGAGCGAAACGCCCCCTCGCACGAGAAGGAGTTTTCTCGAATCAGCGTACCGTCTTCGGTCAGCGCTTGCGTCTGCGTCCGTATCCCGCCGCCAGAAGGCCGAGGCCCAGCAAAGCGAGCGTTCCCGGTTCGGAGACTTCGAACTCGACCACATATCCGCCGAGATTATTGCCGTACAGGAAACCCGAGGGTGCGTCGTTCCACTCGCCCGGCGTCGCACTGAAGTAGGCGAATGCCAGCGCATCTTCATTGCCACCGCTAAGGTTATTGGGTTCGCC
>CAYRZI010000206.1:0-3986 GCA_964428605.1 uncultured Woeseiaceae bacterium
CGGTGCTGCTCGCCTCGGCGCCGATCGACCCGGCGCGGCCAGCCGCCCGTTACGGCCTCGGCGTCGCGGAGTTCCGCGACGGACGTTTCGGCGTCGTTTATGGCCACGCGGGCTGGATTCCCGGTTACACGTCCAGCCTGCGCCATTACGCGGATCACGGCGTGACGATCGCCTTCCAGGTGAACACCGATATCGGGTTCACCGAGCCCGGCAGCGAACTCATGGGAGAGATCGAGGCGCGGCTGGCGGAGGCGGTCCTCGGGCCCTGACTCCGCTGCCGCCCGTTGTTGCCGCAATGCCGTCGCCCTAGACTGGTCCCATGTACAAGACGACCATCGATGACGTCACGATAGAGATCGTCCGCGGTGACATCGCCGACCAGCCCGACATGGATGCCATCGTCAACGCGGCCAACGCGCAGCTGCAGACCGGAGGCGGCGTGGCCGGCGCCATCCATCGTGCCGCCGGGCCGGGTCTGGCGGAGGAGGGCCGGCGGTATGCGCCGATCCGGCCCGGCGAGGCGGTGATGACGGGCGCCCACGGTCTGCCCAACCGTTGCGTCATCCATTGTCTGGGCCCGGTATACGGTCGTGACGAGCCGTCCGATGAACTGCTGGCCTCCTGTTATCGCGAGGCGATCTCGCTGGCAGACGAAAAATCGGTGGCGTCCATTGCCTTCCCGGCGCTCTCCACCGGCGCTTTCGGCTTCCCGGCGGAACCGGCGGCGCGCATCGCGCTCGGCACGGTCCTGCAGGCGTTGCCGCCGCGCTCCGCCGTGAAGCACGTCCGGTTCGTGTTGTTCAGCGACGCGGACGCGGCGCTGTACGAGGAGACCCTGCGGTCCCTGCAGGGCGAGCGGCGGCGCTGAGATTCGACAGCCGCCGCCGTGGCGTTCGGCGGCCCGATCGTGACTCCCCTGGCATCGTACTGTGATGCATTCCCGCATATGCCGGGCAGGGACTTCGCGTGGCCTCCTGTCCTGGATGGAGGTCGGTGTTTCTGCGTCTGACCCGCGAACGCAAGGCCCGTCCTGGCCCTGACTCACCGCGTCCGCTGGGTACGGATCCTCGAGTCGGGGTCGCAGAACGCCGCCATGCCGGTGAGACCCGGCGTGGCCGCGGTGATCAGCCTCAGCGGGATGCCCGCCAGGTAATCCCGGTAGCGGCCCTTGTCCACGAAGCGTTCGGTGAAGCCCGAACGGCGGAAGAGGCCCAGGTTCGCGGGGACGATACCGCCGGCGATGTAGACACCGCTCAGGGCGCCGAAGACCAGCGCCACGTCCGAGGCCACGGTGCCGAGGAAATCGAAGAACAGGTTGAACGTGCGCATCGCCGCCTCGTCACCATTCCGGGCGGCCTCGCTGACCTCCCGCGCCTTCGGCCGCCCGCCGCCGTGGATACCCTGATGCAGGCGGGCGATGCCCTCGCCGGACAGGATGCGCTCCGCGGAGCAGTGGCCCAGTTCGTCCCGCACCCGGCTGACGATCAGCATCTCCTCGTCATTGACGGCGGGCAGGGTCATGTGTCCGCCCTCGCCGCTGACCGGAATGTAACCGGCGTCGCTGATGACGAGACCGGCCACGCCGAGGCCCGTGCCGGGTCCGAGCACTGCCAGGCTGCGGCCGGGCAGGCCCGCGCCGCCGCCGATCTCCAGGCAGTCCTCGCCCCGCAGTGACGGCAGCGCGCAGGCGATGGCCTCGAAGTCGTTGATGACGTAGAGCTCGGCGAAACCGAAGCGCTCCGCCAGCCGGTCCTGCTCGAAGGACCAGTCGATGTTCAGCATGTCCACCCGGTTGCCCGTGATAGGGGCCGCGATGGCGAGGCCGGCCGCCCGGGGGGGCTCGCCCTGCAGGCGGTCCAGGTAGTCGCGCAGCAGCTCCTCGATGCCGCCGTAGCGCTCGTTCTGCATCAGCTCGAGCTCGTCGATCTGGTCGTGGGGACGGCCGCGGGTCCAGCAGCCTACCCGGCTGTTGGTGCCGCCGATGTCGGCGATCAGCCAGCGTTCGGCAGCGGCGGCAGTCATCGGCGCTTCTTCCTCAGGTCGGCGACGAAACGGGTTCGCCAGGCGGTGATGTCGTTGCGGCGCAGCGTCTCCAGCATGGCCGCGTGGCGCTCGCGGCGCTCCTCCAGCGGCATGTGCAGCGAGCGGTTGATGCCGTCGGCCACGTCCTCGGTGTCGTAGGGGTTCACGAGCACCGCCTCGGTGAGTTCGTGGGCCGCGCCGGCGAGCTTGGACAGGACCAGCACGCCGGGGTCGTCGGCGTCCTGGGAGGCCAGATACTCCTTGGCCACCAGGTTCATGCCGTCGCGGATGGGCGTCACGAGCCCCACCCGGGCCGCGCGCAGCATGCCCATCAGCGTCGGACGGTCGAAGCCCTTGTTCAGATAGCGGATGGGTACCCAGTCCATGTCGGCGAAGCGGCCGTTGATCTGGCCGGCGGTGCGCTCCAGTTCGGCGCGGATCTCCTCGTAGGCGCGGATGCCGACGCGGGTGGGCGGGGCGATCTGCATGAAGACCAGGTTGCCCTGGTTGGAGGGATAGCGCTCCAGCAGCCGCTCGTAGGCGAGGAAGCGGCGCCGGAGCCCCTTCGAGTAGTCCAGCCGATCCACGCCGATGAGCAGTTCCCGGCCGCCGAGACTGTCCCGCATGCGGCGCACGTTCTCACCGTCCTTGTTCTTCTCCGACAGGTCGGCGATGCCGTCGACGTCGATCCCGATGGGGTAGACGTCGGCGATCAGCGAGCCCCCGGGCACGTCGATGCGGTTGCCCTCGGCGAGTTCGCCGCCGATGACCGGATGGGTCATGCCCTCCCGGAACGACGCCAGGTCGCGCTCGGTCTGGAAGCCCACCACGTCGTAGGCGGACAGGGAGCGCAGCAGGTACTCGTGATCCGGCAGTGCCTGCAGGATGTCGTAGCCGGGGAAAGGCACGTGCAGGAAGAAGCCGATGGGCTGGTCGACGCCCGCGTTCCGGAGCTCTGCCGCCAGCGGGATCAGGTGGTAGTCGTGCACCCAGATGATGTCGTCGGGTTCGAGCAGCGGTTTCAGCTTGCGCGCGAACAGCGCATTCACCCGCAGGTAGGCCTCGAACTCGCGACGGTCGTAGAGCATGTAGCTCAGGAGGTAGTGGAACAGCGGCCACAGCACCCGGTTGCTGAAGCCGTTGTAATAGAGTTCGTATTCGCGCTCGTTCAGGTCGATGGTGGAGAAGGTGATCTTGCCGCGGGTGACGTGCTGGGGGTCGTGGCTGTCGCTGCCGGTGAGCTTGCCGTCCCAGCCGAACCACATGCCGCCCTCGTCCTCCAGCGCCGCCAGAACACCCACGGCCAGACCGCCCGCGGCGGGCCGGTTGGGGTTGGGCATCGCCACCCGGTTGGAGACGGTGATCAGACGTCCGTTGCCGCTCATTGGCTGCTCCTTGCGCTAGATGGCCTCGGCCCAGCTCTTGCTGAGCCGCATGGCACCGTCGATGATACCGGCCATGCTGTAGGTCTGCGGGAAGTTGCCCCACAGCGAATTGTCCCGCGGGTCGATGTCCTCTGACAGCATGCCGAGCGGGTTTCTGCAGCTCAGCATGTGTTCGTAGAGCTCCCGCGCCTCTTCCTGCCGGCCGATGGAAGCCAGGGCATCGATGTACCAGAAGGTGCAGATGTTGAAGGCGTTCTCCGGCTCGCCGAAGTCGTCGGCAGCGGCGTAGCGGAACACGTGATGGCCGCGCCTGAGCTCCTTCTCGATGGCGTTCACGGTACCGATGAAGCGCGGGTCGTCGGCCTGCAGGAAGCCGAGGTAGTGCATCATCAGCAGGCTCGCGTCCATCTCAGGGCGGCCGAAGCTCTCGGTGAAGGCCTGCTGCTTGTCGTCCCAGGCCTGTTCGCAGATCACCTTGTGGATGTGGCTCGCCTGGCGGCCCCAGTAGGCCGCGCGGTCGGCCAGCCCGAGCCGCGTGGCGATGCGCGAGAGCCGGTCGCAGGCCGCCCAGCACATGAG
>CAYRZI010000207.1:0-3964 GCA_964428605.1 uncultured Woeseiaceae bacterium
CTTCGAGTTCGCCAGGCAGGTTGCCGAAAGGCTCAACGAGACGCCGGGGCTGGCGAACGTCAATATCTCGATGGACATGACGAAGCCAGAATATCGCGTCTATGTAGACCGGGCCCGTGCCTCGGCGATGGGCATCTCGGTGAACCAGGTCGCCTCGACGCTCCGCGCCCTCGTGCACGGCCTCGTGGCCACCGAATACCGGGAGGGAAGTGAGTACTACGATATCCGCGTCATGGTCCCGGAGGTGCGCCTGACGAGCAAGTCGGACCTCGAAGGGCTGATCATTGATATACAGGCCGCAGAGCCCGTCCATCTGCGCGACATCGCCGAGGTCCGTCGTGCCGTTGGGCCCGTGGAGATCGTGAGGGAAGACCAGGCCAAAGAAGTCATCGTACGCGCCGACTCCGCCGGCATCAGTGTGGGCGAGGCTATCTCTCGCGCCGAGCAGGCGGTCCTTGCCTTGGAGCGTCCTGCGGGAGTCGAGTTCGAGATGGGCGGTCAGGCACAGATGATGGCGGAAAACCGCCAGGCCATGGGTCTGATCATCGGCTTTGCGGTGCTGTTCGCCTACGTGGTTCTGGCCATACAGTTCGAGTCTTTCTCGTTGCCCTTCCTGATCATAGTGAACGTGCCGTTCGCCCTCACGGGCGCCTTCCTGGCGCTTTACCTGACGGGCATCCCCATCGGGGTGACGGTGATGATCGGGCTGGTGGTCATGATGGGCGGGATAACGTCACAGGGCGTGGTGTTGCTGACGCTGGCCGAAGAATACCGCACCGGAGGAGAGACCCCGCTGCAGGCCATTCGCCGGGCCGCTCCGATACGCCTGAGGCCGATCCTGATGACGCAGTTGACTACCGTGCTGGGAGTAACGCCCCTGGCGCTCAACCTCGGGGAAGGCGGCGACATGCTGATGCCGATGGCCATTGCCGTGATCGGGGGGTTGCTCTATTCGCTGTTGCTGACGCTGCTCTTTCTGCCCGCCGGGTACGCGGTGGTGCCGCGAGGTCGTCGGGAGAAGTCCGGAGGCGAATCGCAGGCATGATGTCCCAATTCTGCAAGGAGAAGCTATGAAGTGAGCCGACCTCGCAACCGGGAGTAAGATACGGGCTGCGGAATGTGTGGTTTCCCTGGCCCGTGTCCCAGAAGGAGGTCGGCGGATGGTCTATTGTGGTCTGGATGTGGCGATGGTGTCCAGTTACTTGCACGTGAGCGATCATAGAGGTAACAGGCTGGTGAGCGGTCCGGTGGCTACAGAGAGCCGCGCACTCCGGCAGCAGTTGGGTCGTTTCATCCCCGATGGTCTGAAAGTGGCCATCGAGGCGGGCAACCAGACGGCCTGGCTGCATGAGACGCTCACCGAGATGGGCGCCGAGGTGACGGTGGTCAACCCGGTCAGGGTGAAGCTGATCGCCGAGAGCCGGCGCAAGACCGACAAGATCGACGCGAAGATTCTGTGCGATCTGTTGCGCCTGGACGGGCTCCCCCGTCCGGTGCACATGCCCTGCCGGAGGACGCGCGAGCTTCGGGGCCTTCTTGCGGCCCGCCGTCGGCTGGTCAGCGCACGCACGAAGCTCTGCAACGTGGTGCGCGGCGTCTTGAGGCAGGAAGGCATCCGGCTGGCGGCGCGGGGCTTGAGCACACGCCGAGGCTGGGATCGTCTAATAGGCGTCCAGTACAGCCACGGCCACCTGCAGCCGATCCTTCGGTCCTACTACCTGAGTTTCCAGGCCCTGACGGAGTCGCTGAAGGATCTGGACGCTGAGCTGGCGGGGTATGAGCGGCAGGACCCTCGGGCGGCGCGGCTGGAGGCGATGCCGGGCGTGGGCCGCATAGCGGCGCTGACCTTCTTGGCGGCGGTGGACGAGATCGGACGATTCTCCAGCTCTCGCAAGCTGGTCAGCTACTCGGGGCTCTGCCCGCGTGTGCGCTCCAGCGGCGAGAGGACCGAGTACGGGCCGATCAGCCGCGAGGGGCGAAGTGAGCTTCGGGCGGTCTGGGTGCAGGTGGCACACCGGATTGCCCATGACGAGCGACTCGATGCAGCGCCCTTGCGGCAGTGGTTCTGGCGTGTAGCGGGGCGGCGCGGGAAGAAGACGGCCACGGTGGCCCTGACGCGCAAGCTGCTGACGATCGCGTATCATCTTCTGAAGTATCAGCAGGACTACGAGGCAGGCCGCCTCTGAGTAGGCGGTTTGAACAGGCAAGGCAGAAGACTTTAGCCAAGGAAGCGAGACCGAAAAGACAAGGTCATCGGGAGCTCAAGCGTGGGCGAACGATGGGGACAGCCCGCATGCATACCGCCTCGCCGCCCGCAAGGGCAGGCGCGAAAAGGAGAATGGGCGTCCCCTCCAGACAGGACCAGCTTAGTGTGCGGTCCCGCAGCAAGTGGACCAGCGCGAATGGGAGATTGGTCGGCTCCACGCACCGCAAAGCCTCGGGACCTTGCCTTGACACGGCTCACTTCATGGGAGGCGGCAATGATGAGAACGTGGAGATCGGCCGTACTGAGCATCGGTTGCGCGGCGATTCTGGCTGCCCTTGCCGCGGGTTGCGCCACGAAAACCAGTGTGCAAAGTCGGCGGGAAACAGTTGCGGGTGAAGGTATCGAGGAGATCTCAGAGGTCTAGGTGCGGAGCCTTGGGCCGAACGATGGGGGGAGAATGACGGCCGCGTGGATACCGACGGACAGTCTGTAGAAGGGCGATCAGTAGAAGGGCGATCAGTGCAGGATGACGGCCGCGTGGATACAGGCACGGAGCCTTTCACCGGGCGATGGTGGGACGGAAGCGGCCACCTGGATACGATCGGACAGTCTGTTGGCGGGATATCGGTGCAGGATGACGGCCATGCGGATGCAGGCCCGGAGTCTGGGCTGCGGACGCAGGCGCGGAGCCTGCCGCCGGGCGATGCGAGAACGCAAGCGGCCGCCCGGGCGATGAGGCGCCCGGGACGCTGCCCTTCGGTGCCGGCCGTTACAGCGCGGCAGCGATTTCCCTTGTTTACGGCCGCATGTTCCTGGAGGCCCAGGGCATTCTCGAAAAAGGGGACGACGTCATTCTGGACGCCACCTTCGCCAACCGGCGCAAGCGGGACGAAGCCCGCCAGCTGGCCGCCGACGCCGACGCCAACGTGCTTTTCATCGAGTGCGTCTGCCCGGAGCACGTTCTGCGCCGGCGCCTGCGGGTGCGCGAGGCAGAAGGCGGGCTTTCGCAGGCGCGCCTCGAGCATCTCGAGGATTTCCAGCAGCACTATTCGCCGCCGCAAGAGGTGCCGGCCGGCTCCCGCATCCGGATCCGCACGGACGGCCCGGTCGCCGACAGCCTGAGCGACATCCTGACCAGCGACGCGTACCAGATGCGCGCTTCGTGATCACGATGGTTCGGCGAACCCGCTCGATCATTCGGCGCTACTCGGGAAAGACGATGGAGCACTTCTCGCCGTCGTCCTCCTGCTTGAATTTGATTTTGAGATCGATGCTGCTGTCGCGGATGCCCAGCGCCAGGTCCGATTTGCCCTTGCTCCCGTCGGCCTGGATGAGCTCCTTGACCGCGGTCACGACATCGTGGCCCAGGGCGGCATCCGGCGAGGGCAGGGGAGATGTGCGGTATTTCGCCTTGACGGTCACATTGCCGTTCGCATCCTTTTTCAGGGAGATCTTTTTGGCCCGCGCGGTGACCCCATGGATCGCCGCCAGGGCCATCCACTTCAGGGCCGCTTCTTCCCGGTCCGGTTCGTTGCCGCTGATGGCGGTCATTTCGGCCAGCGGGTCGGTGGAGACGAAGCAGTCGACCAGTTCCTGCAGCTTCAGGTGGGCGCTTCTTTTATCTTTCATTGTCGATCCTCCTCTGATTGTATTCCGGTTTCTGTCCATGCCCCTGCTTTGTTCGTGTCCTGCCGCAGTCGCCAGGTCCGCGGGATAAGGTACAGGGTTCCGCTCACAGGAGACACCGTTCATAGATAC
>CAYRZI010000208.1:0-3814 GCA_964428605.1 uncultured Woeseiaceae bacterium
CCTGCGGGCCAAGACACTGCTGGACGGCATCGTGGAGAACGGCGGCGGCCGCTGACCGGTCCGGTCAGAATATCGTGTAGCCGCCGTCCAGCAAGATGGTGTCGCCGGTATGGAAGGCGGAGGCGGCGCTGGCGAGATAGGCCGCGATGCCGGCGAAGTCCTTCGGGTCGCCCCAGCCCTTCAACAGCCTCAGCGGCCAGCGCGGGCGGCTGCCGGGGCGGCGGCGTCGCTGTCGCTGCCGCCGTCGCCGGAGCCGGCGTAGCGGAATTCGGAGTAGGTCAGCAGGATGTTCCGGTCGATGCTCTTCAGGCCGAGCGCGGCGCTGCCTCTCACCTCCGTGGCGACCCGGACCGGCATGTAGGCCCTGCGGTCCAGCCGGATCATCTCGATGCGGGTGCTGAATCTCTCGATCTTCGCGATCACCTTCGCGCGGAACGGCTGCTCGTTGTAGAGGCGGAAGGACTCGACGTAGGGAACCGACTTCAGGATGGTCATCTCGCCGCGCAGGTGCTCGGCCATGCTCTCCCGGTCGGTCGCCCCCGGGGCCGGCCGGAAGCGCCAGGTCTCCCGTTCGTCATCCTCTGCCACCAGCTCCCAGCCTTGGTCGGCCGCGAGGCCGTCGAAGTCGTTGTCGCCGGGCCGGCCCTCCTCACGGGCGAGGCGTTTCTCCACCTCTTCGGCGTAGTCCTGCAGTTCGGCCTCGGTGGGCTCGCGGCCGTCCACGGACAGCAGCTGCCATTCCGGCGCGGCGGTCGGGTCGAAGCGTTCGACGCGGGTGCCGTCGTTGTCTTCCCGGGTACGCGTGAATGCCCATTCGCCGGTCACCTGCGGCATGTTGGCGAACGCTTCCCGGGCGATGTCGGGCACCGCGGCCGCCGCCGGTGCGGCGGGCAGTGCCAGGACGAGGCTGCCCAGGACGGCGAGGGCAGCGGCGGCGCTGTGGCGCGATGACAAGCGGTTTTCCTCCTCACGCGGGTTTCGGGTGATCCGCATGTGTTTCACTGGTCTGTGCGATTATTGTTCGCGACAGGACTCCCGAAAGATGCGGATCATTATGTGCCATATTCGCTGTCGACGCGGCCGCGGTCGGGGTCGGCCGGCGTGAGCCGGGCCTGGCAGGATCCCGGCGAACTCGCCGATGCCGTCATCGAGCGCGTGGGCCGGCACGTGGTGCTGGGCCTGCCCGTGGGCCTCGGCAAGGCCGTGCACGTGGCCAACGCCCTGTACGAGCGGGCCTCGGCCGATTCCTCGATCCGGCTAACGATCTTCACCGCTCTCACGCTGGAGACGCCGCGGGTGCACGGCGAGCTGGAGCAGCGCTTCCTGGCGCCGCTGGTGCAGCGGCTGTATGCGGGCTGGCCTGCGCTGCGCTATGCCGAGGCCATCCGCGCCGATACGCTGCCGCCGAATATCGAGGTGCGCGAGTTCTATTTCCGGCCGGGCGCCTACCTCGGCACGCCGTCGGCGCAGCAGTCCTACACCAGCATCAACTACAGCCGGGTCGTGCCGGAACTCATGCGGCTCGGTGTGAACGTGGTGGCGCAGCTCGTCTCCGCGCGCACGGCCAGCCCGCGGCACTACAGCCTGAGCTCCAACCCGGAGATATCCCTCGACCTGCTGCCGGCCCTCAGGGAGGCGAGGGCGGCCGGCCGACGGGTCGCGCTGGTCGCACAGGTCAACCGCCAGCTGCCGTACATGACCGGCGACGCGGAAGTGGCCGAAGACGCTTTCGACTTCGTGCTGGATGCGCCCGAGTGGGAGTTCCCACCGTTCGGCCTGCCCAACCGGGCGCTGGGGCCCGCGGATTACGCCACCGGTATGCACGTGGCCAGCCTCGTGCCGGACGGCGGGACGATCCAGCTCGGCATCGGCTCGCTGAGCGACGCGGTGGCCCACTGCCTCGCGCTGAGGAACGAGCGGCCGGACGTGTTCCGCACCGTGCTCGAGCGGCTCCCCGGCGGCAGCGCCGCCCCGCGCCGCGGCGAGCTGCCGCTGGAGACCGCGCCGTTCCGCGAGGGGCTGTACGCGTCCAGCGAACTCATGAGCGATGCGCTTTTCTCCCTCTTCCGGCGTGAAATCCTGCGCCGGCCGGCCGACGGCGACGACGATACCGTCCTGCACGGCGGCTTCTTCCTGGGTTCCGACGGGTTCTACGAGGCCCTGCGGCAATTGCCGGAAGAGCGCCGCCGTCTCATCAACATGACCGCGATCTCCCGGGTGAACACGCTGTACGGAGACGAGGCGCGCAAGCGCCGGCAGCGCCGCGACGCCCGCTTCATCAACGAGACCATGATGGCGACACTGCTGGGTGCCGCGGTGTCAGACGGGCTGGAGGGCGGCCGGGTGGTGAGCGGCGTCGGCGGCCAGTTCGACTTCGTCAGCATGGCGCAGGCACTGCCGGACGGCCTGTCCATCCTGATGCTGCGTTCGCGCCGGCTGCATGACGGCAGGCCGGCCTCCAACCTGCGCTGGTCCTACGCCCACGCCACCGTGCCGCGGCATCACAGGGACGTCTTCGTCACCGAGTACGGCGTCGCGGCCACGCGGGGACGCAGCGACCGGGAGGTCGTCGCCGCGATGCTGGATATCGCGGATTCAGCCTTCCAGGACGAACTGCTGGCGGCCGCCCGGGCCGGCGGCAAGGTGCCCGCGGACCAGCGCGTGTCCGCCGCGGCGCGCCGGAACACGCCGGCCGTACTCGACGAGATCTTCTCGGCCGCGGACATTGCAGCCCATTTCCCGACCTATCCCCACGGCACCGAGCTGACGCCGGTGGAGCAGGACCTGGCGCAGGCACTCACCTGGCTGAAAGGCGCGACGGCGAGACCGTTCGACCGGCTGCGGGTGACGCTCGATGCCTGCCGCCGTGGCGTACGGGACGAACACCGCGAGCATATGATCCGGCTGGAGCTCGCGGCGCCGGCGGGTCTGCGGCAGCGCATACTGCGCCGGCTGGTGGCTTTCGCATTGACGAGGAGCGGTGTATGAACGCGCCCGGTCGCACGCCGTCGCATTCGGCGGTTGAGCAGAACGTCTACAAGATATTCCCGAATGACCTGAACGCGGAGCAGACCGTGTTCGGCGGCCTGGTGATGGGGCTGTGCGACCGCACGGCGCTCATCGTGGCGGAGCGGCACAGCGGCACGACCTGCGTCACCGCAGCGGTGGACAGCCTCAACTTCCTCTCGCCTGCGCGCACCGGTGAGACGCTGGTGGTGAAGGCCTCGGTGAACCGCGCCTGGAACACATCGATGGAGATCGGCGTAAGGGTGATCGCCGAGAACAGCCGCAACGGCGAGGTCCGGCATGTCGTCTCCGCCTATCTGACCTTCGTGGGGCTGGACCATACGGGGCGGCCCACCGCAGTGCCGGACGTGGTGCCCGAGACCGATGACGAGAAGCGCCGCTATCGCGCCGCACAGGTGCGCCGCGATGCACGACTGCGTACGCGGGGCAGCCTCGAGCGCCTCTAGAACGCGCGTCGGCGCGGGCCTTTCGACATAACCTCACCGCGGTTTGCCGCAACGCATTGCGGTGCCTGCGTGTCGGCATTTTGAGACATGTTGCGCACCACATAATCGGTGCTAACGTTCGTCCTCAGCAGACAGTCTCGAACACCGAGGTCTTCTGACGACAGAGAATCGACCAGTTGAAAATGGCAAACCGATCGAAAGGTCGGGACGCAAAGCCACCGGTCTACGGGCGAGAGCCTACGACAGCGGGGTTGCCAACAGGAACAGGGCGCTCACCGGCCTCATGCCGGCGTCCCAATAACAAGAGCGTCCGTTCGCCGACCCCCGGCAGCGTCTCGATT
>CAYRZI010000209.1:0-3331 GCA_964428605.1 uncultured Woeseiaceae bacterium
TCAAGCTGCCTGCGGCAACGCTGCGGACCTGGCTGATCGGGCGTGAGTATCCCAAGGGCGACGGAACCGAGCACTGGCAGCCGCTGATCCAGCCGTCTCAGAAGGACCCGCTGCTCCTCTCCTTCTGGAATCTCGTGGAAGCCCATGTGCTCCGGGCCCTGCGTACCGAGCACGGCACTTCGATCAAGGCGGTGCGAGAGGCTCTGAAATTCGCCGAGCAACAGCTTGGAATCGAGCGCCTGCTGCTGCACCGCGAACTCAAGACAACAGCGGGGCGTCTTTTCCTGGACCGTTACGGCCAACTGATCGAGCTCTCAGTATCAGGGCAGCTCGCCATGCGGAAAATCTTCGAGGAGCACCTTGAGCGTGTCGAGTGGGATGAGTGGAGTTTTCCCATTCGCCTCTATCCGTTCGTCGCCGGCGAGGGACGCCGGAAGCCGATTGCCATCGATCCCAAGATCGCATTCGGCCGCCCTATCGTTCTGCGCACAGGCGTCTCGACCTCTGCAATCGTCCAGCGGCTCGATGCCGGCGAATCGCCCGCTGATCTGGCCGACGACTACGATCTGAGTGAGGAAGAGATCGAGGAGGCGGTCGTCTACGAGCGCGCGGCTTGACCCATGTCTACTTCACCGATCGCGATCTCGGGAAGAAGTTTCCCGAAAGGCTGAGAGCAGCCAGCATCACAGTAGAACGGCATCTGGATCTCTTCCGTCACGATGCGCCGGATGAAGTGTGGCTGGAGCATTGCGGGCGCAATGGACGCATCGCACTGAGTCACAATCTGCGAATACGGTACACGCCGAACGAACTCGCGGCCGTGAAGGATCACGGCGTCTCGTTGATCATTCTGATCGGCAAAGTGCCTCTGCCACAACTGGCCGATAATTTCGTCTACTCGTTATCGCGGATCGAGGCCTTCATTGACCGTCGTGAGCCGCCCTATATCGCCAAGCTGTACCGCCCGTCGCTCGCGGAGCTGGCCAAAAATCCCGGCCTGCCCGGATCCATCAAGCCATGGTTTCCTGCTGCTTAGCGGGACGAACAAACTCGCATCAAGAACGCGACCCACGCTGCCATCCAGAGGTCGCGCGATCAATTGCGCGCTTGGCTCCGCCAGCCGCGCCGAGTCCGGTGCGGCGAGCCCGTTACACCGCCACCCGACGCAGGTTCCCGCACGGAGCCAGCTTGCAAATCGGAGACGCGCCTCGCGCTCTGACCGGGATGCCGGTCATAATTTGCGGTCCTCCGCTAGGAAGCAGGATTGGACCATGCTGCAAAACCTCTCCAGCTTCGCCGCATCAATCTGATTAGTGGCGTAGCAGTACAGCAGATGTTGAGGTTTTCTGTGATTGGAGCCGGGCGAGCCAACGCTGAGCAGGTTCTCAAGGTCTTTTGGTATAGCGACGACCTTGGCCGTGAAGTCATCGTTCATTGATTCGGCAATGAGCTGATTGAGTTCCTGATGCTCGTTCGCATTGTTGTCGTCTTCGTTCAGAACTGCATGGAAAACACCGAGACCGCTCAGTAGATTCATGAACCGGTGGATGTTGTATTTTCCTAGGCAATCCAGGACATAAGTTCCACGCGGCAATGACAGCCTCCCATCGTCCTGCAGTCGGTTAATCAACGCGGTTTCGCTCGGTCCCTCCACCAGCAGAACGTGCTGCGCGAAAAGCATTCCGGCTCGATCCGGATTAAGCCACAAGAAATACTTCACCGATTCCATCTCAGGCCTAAGGTCATCGGCCTGCATAGTCTTCGCCACTTTTGGATAATTTTCAGCGACCTGCTTGATGCTTTGATTGGCGTCCACGATGGCGGTCCATTGCGGATCATCAACCTGGTAGGTAGATACGATTCCGTCCGCTCGGCGCGCCCGTATGATGGCGGGAATGCGCGCGGCATTTCTGCTTACGAAGTGGGCGGAGTGTGTTGAGCAGACAACCTGCCAATCGGCTGCCTCGCTCACCTTGATGAGGTTGCGCGCCAGATCCTCCTGCTGTGGTGGATGCAGGAATGCCTCTGGTTCTTCAAAGAGCAACAAGTTCAAGGAAGGTGAGAAGTCTCTTGCCTTCTTCGAAACCTTCTGAGGCACGTACTTTGCGCCAAGCTGAATCAGCGAATAGATGAAGTGGCGCTGGAAGCCGGAGCCAAAGTACTCAACACCCTGCGGTATTTTGTGGTGGCTGTCTCGGATATCCCATCCGAGCATAGATTTGATGATTTCTGGCGTGGATGGAGTGGTGAACTTAAGGTTGAAGACCGTTTGCCACGGCGCAAGCAGCTCATTCAGGTCCCGCTCGAAACTCGACAGTGAACGCTTATCCGCCGTTTCGATAGCCCGAACACTGTCCGCAAAGTCGGTGACGCTGTCCGTCAGAGTTTTGTAGGCGTCGCTTCCTTCCACGACATCCGACATGATGTTGGTAATCAGGTCACGCAAGGCCGATGGGCCGCTTAGCTTGGTGTGTTCGTCGATTTTGCTGATGGCCGGAATATAGATCAGATCCCCAAATTTTCCGCTCTGCACATTCTTCGCACCGTAGAACGGCTCGTTCGACAAGGTGCCGTCGGACTTGTAGCCCAGAATCGACCCGGCGGCATTCTTGCCGTCATGCAGCTTTTCGCTGGTCAGGAAGTATTTTCGAACCTTTAGGGTCTTGGTTGGGGTCTTGTATTGATCCTTCAGGGATTCGTGTTCTTCATCGGCAAGGGCGAAGGTCAGTTCGATCCACGATTCCTGTTCCACTGCGCCCGTGAGGGGAAAATCGACCTCCCTCTTAAACTTGAAACCATCCTTCTCGTAGAAGGCGCGAATACAGTCAATGATGGTGCTCTTGCCGGAGTTATTCGCGCCAACAACAAGCGTGTAGGGATGAAATGCCATCGACGCATCGATGATGCCGCGAAAATTGTGTATAGAGATGTGGATCAGCTTCATGAGGCAGCCCTCATGAATTTGTCGGCATCCTCAATGCGGAGCTCGCCGGAGATGAGCTTGGTCAGCAGGGCGTCACGCAGGACAGCGAGGGTGCGAGATTCTTCGACCGTCTCTTCGTGACGCATGCGCGCTGCGTTGGCTATGCTGTCGAAAGTCGCGATCGCACGTTCCGAAGGCACAAGAATCAGTGGAGATTGCAGGCCGTCGATGGGGAGCATATTCACGGTTGTTCCGTTGGCGTAGCCACTCACGATGTCGTGCATGCGACTCGAGTTGAGCAGATGACACAGGTAGCTGCTCGAGAGCTTGGGTGCCTTATTGGGGCGGACACGGTATAGGTGATGGCTGAAGAGACCCTCCGGACCGAACCGACCGGGCACGAGCGCT
>CAYRZI010000209.1:3341-3667 GCA_964428605.1 uncultured Woeseiaceae bacterium
CTGCTCCGTATTGGCGACGATGAGGTCGCCCGGCTCCGCAACGTGATGCGGCTTGTATTCGCCGTCGTATCGCTTGATGCCGTCATGTTTGTAGCCGCCACCCTCGTAGATCGAATTGAGGTTGTGCATCGGCACGCCTGCATCGGACAGGCCCGAGCCCTTATAGGAGAGACCACGCGTCACGTCGACACTGTCGCCGATCGGCTTTACCTCCCACCCCTCCGGAATTTCGCCGAGCTCGGAGTCGACGAGGCGGTCCGGGAACAGGTCGGCGATGTGCTTGGGGAGACTGGAGTCGCGACCTTCCATCTTTGCCCGGACGGGAT
>CAYRZI010000210.1:0-3620 GCA_964428605.1 uncultured Woeseiaceae bacterium
CCGAAGATCAGCCGCCCCCACGGGTTTACCGGCGCGCCCACATAGTCCGTCGCGGCAGCGGGAAGACGGCGGTCAGGCCGGGCGACTCAATCCCGAACAGGTTCACCAGCCCGGCCACGCCATGGGCCCGCGGGCCCTGGATCAGGAAATCCGCCGCGGCCTCCCCGGGTCCGCTCAGCTTCGGCCGGATGCCGGTGTAGCCGGGCGCCAGATCGGCCTCCCTGAGGTCCGGGTAGTAGCGCCGGATCGACTCCGCGAACGCGCCGCGCCGTCCTTCGTCGAAGCGGTAATCGACCGACTCCACCCAGCTCACGTCGGGACCGAATTTCGCCTGCCCGGCGAGATCCAGCGTGACGTGGACCCCGAGCCCGCCGCCGCCGGCCACGGGATAGACGAGCCGTCCGAACGGCGATTTCGCCTGCAACGCGTAGTAATGACCCTTGGCGAGATAAAGCCGCGGGATGCTCTCTCGCGGAAATCCCGCGATGCGCCCTGCCACTTCCGTCGCCCACAG
The DNA here is from genome assembly GCA_964428605.1 of uncultured Woeseiaceae bacterium. Lineage (GTDB taxonomy): Bacteria > Pseudomonadota > Gammaproteobacteria > Steroidobacterales > Woeseiaceae > Lentisalinibacter. The sequence goes on from CAYRZI010000210.1 coordinate 515, forward strand.
ACCCGCCACATTGACCACGGCGGCACACTCGACCGCGAAACCGGCGTCATCGTCCAGGTACACGGCGAAGCCGGCCGGGGCGGTCTCGATGCGGGTCACGCGGCTCCGGCAGACCACCATACCGTCGTACGCCTCCAGATCCCCTTGCAGCGTCTGGATGAGCGTGTGCGAATCCACGATGCCCGTGGACGGCGAGAGCAGCCCCGCGACGGCCCGCACGGCCGGCTCCAGCGAACTGACGTCCCCGGCGCTGAGCAGCTCCAGGTCGTTCACCCCGTTCGCCCTGGCGCTCGCCAGATAGTGCTCGAGCAACGGCCGCTCCTCCTCCGTGGTTGCCACGATGAGCTTGCCGAGCCGGCGATGGGGAATCTCGCGTTCCTCGCAGTAGGCGTACAGCGCCTGCTTGCCGGCGACACAGGTCTGCGCCTTCAGCGAGCCCCGCGGGTAGTAGATGCCGGCGTGAATCACCTCGGAATTCCGGCTGCTGGTATGGGCGGCGATCTCGTCCTCGGCCTCCAGCACCACCACCTGGCGGCCACGCATCGCCAGCGCCCGGGCGGCCGCAATCCCGATCACCCCGGCACCGATTACCACGCAATCCAGCTTGTCAGTCATGATTTCCGATCGCGGCCATATAGGCTGGGAGAAAGTCTTCAGTCTTCCGACTGCGCAATCAAGCGACAAGATTCCAATTTCGCAAACTGTGTTCCCGCGTGTGGTGGCGGATCACAGGAGAATCCGCGCACTGCGTCACCTACAATTGTTGTGCTTCTGCTAACCTGATTTGGTTACTAGCAAATCCAAGCAACAACAGTGACCGTCACGCAGGCACATCGATGCTGCTTCACGATCTGATCCTGGCCCAGTCGCGCCTTACGGGCGACGGAGCCGCGCTCCTGTGCGGCGAAGAGCGTCTTGACTATGACGGCCTTGCGGATGCGCTCCGCCGCGTTGCTGCCGGCCTCATCGGAACGGGAATCAAGCCCGGCGAGCGAGTGGGCGTCTATCTCAACAAGCGCTTTGAGGCCGTCCAAGCCTACTTCGGCATCAGCTACGCCGGCGGTGTCTTCGTTCCGATCAATTCAACGCTGAAACCGCCGCAGGTTCGCCACATACTGAAAGACTGCAACATTGCGGTGCTGATCACAACAGAAGCGAGGGCAAAAGGGCTTGCCGAAGTCCTGGGCGAGTGTATGGATCTTCGAAACGTCGTCACTCTGGAAGCCGCGGACGACGGAATGGGCACGCCGCCGCACGTCGAGACACTGTCCTGGCAGGATCTCACCGCATCGGATTCCGGAATGCCAGTGCGACGCATCGATGCGGATATGGTCGCCATTCTCTACACCTCGGGCAGCACAGGCAGACCCAAGGGCGTGGCTCTCTCGCACCGGAACTTGGTCGCCGGCGCACTTAGCGTAGCCAACTACCTTGAGCACACCTCAGACGACGTGATCCTGGCGGTTCTGCCCTTCTCTTTCGACGCTGGCTTCAGCCAGATGACCACGGCCTTCGCCGTCGGCGCATCGGTCGTCCTCATGGACTATCTGCTGTCGAGCGATGTCCCCAAATCCGCTGCCATGTATAAGGCTACCGGCCTGGCCGGCGTGCCGCCGCTCTGGACCCAGCTCGCGCGGCTCGACTGGCCGGAAGACGCCGTCGAGAGCCTCAGATACATCACCAACACGGGCGGCGCCATGCCCACGGCCACCCTCGGCGCGCTCCGCGAGCGCCTGCCGCACACCCGCGTCTATCTGATGTACGGCCTCACCGAGGCCTTCCGCTCCAGCTATCTGCCCCCCGAAGAACTGGATGCGCGGCCCACCTCCATGGGCAAGGCCATCCCGAACGCGGAGATCCTGGTGGTCCGGGAGGACGGCTCCCCCTGCGCCCCGGGCGAGCCCGGCGAGTTGGTGCACCGGGGCGCCCTGGTCTCCCTCGGTTACTGGAACGACCCGGAGCGCACCGCGCAGCGCTTCCGGCCGGCGCCCGGCCAGCCCGCCGGCCTGCCCTTCCCCGAGATCGCCGTCTGGTCCGGCGACACGGTGGTCAGGGACGAAGCGGGATTCCTCTATTTCGTCGGCCGCAGGGACGACATGATCAAGTCCTCCGGCTACCGGATCAGCCCCACGGAGGTCGAGGAGGTCATCTACGGCACGGGGCTCGTGAATGAATGCGCGGCACTCGGCATCCCGCATTTCGACCTGGGCCAGGCGGTCGTGGTCGCCTGCCACGCGGAGCAGGCGGGTGACGAGACCCGTGAGGCCATACTGACCGCCTGCCGCCAGTCCCTGCCAAACTACATGGTGCCGGCGGAGATCGTCTTCCGCGAGGCGCTGCCTCGCAACCCGAACGGCAAGATCGATCGCAAGCGGCTCTCCACGGAGCTCGAAGACCTGTTTCAGGAAGCGGCCGCCTCATGAATGACATGCCCGAGCAGCATCCTGCGCTCAATAGCCTCGATTACCAGGATGGCATCCTGCTGTGGGGCGGACGCAAACTCACGCAGATCGCCGACGAGGTCGGCACGCCGTTCTACGCCTACGACCGGGCACGGATGTCCGCACGGGTCGCCGAATTGCGCAAGGCGCTGCCGGAGGGACTCCACCTGCATTACGCAATGAAGGCCAACCCGATGCCCGAAGTCGTCGCGCATATGGTCGGTCTCGTCGACGGACTGGACGTGGCCTCTGCCGGCGAACTCGAGGTGGCCCTCGGCACCGGCGTGAACCCCGCGGACGTGAGTTTCGCCGGCCCGGGCAAGCAGGACTTCGAGCTGGAAGCGGCCATCAGGGCCGGCATCACGATCAACATGGAATCCGAAGGCGAGATGCGGAGAATTGCCGCACTCGCCGAGCGACTCGGCCGGCGGCCGGATGTGGCCATCCGGGTGAATTCGCCGTTCGAGCTGAAGACCTCCGGCATGAAGATGGGCGGCCGGCCCTCGCCGTTCGGCGTCGATGCCGAACGCGTACCCGCCATGCTGGAGCAACTGAAATCACTGGGGCTGGGATTCCGTGGATTCCACGTCTATTCCGGCTCACAGAACCTCCGGGCCGAAGCCATCATCGAGTCGATGAGCAGCACGGTCGAGCTGGTCATCGAA
>CAYRZI010000211.1:0-3605 GCA_964428605.1 uncultured Woeseiaceae bacterium
GCCTGGCCGCTGGCCGCGGGCATGCGCCGCTCGGAGCTGAACCGCCTGCTCGAGCGCGCAAAGCGTTACGGCGAGGGCGAGCGGCGTCAGCGCCTCACCGGCAGCTCCATGACCATCCAGGCCGTCCGCCACGCCATCGAGCAGGTGGCGGATTTCGACACCAGTGTGCTGGTCACCGGTGAGTCAGGCACCGGCAAGGAGCTGGTGGCCCGCACCGTCCACGACCTCTCGCCCCGGCGGGACGAGCCTTTCGTGCCGGTCAACTGCGGTGCCATCCCGCCGGAGCTGCTGGAGAGCGAGCTGTTCGGCCACGAGAAGGGCGCGTTCACCGGCGCGGTGAAGGCCCGTCCCGGCCGCTTCGAGCTGGCGGGGGCAGGCACGCTGTTTCTGGACGAGATCGGCGACATGAGCCTCGCCATGCAGGTGAAGCTGCTGCGGGTGCTGCAGGAGCGCCGCTTCGAGCGCGTGGGCGGGGCCGATTCCATCGAATGCCGCTGCCGGATCATCTGCGCCACCCACCGGGACCTCGGGGCCGCCATCGAAGCGGGGGAATTCCGCGAGGACCTGTATTACCGCATCAACGTGTTCCCCATCGAGATGCCGCCGCTGCGCAAACGCGCCGACGACCTGCCGTCGCTGCTGGACGAGCTGATGATCGCCCGCTCGCCGGAGGGCGGTGACGGCTTCCGCCTGACCACCGAGGCGATGGAGGCGCTGTCGGCCTACCCCTGGCCCGGCAACGTGCGCGAACTCGGCAACCTGGTGGAGCGGCTGGCCATCCTGCATCCCGCCGGCGTGATCGGGCTGGACGACCTGCCGGAGAAATACCGCCGGTCCCGGCCCGCGGCGGAAGCGCCGCCGGCGCCGGCGGCGAACCTCCCGGCCGACGGCCTGGACCTGCGCTCCCACCTGGCCGACATCGAGGTCCGGCTCATCTCCCGCGCCCTGCGGGAGGCCGGCGGCACGGTGGCGGAGGCCGCCCGCCGGCTGAACATGCAGCGCACCACCCTGGTGGAGAAACTGCGCAAGCACGGCCTGAATACCGACGCCCCGTCGGGAAATTGACGCCGGCCGCCCGGCGCGGCTCCCGTAACTCCCTGTTTCAGCTGCCAATCCGATTTGGCATCAAATTTGCTTAGCTAACACCGGAGCCCGATCCCGGGCGCATCGGACTGCGGTGCCGCCAGGGTTTCGACGCCAGGGGTTTCGACGACCAGGGTTTAGAAGCCAAGGGTTTCGACGGACAGGCGGAAACGACGGAGCAGCCGATTGACGAGTGAAGCGACAGCGCGAACCGAAGGCGGACCAGACCGGGTGCCGGACGCCGATGCGGAGCAGCCGGGGCTGGCGGCGGTCTACGCCGCCTTCCAGCGCGAGGTGCTGGCGCTGAACCGCCAGCTGGCCGAGGCCCGTTCCGGGCGCATGCAACAGCTGCTGGAGAAGGAGCGGCTCGGCAACCGGCTGGCGCTGCTGCTGGAGTCTCTGCCCGGCGCGGTCATCGTGCTGGACGGCGAGGGCATCGTCGTCGAGTGCAATACCCGCGCCGTCGAGCTCCTCGACCGCCCGCTGATCGGCCTGACCTGGGCCGAGGTGGTGGAGCGGGAATTCGGCGCGGTGCGGGATTCGGGCGGCGAGCTGCGTCTGCCCGACGGTTGCTGGCTGGCCCTGTCGCGGCAGCCGCTCGGCTGTGAGCCGGGCGAGATACTCCTGCTCACCGACGTCACCGAGACGCGCCGGCTGCAGGAGACGGCCGAGCGGCAGAGCCGGCTCTCCAGCATGGGCGAGATGACGGCACGCCTGGCCCACCAGATCCGCACGCCGCTGGCCTCCGCGCTGCTGTACGTCTCCCAGATCGAGCAGAGCACCGCCGACGACGAACTCACCCGCCGCTTCGCCGGCCGGGCCATCACCAAGCTTCGTGAGCTCGAGCAGATGATCAACGACATGGTGGTGTTCGCCGGCGGCGGGCGCGGCACCGCCGAGGACTTCGCCGTGGCCGGGCTGCTGGAGGACGTGGCCGAGGCCGCGGCGCCGGACCTGCCCGCCACCGCGGCGGTCGCCGTGGTGCTGGCCGACCCGGGGCTGCGCATGAGCGGCAACCGCCCGGCGCTGGCCGGTGCGCTGGGCAACCTGGTGCAGAACGCCCTGCAGGTGGCGGGCGAGGCGGCCCGGGTGGAACTCGGCGCCGCCCGCACGGACGCCGGCGAGGTCTGGCTCACCGTGACCGACAACGGCCCCGGCGTCGACGAGGCGCTGCGCGAGCGCATCTTCGAGCCGTTCTTCACCACCCGCCGGCAGGGCACGGGCCTCGGCCTGGCCGTGGTGCGGTCGGTGGCGGCCGCCCACGGCGGCAGCGTATCCGTGGAGAACCACGGCGACGGTGCCACCTTCCTGCTGCGCCTGCCCGGCACTGCCGGCACGCCGCTGCTGGCCAGCCGCACCGCTTTCGCCCGCGCCGGCGAGGCCGCGGCCGCCGCCCGCACCCGCAACGAGTTCAGGAGTCACCCATGAGTACGGTGAACGAGACCCGCGTGATGATCGTGGAGGACGACGCCGACCTGTGCGAGGCGCTGGCCGCGACGCTGGAGGCCGCCGGCCACGAGGTCGTCACCGCCGGCTGCGGCGAGAGCGCACTGGCGGCGCTGGATCGCCGGCCCGTCGACCTGGTGGTCAGCGACGTACAGATGGAACCGATGGACGGCGTGGCGCTGCTGGAAGCCCTGCGCCGCCGCCATGCCAGCCTGCCGGTGGTGCTCATGACGGCCTACGGCACCATCGAGAAGGCGGTGGAGGCCATGCGCCTCGGCGCGGCCTTCTACATGGTGAAACCGTTCGAGGCCCGCGAACTCGTCGAGACCGTCGAGCGGCACCTGCGTCCCGCACCGTGTGGCAGCGGACCGGTGGCCGGCGATCCGGCCACCCGGGTGCTGCTGAAGGTTGCCGAGCGGGTGGCCGCCAGCGAAGCCACGGTCACCCTCAGCGGCGAGAGCGGCACGGGCAAGGAGGTCTTCGCCCGCCACATCCACCGGTGCTCGCCCCGGTCCGGCGCGCCGTTCGTCGCCATCAACTGTGCCGCCATCCCCGAGAACATGCTCGAGGCCGTTTTGTTCGGCCACGAGAAGGGCGCGTTCACCGGTGCCACCAGCGCGAGCCCCGGCAAGTTCGAGCAGGCCCAGGGCGGCACCCTGCTGCTCGACGAGATCTCCGAGATGGCGCTGGGGCTGCAGGCGAAACTGCTGCGGGTGCTGCAGGAGCGCGAGGTGGAGCGTATCGGCGGCCGCCGCACCATCGCCCTCGACGTCCGCGTGCTGGCAACCACCAACCGGGATCTCCGCGCCCAGGTAAAGGAAGGCCGTTTCCGCGAAGACCTGTTCTACCGCCTGAACGTATTCCCGCTGCACATCCCGCCGCTGCGCGAGCGCCGGGGCGACATCCTGCCGCTGGTGACGAACGCGCTCGAGCATTACGCGGGCGGCCTGCGCACCGTGCCCGCGCTGACGCCGGCGGCCGAGCAGAAGCTCGCCGGCCACGACTGGCCGGGCAACGTGCGCGAGCTCGAGAACCTGGTGCAGCGCACGCTCATCATGACCACGGCCGACACCATC
>CAYRZI010000212.1:0-3600 GCA_964428605.1 uncultured Woeseiaceae bacterium
ACCCATGCCCACCCGATGGCGGGTCTCCGCCCACAGAAAGGGCATCGGTCGTAGAAGCGCGGGTCGGGCCTGAAGGCCCTCCTACACGGATTTGAGGGCGTCGAGGGCTTCCTTGCGGGACTGCTTCAGGTCCACGATCGGCTGCGGGTAGTCCGCGCCGGGGGTGAAGCCGATGCGGCGGGCCTCGGCGTCCGGCAGCTGCCAGGGCGCGTGGATGTAGCGGTCCGGCAAGCGCCGGAGTTCCGGTACCCAGCGGCGCACGTAGCCGCCGTCGCCGTCGAAGCGCTCGCCCTGACGTACCGGGTTGAAGATGCGGAAATAGGGCGCGGCGTCTGCGCCGCAGCCGGCGGACCACTGCCAGCCCATGGTGTTGTTGGCGAGATCCGCGTCCACCAGGGTGTCCCAGAACCAGCGCGCTCCCTCGAGCCAGTGCAGGCGGATGTTCTTCACCAGCAGGGAGGCGACGATCATGCGCACCCGGTTGTGCATCCAGCCGGTGTGCCAGAGTTCGCGCATGCCGGCATCGACGATCGGGATGCCGGTACGGCCCCGTTGCCAGGCGTCGAGCATGGCCTCGCCGTCCTGCCGCCAGGGGAAGTCCCGGTATTTTTCGTACAGCGGCTCGTTGCTGGTGCGGGGGAAGTGATACAGCACGTGGTGGGCGAATTCCCGCCAGCCTAGCTCCCGCAGCCAGGCCTCGGCGCCGTCGGGGAAGTCGTCCGCCCGGGCCGCGACCCGGTGCCAGGCGTGGCGCGGCGAGATCTCGCCGAAGTGCAGGTGGGGCGAGAGCCGGGAGACGCCGTCCACCGCCGGCACATCCCGGGTCTCGTCGTAGTCGCGCAGTGCGCCGTCGGCGAAGGTCTCCAGCCGCCGGCGCGCGCCCGCCTCGCCGGGCGTCCAGTGTTCGGGGAATGCCGCCGCCCAGTCGATGCGCGGCAGATAGCCCAGTTCGTCCAGGTCGAGCGAGTCCGGCCAGGCCTCGGGCGGACGCAGGGTGTGCGGCGCCTCGAGCGCATCCGCCGGCGGCAGTTCCTGCTTCGCCCGCCGCCAGAAGGGCGTGAAAACCCGGTAGGGATCCCCGCCGCCGGTCTCGATTTCCCAGGGCTCGAGCAGCAGCGCCGCCTTCTCGCTGAGGGCACGCATGCCGCTCTCGCCGAGGCCTTCCTTGATGCGCTTGTCCCGCGCGACGAGATGGGGGTCGTAGAGGCGGTTCCAGTGCACGGATTCGGCACCGGCGTCTTGCGCCACCCGCCGCAGCTCTGCCAGCGGTTCGCCGCGGCGGATCACCAGTCGGCTGCCCTTCTCCCGCAGCGCCTCGTCCAGCGCGGCGAGGCTGTGGTGCAGCCACCAGCGCGAGGCGGCGCCGTGCGCCCACTCGCCTTCGGTGTCGTCGTGGACGAACAAGGGGATCACGGTGCCGGCCTCGTCCACGGCCCGGCGCAGCGCGGGGTTGTCCGAGAGTCTGAGATCCCGGCGGAACCAGACGATGGCCGTGCCGGCAGACACTCAGTTCACCCGGTTGCGGGGTTCGCCGGCCAGCCAGGCCCGGGCGTTGGCGGCGAGTTCCTCGATGGCGCGCTGGCGGGACTCCCGCGCGGCCCACGCGGTGTGGGGCGTGAGGATCAGGTTGTCGCCGCGGTAGTCGAGCAGCGGGTCGCCGTCCACCGGCGGCTCCTGGGGCAGGACGTCGATGCCGGCGCCGGCGATGGTCCCGTCAGCCAGCGCCGCGGCCAGCGCACCGGTGTCCACCAGCGCGCCGCGCGCGGTGTTGATCAGGATGGCGTCCGGCTTCATGCAGGCCAGCGCCTCGGCATCGATCAGCTGGCGGTTCTCCGCCGTCAGCGGGCAGTGCAGGCTCAGCACGTCGGCCTCGGTCAGCACCTCGCGGAAAGCCCGGCGGCCGGGACGGCTGGTCTCGGCACCCGGGCGCTCGCTGATCAGTACCTCCATCCCCAGCGCCTCGCCCATGCGGGCCACACCGCGGCCGAGCGCGCCGTAGCCGACGATGCCGAGGCGGCGGTCGGCCAGCTCCCGGATGGAGTAGTCGAGCAGGCAGAAATTGCCGGCCTGCTGCCAGTCGCCGGCCGCGACCAGCGCCGTGTACTCGGCGAAGCGGTGGGTGAGCGCGAGCATCACGCCCGTGACGTGCTGCACCACGGAGCGGGTGCAGTAGTCGCGGATGTTCGCCACCACCACGCCGCGGTCGCTGGCGGCGGCGAGGTCGATGTTGTCCACCCCGGTGGCGGTGAGGCCCACGAAGCCCAGCCGACCGGCGGCCTCGAGTTCCCGGCGGCCGAGCTTCACCTTGTTCAGGAAGACCAGCCGGGCGTGGGCGATGCGCTCGGCCACCTCGTCCGGCTCCGTGCCGCCGTGCACCTCCAGGCTGCCGCCCACGGCGTCCGCCAGGGGCGCGAGGTCCAGGTCGCCGGCTCCCATGGTGTCCAGATCGAGGAAAACGGCATCGGCGTGGCGGCTAGTGCTCATTGTTATGCCCGGACGAAAACGTTTAGTTTAGCAACCATTACTGCAGCACAGGCGGACCCGGTGGCAGCCGGGGAGGTACGCTGAATTGGACGAGACACCGACATCGGGACAGGCGCCGGCCGGCGTGCGCGGGCAGGCGCGGCCGTGAAGCCGTTCTGGGAGACGACGCCGCTCGCGGCCATGAGCCGGGAGCAGTGGGAGTCCCTGTGCGACGGCTGCGGGCGCTGCTGCCTGCACAAGCTGGAGGATATCGATACCGGCGAGGTACGCTATACCCGGGTGGCCTGCCGGCTGCTGGATCTCGAGCGCTGCCGCTGCACCGACTACCCCCGGCGCGCCGAGCGCGTGCCCGACTGTCTGGTGATGAGCCCGGAGTCGCTCGGCGGGATGGGCTGGCTGCCGGATTCCTGTGCGTACCGCCGCATCGCCGAGGGGCGCGGGCTGGCCTGGTGGCACCCGCTGGTCAGCGGCGATCCGGACACCGTGCACGAGGCCGGTATCTCCGTGCGCGCCTGGGCGGTCTCGGAGAACGAGCACGGCGAACCGGACCCGGAGTGCGACATGATTGCCCTGCCCGGCGGCACCGGGCGCTGAGCGGCGTCGCCGCAGGCGGCGCGAGGAGAGTGCGATGGCAGAAGCGCGTTTCATCCCGTTGCCCGCCTACCGGGAGTATGCGGTGGCCGACATGCGCGACCGGGCCCGGCGCTTTCACGAGGAGCTGGAGCGGCGGCGCAGCGTACGGGACTTCTCGTCCCGCGCCGTCCCCAGGGAGATCATCGACGACTGCCTGCGTGCAGCCGGCACCGCGCCCAGCGGCGCGAACCGCCAGCCCTGGCATTTCGTGGTGGTGAGCGGTGCGCAGACCAAGCGCCGAATCCGTGAGGCGGCGGAGGCCGAGGAGCGGGAGTTCTACCGGCGCCGCGCGCCGGAGGAGTGGCTGCAGGCACTGGCGCCCCTGGGCACCGACGCCGAAAAGCCCTTCCTGGAGGAGGCGCCCTACCTGATTGCCGTGTTCGCGCAGAAGTACGGCCGGCATGAGGACGGCAGCCGGCAGAAGCACTACTACCCCCAGGAGTCCGTGGGCCTCGCCACCGGCATCCTGATCACCGCGCTGCA
>CAYRZI010000213.1:0-3596 GCA_964428605.1 uncultured Woeseiaceae bacterium
GTCGATCGGACCGGCCTGAGTTTTCGGGCCAGGAGCTTCCCAAGAGTGTGGTCATGGGTGGATACAATCACCTGTCGGGCCGCCTTCACTCGGCGAAGTAGATCTGAAAAGCCGAGGAGATTCACGTCGTCGAGGCTCTGGACTGGATCATCCAACAATGCAGCTTCGAGTGGGAGCCCGGCTATTCCCAGATTCAAGGATAGAAAGATCGAGAGGGCAACCACGTTCACCTGGGAACTAGAGAGAATGTACTCCGGGTCTGGCTCCGTGATGTTCTCTACTCGGTCATGGACAGACGCTGTGACACGCCCCTTGCCATAGTAAGTGGTCGCGGCGAGGGCAACATCTCGGAAAGATGGGTGAGGATCCATCCGGGCATATATTCGTTTCAGAGATGGCGTGGGACGGCGGAAAAGTTTTGGGGCGAGCGGTGGGAAAAAAGTACGCGGACGCCTTTTCTTCTCGGGAAATCCCGGGACAGCGGGATAAACTAAGGCTCAGCGACTCGACTCTGCGCCCGCATCATCGGGGCCCCTCGCGGAGGCCTTGAGCCGATCATAGACAAGCGGGAGAACTACCTTCGCGAATCGGGCCAGTTTGTCTTGGTCGTTGATGAGCTGACGGGCCATTCCATTGTAAGCATCGAGGCCATCGATGACGGCATCTTGAAGAGCAGTCTTGTAGTCACCCAGAGCGAATTGGTCAATCGAATTACTCTCGGCCTGTTCGGCCAAGGAGTCATTCTCGGCCAGACGCCCACTCACATGTTCGGCATATGCCACCATGTCGGCGTCGGACAATTCGCCGGTAAAGAGGTCGTTCATCTGGGCAACGATCACGGCCAGGTGCTCCATCTTGGGATCTCGAACAACTGCTGAGCCCACCAACTTCGAAGGTTCAAGGTCCTCGGCTTCCCCCTCTTCGAGGGACAGGGCCTTCTCTGAGAGCTTCTGGACCCGGAAATGGGTTAGTTGAATGGCGTCTTCACCCGATTCCCCGGGATCCATGGGGCGACCCAACCGTGGGAGTAGTGCTCGGCCATACACCGCCAGGGCTTCCCATTCTTCATCGGAAAACGGAAGAACCATGCTCAAAAAGTCGTAACCACGGACGAAGCTTCCGAGGTCCTTTCGGAACGTGGCCTGCACCTCGGGCTTTGCCTGGTCGTAACGGTCGGCGGCAGGCTTCAGGAACCCGTGAAGCGGAGCCTGTTTCGCCGAAGGCGAATAGAACGCTTCTGCAAACCCCTGAACCTCCGACCACATGAAGATTCGGATGTCCCGGAGTTTCGTCAGGAGCTTGTGCAGTAGATCAGGATCCGTGCCTTCGGAGAGGCGAGCCGTTCGGTAAAACGGGAGGAAGGCCTTCAGGATGTCAGCAGGTTCGTTCCGGAAGTCCACCACGCAGGTGTCCCGCTTCTGGGGGTGAGTGCGATTCAGCCGAGATAAGGTCTGGACCGCCAGAACCCCATCCAGGCGTTTATCGACGTACATCGTGTGCAGTAAAGGCTGGTCGAATCCGGTCTGGTACTTGTTGGCGACAATGAGGACTCTGTACCCTGCTTGGCCGAACGCTTTCTTTATCTTTGGGTCGGCGAGCCCGTCATCGTTCATTGAATCTTCGGTGAAGGGAGTAGAACCGCTTTCTGGGTCGTTTACTGAGCCTGAGAACGCCACCAGGGTCCCAAGACCCTCATAGCCCTGCTGCTGGATGTAACGGTCCACAGCAAGCTTGTACCGGACCGCGGCCTTCCGAGAGTCCGTCACGATCATCGCCTTCGCCCGCCCCCCAATCTTCTTCATCACCTGCTCACGGAAGTGCTCAACGATGATCTCCACCTTCTGGGCAATGCTATGGGGGTGGAGCGTGAGGTATCGAGCAATCGCCTTCCGAGCTCGGCTCTCGCTAACCTCAGGGTCACTGGTTGTGGCCAGCTTATAGAGGGTCTTGTAAGGGACGTAGTGCTCCAAGACATCCAAGATGAATTTCTCTTCAATCGCCTGGCGCATCGAGTAGACATCGAACGCCTCATAGGTGCCGTCTTGCTTCCGCTCTCCGAACAGCTCGAGAGTCTTGGGTTTGGGCGTGGCGGTAAAAGCGAAGTAGCTCATGTTTGGAGGAGGCCGACGCTTCTCCATCGTCGCCACCATGACATCTTCGGCTGTGACTTCGTCCTCGGCGTCGGGTCCATCAACTCCGAGTTCCGAGAGCACCTGCCTAAGATTGGCGGCTGCCTTCCCGGTCTGAGAGCTATGGGCCTCGTCCACGATGACGGCGAACGTCCGGTCCGACAGATCTCCGACCTTTTCCATCACAAACGGGAACTTCTGAAGTGTGGAGACGATAATCTTGCGACCGGAACCCAACGCCTCCGCGAGCTGGGTCGAATCCTCATCGATTTTCGCGACCACTCCATCCTGGTGGTCGATTTCGTAGATCGCGTCCTGTAGCTGGTTATCGAGAACCGTGCGATCGGTGATAACGACCACTGTCGAGAACACTTTCTCGTCCTGGTCGTCGTGGAGGTCAGACAGCTGGTGCGCCAGCCAGGAGATGGACTTCGTCTTGCCCGAGCCCGCGGAGTGCTGCACGAGATATCTGCGGCCCGGGCCCTGAGCACGTGCAGCATCCACCAGGCGTTTCACCAACTGGCGCTGGTGGTACCTCGGGAAGATGACGGCCTCTTTCTCGGTCACCTTCTGGGTGTTTGGATCAACGGTCTCTTCCTTGGCGACGTACGTGAATCGCCCGAGGATCTCGAGCCAGTGGTCTCGCTGCCAGATCTCCTGGAATAGGTACTCCACCGGGTAGCCACCGGATTCGGCAGGCGGATTGCCAGCCCCCTGGTCGTGGCCACGGTTGAACGGCAGGAAGTAGGTCCGGTTTCCCGCTAGCTTCGTGGTCATCCACACCTCATCGGTGCTGACCGCGAAATGAACGATGGCGCCGGTCTTGGGAAGGAGTAGGGGTTCCGGATACTTGGTTTTTGGATCTCGTGTGGGGCGGTCCTGACGATACTGGCGCTTGGCGTCGTTGATGCCCTGCGTCATATCCGTCTTGAGCTCCGACGTAGCCACGGGGATCCCGTTCACGAACAGCACCAGGTCGATGGACTCCGCCGGGCGGTTGGGGGAATAGTGCACCTGTCGCGTGACCGTCATCCTGTTCGCTTGGTAGTCGGCCAGGATCTTTGGATTTGCGCCGTGGGCCGGCTTGAACTGGCAGAGGAAGAACCGCGCAGGACCTGACTTGAATTCTCGGCGGAGCGCACGGATCACGCCGATGTCCGCGATGTACTCCCGCACCTTCTTGAGGAAGACTTCCTCCGCCTCTCCGTTGTGCCAATCCGCGAATTTGGCCCACTGATCCGGTTGCGTCTCTTGGATGAACGCTAGGAGCGGAACCGGGTCCAGAGCGAGTTCGGCGCGGTAGTTCTTCGGGTCGCCTTGCTCCCACCCGTTGGCGGTCAGGTGCTCGACGATTTCCGTCTCGAAGGCGTATTCTGAGGTCTTGCTGGGGTTGCTCATCGGTTGCGTACGTCGATTTGGCCCGTGACGGCGGCTGTGATCAGGGCTTGGCGGTACTCCTGGAGGAGG
>CAYRZI010000214.1:0-3561 GCA_964428605.1 uncultured Woeseiaceae bacterium
CTGCGGGCGGAAGCCGAATGGATCGGCGACGCGCTGGAGGCCAACGCCGTCGGCGACCTCTGGTACGACGCGGTGACCCGCGACGTGGAGGTGGAGGTCAGGGACCTCACCGTCGCCTTCTCGCCGACCGACGACATCGACGTGACCGCGGGCCGCCAGGTGCTCACCTGGGGCACCGGCGACCTCGTCTTCCTGAACGACCTGTTCCCGAAGGACTTCGTATCGTTCTTCGCAGGCCGCGACGACGAGTACCTGAAGGCGCCGTCCGACACGCTGCGGGTGGGCTTCTACAACGACCTGGCCAACGTGGACGTGGCCTGGACGCCACGCTACCAGCCGGACGAGTACCTGACCGGCGAGCGCTTCTCGTTCTTCTCGCCGCAGGCCGGCCAGGTGGTGGCGCCGGAACCGCCGATCGGGGCGGTGCAGCCGCGCCGTTACGAACTGGCGCTGCGGCTGCACCGGACGGTGCGCGGCGTGGAATACGCGGCCTACGGCTACGACGGCTACTTCAAGCAGCCGACGGCCGTGGACGCGGACGGGCGGCTCACCTTCGCGCCGCTCCGGTCGCTGGGCGCCAGCGTCCGGCTGCCGTTGTGGTCGGGGCTCTTCAACGCCGAGTTCGCCTGGTACGACTCCCTGGACGACGGCGACGGCGACGACCCGGCGATCCCGAACAGCCAGGTGCGTTTCCTGGCCGGCTTCGAGCGCGAGCTGGTGGCGAACTTCACGGCCGGGTTCCAGTACTACCTGGAATACACCCGGGACCACGATGCCCTCGTCGCCAACTCGCCGGCGCCGCAGTTCGAACCGGATGAATACCGCCACGTGCTGACCAACCGTCTCACGTACCGCATCGACCAGGAACGCTGGACGCTGTCCCTGTTCACGTTCCTCTCGCCCTCGGACGAGGACTTCTATCTGCGCCCGTCGGTGACGTTCCGCCAGAGCGACGAATGGCAGCTCACCGCCGGGGGCAACTGGTTCGGCGGCCGGGACGATCACACGTTCTTCGGCCAGCTCGAAGACAACAGCAATCTTTACGTGCGTATCCGCTACAACTATTGAGCGACAATTCAGTGACTACAGGAGGAGACATCATGTCAGTGGAAAGAGGCATCTTCGCATTCGCAGGCTTCATGGTCCTGCTCTCGGTCTTTCTGACCTACTTCGTCCATCCCTGGTTCGTCTGGCTCACGGTCTTCGTGGGCGCGAACCTGCTGCAGAGCGCCTTCACCGGCTTCTGCCCGGCCGCCATGGTCATGCAAAAACTCGGCATGCGCACCGAGAAGGAGCTGGCAACAGCATGACAGGTGCCGGACCGAACTTTCGCAACTTTTCCAACTTGTTCGCCCGGCGCGCCGGCCGGCTGGCCGGCACGCTGGCCACCCTCACGCTGATCGCAGGCTGCGGAGGTGAGCCGCCGCCGGAGCCGTCCTCGGCCGAAGTGCCCCCGGAGAAGGTGGAGCGTGCCCAGGCGGCCGCCGCCGAACTCGGCAAGCGCCTGAAGGGCCGCCTGATGGAGACCATTGGCAGCGAGGGCCCCATCGCGGCCATCCGGGTGTGTTCCGAGGAGGCGCCGGAGATCGCCCGCCAGGTCTCGGCGGATTCCGATCTCACGGTCTCGCGCACCAGCCTGAAGGTGCGCAACCCGGACAACGCCCCGGACGCCCGCGAGCGCGCGGTGCTCGAGCTGTGGCGCAACAGGATCGAGGCGGGCACCCCGGCGTCTGCGCTGGAGCCGTTTGCGAGCGACAGCGACGACTTCCTCTGGATGAAACCCATCGTCGCCGAGCCGCCGTGTCTCATGTGCCACGGCAGCGACGTGCCCGCGGCCGTGGCGGACGCGATCGCCGCGCGCTACCCACAGGACCGCGCGACCGGTTACAGTGCCGGAGACCTTCGCGGCGCCTTCGTCGTGCGCTGAGCGCGGCGCAGGCCACCACTTCCGACCCGGCCGGCCGGGTCGGCAACGACAACACAGGAGGATCAGATGCCTGCAGGGAGAGTGCTGACCGTAACCGCCGCACTGGTGATGGCGATGGCCATGACCGCAACCATGGCCGTGCCCGCGGCCGTCCACGCGGAGACCACCCGCATCCCCGTCCACGTCCTGTCCCAGGACGCCAAACTCATCGGCAGCGGCGTCGGCGGGGTCTGGGTGACGGTCACCGACGCGGCCACCGGCGAGCTGCTCGATCAGGGCGCGCATGAGGGGGCCACGGGGGATACCCGGAAGATCATGCGGCTGGATCCCCAGGAGCGGGACACCCGGCTGTTCGACACCGACGGTGCCGCCGTGTTCATGGCGGAGTTCGACCTGGACGAGCCCACGGTGGTGCGTATCAGCGCGACCGGCCCGCTCGGCAATCCGGACGCGAGCATGCGCGCGACGACCGAGATGCTGGTCACGCCCGGAGCCGAGGTGGGCGGAGACGGGGTGGTGCTCACGCTGCATGGCCTGAACATCGACATCCTGGAGGCCGCCGCCACCGACGCCGGCGAGCCGGTGCGCGTGCTGACCAACGTCGGCATGATGTGCGGCTGCCCGCTGACGCCCGGCGGGCTCTGGGACGCCGACAGCGTGACCATCACTGCCCGCCTGCTGCGCGACGGCGACGTGGTGGCCGAGTCCGAACTCGCCTACGCCGGCGAGGCCAGCCGGTTCGCCGGCGAGGTCACGCCGCCGGAGCCCGGCGCCTATACGCTGGAGATAATCGGCGAACAGCCGTCGAAGGCCAATTTCGGCCACGCGCGCATGCCGCTGGCGGTCGGCGACTGAAATCCGGGCACAGTTAACTCGGCTGCGAGTTGAGTTAACTGTGCCTCTCTATTTCAAGGCTCAGGCGGCGCGGAGCACGCGGCCGCACTTCTCCGTGCCGAATGCCGGCGTATAGGCATCGCCCTGCCAGAGGAGGCGTCCGCCGACGATCACCCACGGCACTACGCCGTCCGAGCGGTTGACGAGCTGGCTGTGCTCGAAGTCCTCCCGGTAGACGCTGCGGATGTTCGCCTCGGCGTCGTAGGCCGCCAGCTCCGCCGGATCCACGATGGTGATATCCGCTGCGCAGCCCGGGTCGATGCGACCGGCCGGAATACCGAAGAACTCGGCCGGGTCGCGGGTGAGCCGCCGCACCATGTAGGCCACCCCCTCGTCGCCGTCCGCCGAGGCCAGCTGCAGTGCCCGCAGGTTACAGTCGTAGAAAGCCATGTTGGTGAGATGCGCGCCCGAGTCGTTGAAGCCGGGCAGCAGCTTCGGATGCATGATCAGCTTCCGGGTCATCTCCGCGTCCCGGTTGGCCGTGACCGTGTACCAGTACAGGCCCGTGTCGTAGGCCTTCAGCAGGTGCAGGAAGAAGTCCGCATCGTCGCGTATCGGGTCGGGGAAGGCGGCGAATGCCTCGCTTTCCGCCTCCGAGCGCGCGACCGACCGGTCGCCCGCCTGCCAGGTCCGCAGCCGCTCGTGGATGTCGGACATGGCCTCGCCGGACCAGTCCGGCACCGGGCAGGTGTCCACCACCATGTCCTCCAGTGAGCGGCCGAAGGCCAGATCCTCGCGCT
>CAYRZI010000215.1:0-3539 GCA_964428605.1 uncultured Woeseiaceae bacterium
GGGCCAGCGCCATGCGGTCGAGCTCGCTCACGTTCCAGGCGCTGACGATGATGCGGCGGGAGTCCGGGTCGCTCCGGAGCTGCTCCAGCACCCGGGCGAGCTGATCGACGTGGCCGCCGTCCGGCGTCGGCCAGGAACGCCACTGGGCGCCGTAGATCGGTCCCAGCTCGCCGCTGTCGTCGGCCCACTCGTCCCAGATGGTGACGCCGTTCTCCTGCAGGTAGGCGGTGTTCGTATCCCCGCGCAGGAACCACAGCAGCTCGTGGATGATGGAGCGGGTATGCAGCTTCTTCGTGGTCACCAGCGGGAAGCCCTCGCCGAGGTCGAAGCGCATCTGGTGGCCGAACACGCTCAGCGTGCCCGTGCCGGTGCGGTCGTCCTTGCGTACACCGTGCTCGCGCACCCGCCGCATCATCTCGAGATACTGTCGCATCCGTCAGGTCTCCGCCGGACGCCTGCCGCCCGGGCTCCGGTGCCGATAGGCGAGATAGAGCAGTATGACGCCGGCGACGATCATCGGCGCGCTCAGCAACTGGCCCCGGGTGAGCCAGCCGAAGGCGAGATACTCGCCGTCGTCGGGCAGGCGTACGAACTCCACCGCCGTGCGGAAGACGCCGTAGCCGAACAGGAACAGGCCGGAGACGGCCATGGTGGGGCGCGGCCGGGACGAATACACCCAGAGGACGACGAACAGCACGAGACCCTCCAGCAGCGCCTCGTAGAGCTGGGAGGGGTGCAGCACCTCCGGCCCCGGCCGGAAGCCCTGGAAGACGTCGTCCGGCACCCGGAAGCCCCAGGGCAGGTCCGTGGGCTTGCCCCACAGCTCGCCGTTGATGAAGTTGCCGATGCGCCCGGCGCCGAGGCCGATGGGCACCAGCGGCGCCACGAAATCCGTCATCTGCCAGAAGCCGCGGCCCACCCGCCGGCCGAGCAGCCACATGGCCACCAGCACGCCGATCAGCCCGCCGTGGAAGGACATGCCGCCCTCCCAGATCTTGACCGGGTACAGCGGGTCCCGTGCCCATTCGCCGAGCCCGTAGAAGAACACGTAGCCGATGCGCCCGCCCAGCATCACGCCCAGCGCGCCGTAGAAGATCAGGTCGTCGACCTGCTGGGGGCTGACGGGAGCGTCTGCGCGCTGCGCCCGGTGCCGTGCCAGCAGCCAGGCAGCCACGAAACCGACCAGGTACATCAGACCGTACCAGCGTACCCCCACGGGGCCGATGGAGAAGATGACGGGGTCTATCCGGGGGTAATCGAGCATGGCGGCGTAGTCTAGCACCGGGCCGGGGCATCCTCACCTCGCGGCACCTGCGTTATAGTGGCCCGCCACGCGAAGCAAGGAAGGTGTGCCATGGCCACGCCCGAAGGCCGCCGGGAGACCAACCGCCTGGCCGACGAGACCAGCCCCTACCTGCTCCAGCATGCGCACAACCCGGTGGACTGGTATCCCTGGGGCCGCGAGGCGCTGGAGACGGCGCGGGAGACGGGCAAGCCGATACTGCTCTCGGTGGGCTACTCGGCCTGCCACTGGTGCCACGTGATGGCCCACGAGTCCTTCGAGGACGCCGAGACCGCGGCCCTGATGAACGAGCTGTTCGTCAACGTGAAGGTCGATCGGGAGGAGCGGCCGGACATCGACCGCATCTACCAGATCGCCCACCAGCTCATCGCCCAGCGCCCGGGCGGCTGGCCGCTGACCATGTTCCTCACGCCCGAGGAGCAGCTGCCGTTCTTCGGCGGCACCTATTTCCCGAAAGAGGCGCGCTACGGCATGCCGGCCTTCCGCGACATCCTGGCGCGGGTGGCGGAGTACTTCCGCCAGAACCCGGAGGACGTGCGGCGCCAGGGACGTCAGCTCGCCGATATCTTCCCGAAGCTGGATCCGGAGCCGGCCGGGGAAGACGTCGCGCTGGACGCGACCCCCATCGCGAAGGCCCGCGAAAGCCTCGCGGAGCGCTTCGACGAGCGCTACGGCGGCTTCGGCGCTGCGCCCAAGTTCCCCCACCCCGCCACCGTCGAGCGCCTGCTGCGCCACTGGCGGGACAGCGCCGGCGACGAGGAGCCGGACGTACAGGCACTCTACATGGCGGCGCTCACACTCGCCCGCATGGCCGAGGGCGGCATCTTCGACCAGGTCGGCGGCGGCTTCTGCCGTTACTCGGTGGACGCGCAATGGCTGATCCCCCACTTCGAGAAGATGCTCTACGACAACGGCCCGCTGCTGGCCCTGTACGCCGAGCTGGGGCTGGCCGGCGGGGATGCGGAGATGAGCCGGGTGGCAGCCGAGACGGCGGACTGGATGCTGCGCGAGATACGGGCACCCGGGGGCGGGTTCTGCTCGTCGCTGGATGCGGACTCCGAGGGCGAGGAAGGCCGCTACTACGTGTGGACGCCGGAGGCCGTGCGTGAGGTGGTGGGCGAGGAGGACTTCCCGCTGGTGGCCGAGCACTTCGGGCTGACCGGGGAGCCGAACTTCGAGGGGCGCTGGCACCTGTACGTACACCGGCCGGTGGAGCGGCTGGCCGAGGAGCGTGGCGAGCCGGCCGAGACACTGCGCCGGCGCATCGACGCGGCCCGCACCGCACTGCTGCGTGCCCGTGAACGCCGGGTGCCGCCGGGACGCGACGAGAAGATTCTGACCAGCTGGAACGCGCTCGCCGTCCGCGGCCTCGCCGTCGCCGGCCGCGCGCTCGGCCGTGCCGACCTGATCGACGCTGCGGCGGACGCCGCGGACTTCCTGCAGCGGGAGCTCTGGCGCGACGGCCGGCTGCTGACCACGTACAAGGACGGGCGCGCCCGCTTCCCGGCCTACCTGGACGACCACGCGCTGCTGATCGACGCACTGCTGGAACTCGCCCAGGCGCGCTGGGACACCGATGGTCTGCGCTTCGCGATCGCCCTCGCCGACCTGCTCCTGGAGCACTTCGAGGATGCCGATAACGGCGGTTTCTTCTTCACCGCGGACGATCACGAGACGCTGCTGCACCGCTCGAAGACGCTGGCCGACGAGGCCATCCCCTCCGGCAACGGCATCGCCGCCCGCGCCCTGCTCCGGCTCGGCTTTCTGCTGGGCGAGGAACGCTACGTCGCGGCCGCGGAGCGCACCCTGCGGGCGGCCTGGGAGGCCATGAACGAATATCCCCACGGCCACGTGAGCCTGATCACGGCCCTGGAGGAATATCTGCAGCCGCCGGAGCTGGTGATCCTGCGCGGCGAGCCGGAAGAGATCGGCCGCTGGTCGGCCAACGCGGCCGGCATCTACGCCCCGCGGCGTCTGGTGTTCGCGATACCGGCGTCGGAAAAGGCGCTGCCGGGCCACCTCGCCCTGCGCGAGCCGGCGGAAGTCGGCCCGGTGGCCTACGTCTGCGAAGGCACCCGCTGTTCTCTCCCGGTCACCACCTGGCCGGCCCTGGCCGCCCTCCTCGGCCACAAGCGCTGACCATGCAGGAGGGCCTTCAGGCCCGATCCTTTCGGCCTCACCCCTTCTTTCATGGCCGCCCTGCGGGGGCATCCGTCTTGCTCCCGACAAAAGGTCG
>CAYRZI010000216.1:0-3537 GCA_964428605.1 uncultured Woeseiaceae bacterium
TCGCTGAAGCTCGAGTGGGACGTGAGCGATACGATGACCGTGACGTCCATCACGGCCCACGAGCAGGTGGAGAACCGCAGCCTCGGCGACATCGACGGCGGCTTCGGTGCCGTGTTCCTGCCCTTCCAGGGGCCGTGTCCTCCGGGCCGCGATCCGGCCACCGACATCTGCATCCCGTTCCCGTCCCAGACCCAGGACGGCATCGACAACCTGGACCAGTTCACCCAGGAGATCCGGGTAGCGGCGGACGCCAGCGACCGACTGTTCTGGCAGGCCGGCTTCTTCTATTTCGACTCGGAGTTCGCGGTCACGACCTTCCCGTTCTTCGTGCCGCCGACCACCGTCGCCCACGAGAACACCTCCTGGGCCGTGTTCGGGCACGTGAGCTACGACATCAGCGACGTCTGGAACGTGACCGGCGGTATCCGCTACACAGATGACGAGAAAGACCTCTTCTCGGCCGGCGTGACGCCGGTGAACGTCTCCGACGAGCAGGTTAGCTGGGACCTCAGCGTGACCTACGCGCTGAACGACCAGGTCAACCTCTACGGCCGCCTGGCCAACGGCTTCCGCGCGCCGACCATCCAGGGCCGCGACATCGCGTTCGGCGCACCGCCGTCCACCGCTGACTCGGAGACCATCACCTCCATCGAGGGCGGCTTCAAGTCCACGCTGCTCGGCGACCGGCTGCGTCTGAACGGCGCGATCTATTATTACGAGATCGAGGATCAGCAGTTCTCTGCCATCGGCGGCGGCGGCAACTTCATCCAGCTCATCAATGCCGACACGGGCGTCGGTCAGGGCATCGACCTCGACGCCGAGTGGCTGGTAACGGACAACCTGGTGCTCACCGCCGGCTTCAGCTGGAACGACACGGAGATCGACGACCCCGGTCTGGAGACCATCGCCTGCGGCACGTTCTGCACGATCACCGATCCGATCCTCCGCCAGATCCCGAATCCCTTCGCAGCGGACGGTGACGGCCTCGACGACGTCGTCAGCGTGGATGGCAACCCGTTCCCGCAGGCGCCGGAGACCATGCTGAACTTCACGGCCCGCTACACGATGCCGGTGGGTGACGACGGCGAGTTCTTCGCCTACACCGACTGGGCCTACCAGGGCGATACCAACTTCTTCCTCTACGAGTCCGCGGAATACTCCTCCGAGGGCACTTTCGAGGGCGGCGTGAAGCTCGGCTACGGCAAGATCGACGGCTCCTGGCAGGTGGCGGTCTTCGGCCGTAACATCACGGACGAGGAAAACGTGAAGGGTGGCATCGATTTCAACAACCTGACCGGCTTCGTCAACGAGCCGAGGATCTGGGGGGTGTCGTTCAGCGCCAACTTCTAGCGGCGACTCCGACACCGACGGGTGGCCGACGCATCCGCGACGGCCGCCTTTCTCCGAAGCCCGGCCTGCGTGCCGGGCTTCGTCTTTTCGGGCGGCCGAAATCCTGCGACTATGCCGCGCATGTTGCCCGCCGCCCTCCGACTCTCCGCCATCTGTGCGATCGCAACGCTCGGCGTCGCCTGCGGGGACGAGACACCGCCCGGTCCGGTCTCCAGCGGCGGTTACGTGCGCGCCGCGCTGGTGGGCACCCTGCAGTCGCCGGCCATCGTGGAGGCGAGCGGTCTCGCCCATTCCCGCCGGCAGCGGGATGTACTATGGATCATCAACGACGGCGGCGAGGGGCCGCTGCTGCACGCGGTCTCGCCGGACGGCGATGCGCTGGGCATGGTGCGGGTGGCGGAGGCCGAGAACCGGGACTGGGAAGACCTCGCCGCCTTCGAGTACGAGGGCTCTTCCTGGCTCCTGGTGGCGGACATCGGCGACAACGGCGGCATCCGGGATCATCTGACGCTCTACGTCGTGCCCGAACCGGATCCGGCTGACGACGGTGAAGTAACGCCGGCCTGGAGCATACGCTACACCTATCCCGACGGCCCCCACGACACCGAGGCGGTGGCGGTGGACCCCGCTGCGGGCACCATCTACGTCCTGACCAAGCGGACCGAGCCGGCGGAGCTGCACCGGCTGCCGCTGCGGCCGGCCAACGCCGACGAAGTACTCACGTCGACCCTCGTGGCGGGGGTGGACAGCCTGCCTGGCCGGGACGAGGCGGGCGGACTGCTGGCCGCCGCGGTGCCGTATCACTGGCAGCCCACCGGCATGGACATCGCCGCGGACGGGAGCGCTCTCGTAATACTCACGTACGCCGATGTCTATTATTATCCGCGGGAGCCGGCCGAGACCTGGGCCGGCGCGCTGGCGCGCGCGCCGCGTCCGCTCGGCATGCCGCTGGTCCCCATCGCCGAGGCGGTCGCTTTCGACGAGCGCGGCCGTTCCCTGTTCATCACCGCGGAAGGAAGACATGCACCGTTGCTCAGATTCGACCCGGACCCGCAAGCCGACTGATCTGCGGTTCATCGCCCTGGTGGTGGCCGCCCTGCTGCTGCAGGCCTGTGCCCGGCCCGGGGGCGAGACCGCCGAGTCTGCGGACACGGCGCCGCCGGGGCAGACGGTGTCGCTGATGACCTTCAACGTCGAGAACCTGTTCGACGCCGAGGACGACCCGGGCAAGGACGACCGCACCTATCTGCCCATCGAGGCCAAGCGCAACCAGGCCCATCGCGCAGCCTGCGCGGAGATCGACAACCCCTACTGGCGCGAGCAGTGCCTGAGCTGGGACTGGGACGAAGACGTGGTGGAGCGCAAGCTCGCCGCGGTGGCCGCGGCCATACTGCAGGTGGAGGACGGCCGGGGGCCGGACATCGTGGCCCTGCAGGAGGTGGAGAACATCGGCATCCTCGAGCGGCTGCGCACGGAGTATCTGCAGCCGGCCGGCTACCGGCCCGCCATCCTGATCGAGGGCGCGGACGACCGGGGCATCGACGTGGCCTTCCTCAGCCGGCTGGAGGCGGTGGGCGAGGCCGAACTCCACCCCATCCCGTTCCGGGGCTTCCCGGAGGAGCGCATCGCCGATACGCGGGGCATCCTGGAGGCGACGTTCCGGCTGCCGGACGGCACGCTGCTCACCGGTTTCTCGGCCCATTTCCCGGCGCCCTACCATCCCTACGAAATGCGCATCCAGGCCTACCGGTTCCTGGCCGAGCTGCGCCGTGACCTGCCGCCCGGGCGTCCCGCCTTCGCCGCGGGGGATTTCAACACACCGGGCGACGAAGACCGGGAGCAGGACATGCTGGGGCGGTTCGTGCGGCCCCTCTGGCAGGTGGCCCACGAGGCCGGCTGCCCCGGTTTCTGCCCCGGCACCCATTACTATTCCCGCGGGGAGAGCTGGTCGTTCCTGGACATGATCCTGTGGTCCGGCGGCGACGCCGGCTGGGAGCTGGTACCGGATTCCGCGCGCCTGGCCATCGAGGCGCCCGCGCAGATGACACGGCAGCGCCGCCCGCGCCGCTTCCGCATGCCGGAGGCGGAGGGCGTCAGCGACCACCTGCCGCTGGTAGTCAATATCGCCCGCAGGTAGGAGATTCTATGGCGTTTGGCTATAGGCGATTTCCTTTTTTTGGAAGGTTT
>CAYRZI010000217.1:0-3523 GCA_964428605.1 uncultured Woeseiaceae bacterium
ACACCGCGAACAGGTTGTCGAGGTCCCACTTCAGCTCCTCGGCGGAACGGTCGATGCCGGCGGTGCGCACGATGATGCTCATGCCGTCCGGTATCTCTAGCTCGTCCAGGGACTCGCGGATCTGCTCACGGTCCTCGCCGACGATGCGCCGCGACACGCCGCCGGATTTCGGCTTGTTGGGCTTCAGCACGAGGAAGCGGCCGGCCAGGCTGACGAAGGTGGTGAGCGCCGCGCCCTTGGTGCCGCGCTCCTCCTTGTCGATCTGGACGACGATGTCCTGCCCCTCGCGCAGCACGTCCTTGATGCTGGCGCGCCCGCCGTTCTCGGCTTCCCTGACGTAGTACTCCGGGGAGACTTCCTTGAAAGGCAGGAAGCCGTGCCGCTCGGCGCCGTAGTCGACGAAGGCGGCCTCGAGACTGGGTTCGATCCGGGTGATCTTGCCCTTGTAGATGTTGGCTTTCTTTCGTTCCTGCTGCGGCGTCTCGATATTCAGATCATAAAGCCGCTGGCCATCGACCAGCGCCATGCGCAACTCTTCTTCCTGAGTCGCGTTTACCAGCATTCTTTTCATAGTGCCCTGCTTTGATTGCGCGTGCGGGCGGCGAGTCGGTATCTGCAGCCGGGGCTGGCCGAGCGTGCCGGTACGGGCAGGGGTATGCGGCGACAGGCCGGAGGGGTCCGGCGTCGTCAACGTGCTTCAGATAGAGCTTGCCGAGTCGATCGGCGGCGATCGACAGTAGCGCGGCAATAATCATGAAAAACCCTTGAAACCCTGGCGGCTCAGATGCTCGGGTGTCGGCCGACCTGAAGACCGGCTCGCGACCACGCACTGCCCCGGACAATCCGGGGCCTCTGAACAATGGCGTCCCCGCCGCGGATCCGGGAGAACACTCCAGGAAGACGGGGGCGCCCCGCTAAAACCGTCCGATCCGGTACGATAGTCGGGTACGGGACCGTGACCGAGCGGTAATATAGCAACGTCCGGCCACTTCATCAATCGGCTTAAGTTATTGTCCTCCTTCGATAAGTCCCCTGCCGGAGACGCGTCCGTCCGGCGCGGCGTCAGAAAGCTCGTCGTGGCCGCCGACGACGCCGGCCAGCGGATCGACAATTTCCTCGCCCGGGAGTGGCGCGGACTGCCTCGCTCGCGCATCTATCGCCTCCTGCGCAAGGGTGAAGTGCGGGTGAACGGCGGCCGCGTGAAGGCCGATTACCGTCTTTGCACAGGGGACGAACTGCGCCTGCCGCCGGTGACCGTCCAGCCGGCGCAGCCGGGACGTCCGGACCGCGCGCTGGTGGACCGGCTGCTGGGCGTCGTCATCTACGAGGACAAGCGCCTGCTGGTGGTGGACAAGCCGAGCGGCGTCGCCGTGCACGGCGGCAGCGGCATCAGCTTCGGCGTCGTCGAGGCGCTGCGCGCCGGGCGGCCCGAACTGAAGATGCTCGAACTCGTGCACCGGCTGGACCGGGAGACGAGCGGATGCCTCGTCCTCGCCAAGAAGCGCAGCGCGCTGCGCGAGCTGCATGCGCTGTTTCGGGCGGGTGCCGTGGAGAAGGTCTATCTGGCGCTGGTCGCCGGCGACTGGCAGCTGGGCGCACGCACGGTCGATCTGCCGCTGGCGGTGCACCGGCGCCGCGGCGGCGAGCGCCACGTGCAGGTGGACTACGAGGCGGGCAAGCCCTCGCGGACGCGCTTCAGCGTGCAGGCGGCCTGCGGCAGCGCCACGCTGCTGCGGGCGGAGCCGCAGACCGGGCGCACCCACCAGATCCGGGTGCACGCGGCAGCCTGCGGTCATCCCGTGGCGGGCGACGAGCGCTACGGCGATGCGGCGGCGAACGCCCGATTCGCGAAGCTCGGGCTGCGCCGGCTCTTTCTGCACGCCCAGTCCATCGCCTTTGCGGATGCGAACGGCAACGAGCGGCTGTTCACCGCGCCGCTGCCCGACGAACTGGATGCCGTGCTGGCGCGGCTCGGCGAACGGCGGAGCTAGCGACCGTTCACAGCAGGGGGATGCCGAGATCCTCCAGTGTGCGGGCGAGCCAGATCAGCGGCAGGCCGACCAGACCGGTGGGGTCCTGGCTCTCTATGCGTTCGAACAGGATGACGCCGGCGCCCTCGGCCTTGAATCCGCCTGCGCAGTCCCAGGGCCGGTCCCGATCCACGTAGCGCTCGGCGAGTTGGCGGTCGAAATGCCGGAACCGGACCTCGGTGACGTCCGTGTGCACCCGCTCGCCGCCGTCGACCCCGATGACGCACACCGACGTCAGGAAGCGCATGGGCAGGCCGCGGGCGGCGAGCAGCTGCTCCACCGCGGCATCCCGGCCGCCCGGCTTGCCGCAGAGCCTGCCCTCCAGCACCGCCACCTGATCGGAGCCGATCACCGTGGCGCGGGAGTGACGGGCAGACACCGAGCCCGCCTTCGTGCGAGCGAGGCGCAGCGACAGGGCGGGGGGCGCCTCGTCCGGCTGCGGCGTCTCGTCCGCGTCGGGGGGCAGGCTCTCGAAGCGGCTCAGGATGCGTGCCAGCAGGGCGCGCCGGTAGGCCGAGGAAGAGGCGAGGATGACCTCGCTCGGGGCGGGTTTTTCCATGTTCGATGAGTCACCTGCGCGGGCAGCGCATACGGCCTTCCGCGGCTCTTTTCCTTTTGACAGCAGGGGCCTAGGCTCTTATCATCCGCCGGCTATGTCCAGCCCCGTGCTTCAGGCGATGCGCCCGGATGCTCTGGCCGCCCGACGCGAGGAGATTCGGGACGTCGTTCCGCTGGGCTCCGCGGACCGTCTGGCGGAACTCGTCCGCGAAGCGATTACGCGGTGCGACGGCGAGGCGCCGGCAGACTGGGACCGCTGGCCGCTGTCCGTCGAGCTTGAGTTCGAGCGGCGGCGGGTGGAAGGCAGCCAGCCTGTTCCGGCAGTCACCGGGCATGCGAGCGCGACGCTGCCGCTGGTGTGCGAGCGATGCCTGGGTCTGATGGAACTGGCCCTGCAGGCCGATATCGCGTTCCTGCTGCCGGACGAGGACATGAGTTACGAGGCGCTGCCGGGCTTCGAGGTCTGGCCGACGGAAGGACGGGGCGTGCGGCTGCTCGACCTGGTGGAGGAAGAGCTGCTGCTCGCGCTGCCTCTGGCACTGATGCACGAGGACCGCTCGCGCTGTCGGCCGGTGGCCGCACAGTTCGGCGCAGCCGGGGCCGGCGAGGAGCCGGACACGCAGCGACCGTTCGGCGCACTGAGAGCGCTGATGAGAGACAATGAGGAACAGGACGAGTGACCCGGCCGCCGGGCGCTCCGACGTATGAGCAACCGATCCCGCCTGACGCTCCAGGGCTGCCGGCGGGACGATTTTTTTGGAGATCGGAAAAATGGCAGTTCAGAAGAGCCGCAAGACCCCTTCCAGGCGTGGCATGCGCCGCGCCCACGACGCGCTGAAGGGGGAGACCCTGTCGGTGGAGCCCACCACCGGCGAGACCCACCTGCGTCATCACGTCAGCCCGGACGGCTTCTACCGCGGCCGCCAGGTGGTGAA
>CAYRZI010000218.1:0-3504 GCA_964428605.1 uncultured Woeseiaceae bacterium
AAGACCGCGTGCTGGCCGAGGCGGAGCTGGTCGGCACCTATTCCCGCCGGTAGGAGGGCCTTCAGGCCCGACGCGGATGGGCATGCAGGAGGGCCTTCAGGCCCGATTGGATTACGGATCGGGCTAAAGCCCCTCCTACAAATCGAGCGGCCGGGATAAACTCGCCTTCATGAAGTGGAAGGGCTACCGGCGCAGCACCAACGTCACCGACGCCCGCGGGCGGCGGATGGCCGGCGGGCGCGGCATCGGCAACCTGGGAGCAATCGTCAACCTCGTGCTGCGTACCTTCGGCCTGAAGGGGCTGGTGGTCGTCGCGGTGGCCGGCGTCGTCGCCTGGCAGGCGGGGCTGATCGACCCCGCCATGCTCACGGGCGCGGGCGGCGGCCGGATGCAGGAGGTGGCCTACCAGGCCTCGCCGGAAGAACAAGAGCTGTTCGACTTCGTCAACGTCACCCTGGCGATGACCGAGGACATCTGGGCCCGGGAGTTCGAGCGCATCGGGCGCACCTACCAGCCGCCCCGACTCGTCATCTACCGGGACCGCCACCCCACCGCCTGCGGCGTCGGCGACGCCCGCATGGGGCCGTTCTACTGCCCGGCGGATCGCAGCATCTACATCGATCTCGGCTTCTACGACGACCTCGCCAGTCAGTTCGACGCGCCCGGCGACTTCGCCCAGGCCTACGTCATCGCCCACGAGGTGGGCCATCACGTGCAGAATCTGCTCGGCATCTCCGAGCAGGTGGCCCGGCGCCGCGGCCAGCCGGACTACAACCAGTGGTCGGTGCGGCTCGAGCTGCAGGCCGACTTCCTCGCCGGCGTGTGGGCGCAGCACAACCAGCGCTATCTCGACCGCGGCGACATCGACGAGGCGATGCGGGCGGCGAACCGGATCGGCGACGACGCCATCCAGCGGCGCACCCGGGGCCGGGTGACGCCGCACGCTTTCACCCACGGCACCTCCGAGCAACGCATGCGCTGGTTCGACCGGGGTTACGCGAGCGGCCGCCTCGAGGACGGCGACACCTTCCGGATACCCTACGCCGAGCTGTAGGAGGGGATTTATCCCCGATCCCTTGGACAATCGGGCCTGAAGGCCCTCCTACGTCGCGGCGGAGGTGGCGCGGGCGATGCGGTGCTCCGCGCTCAGGCTCCATTCTTCCCGGCCGCTGATGTGCACCGGATTGCCGGTGCCGTGCGGACCGCTCTCGGTGCCGGACAACTCATAGTGGTATACGGCCCGGTTCGGGCCGGTCTCCAGGTTCTTCATCTCCACCTTCAGGTCCGGGATGGCGGTCATGCGCTCCTGCACGGCCTCGGTGATGGCGTCACGGCCGACGGATTCGGATCGGCCGTCCAGGGAGAGCGATCCTTCCTCCTCGAAGAGGGAGGCCACTTTCTCGGGGTTATGGCTGTTCCATGCCGACGTGTACAGTTCGGCGAACGTGCGAAGTTCTTCTGCGTCCATGGGTTTGCTCCCGCTTCCCGCCCGGTCCTAGCTCTCCACCAGCCGGCTCTCCATGGTGATCTCCACGTCGAGTGCCTTGGAAACCGGGCATCCCTGCTTCGCCTTCTCGGCCGCCTCGCGGAAATCGCTCTCGCCGGCGCCCGGTACCTTCGCCTTGACGTCCAGGTGCACGGCCGTGATGGCGAAACCGTCGTCCACTTCCTCCAGGCTGACGGCGGCACGGGTGTCGATGAGTTCGGGGGTGTAGCCGGCCTCGCCGAGGATCATGGACAGCGCCATGGAGAAGCAGCCGGCGTGGGCCGCGCCGATCAGTTCTTCCGGATTGGTGCCGTTCGCATCCTCGAAACGGGTGCCGAAGGAGAACGGGGTGGTCGCGAGTACCCCGCTCGCGGTGGTGAGGGCGCCTTCGCCATCGCGCAGGCCGCCCTTCCAGTTCGCGCTTGCCTTTCTTTGCATGAGTCACTCCTTTCGTCAGGACTGACCCCGCCCCGCGTTCAGGATAACACCGCAGCGAATGAATTGTTCCGCCGGGCCTTCCGGCCCGGCTGCGCCGAGTGCGGATACCAATTTCGATCGGGTTCCAACAAAGTTGGCAGGGTTTGCATCGCGATACGGTTCTGCCGCCAATGGAACGACCGCGCCGCTGCTTAAGGTATCTCGCACTGGCACTGGCCGCCCTGCTCGCCGCCGGCGACGCGCTCCCGCGGCCCACGGTGGGGCTCGTGCTCAGTGGCGGCGGCGCCCGGGGCGGCGCCCATGTCGGCGTGATCCGGGTGCTGGAAGAGCTGCAGATACCCGTGGACTACGTGGCCGGCACCAGCATGGGCGCGGTGGTCGGCGGCCTTTACGCCTCCGGGATGAGCGCCGACGAACTGGTGCGCGTGGTGGAAACCGCCGACTGGAACGTGCTGCTCACCGACCGGCCGCCACGGGCGCAGCGCTCCTTCCGCCGCAAGTCCGACGACCTGGGCTTCCTGGTGGATTTCGACCTCGGCGTGGACAGGACCGGCCTGCTGCTGCCCGGCGGGCTGGTACAGGGGCAGAACCTGGATCTGGAGCTGCGGCGGCTTACGACGCCCGTTTCGGCGGTGGACGACTTCGACGCCCTGCCCATCCCCTTCCGCGCCGTCGCCACCGACATCGCCACCGGCGAGATGGTGGTGTTCGACTCGGGCGACCTCGTCTCCGCCATGCACGCCAGCATGGCCGTGCCGGGCATCTTCCGGCCCGAACGCGAGCGAGGCCGTCTGCTGGTGGACGGCGGCATCGCCAGCAATCTGCCCATCGAGGTGATGCGCGAACTGGAACCGGACGTGATCATCGCGGTGGATCTCGGCTTCCCGCTGCAGCCCGAATCCGAACTGGGCTCGGCGCTCGCCATCACCCGCCAGATGCTCACCATCCTGATCAACAGCCGCGCCGAGGATCAGCTGCGGCTGCTGAGCGACGAGGACATCCATATCGAGCCGGCGCTGGGCACCTTCGGCGCGCAGGCGTTCGACCGGCTTGCCGAGGCCATGGAGATCGGCCGGCAGGCCGCCTCCGGGCAGGCAGAGCGCCTGGCGCGTCTGTCCGTGCCAGAGTCCGAGTATCGGGCATGGAAGGCGCAGGTGGCCGCCCTGCGCGGCGAACCGCCGGTGATCGACCGGGTTCGGGTGAAGAACCGCTCCGGACTGTCACCGAAAGCAGTCGAAGCGCGTCTGGACGAGTTCGCCGGCAAACCGCTGGACGTCGATGCGCTGGAGAGGAACATCGCGGACATCTACGCACTGGACACCTTCGAGACGGTCACCTGGAACGTGCGTGAGGAGGGCGCGCTGACCACCCTGGACATCGAGAGCACGGGCAAGAACTGGGGACCGAACTACCTGCGCTTCGGCCTCAACCTGCAGGACGATTTCGAGGGCGGCAGCAACTACAACGCAGCGGCCAGACTGACGATGACGGAGCTGAACCCGCTGGGCGGCGAGTTCCGCGCCGAGCTGCACATCGGCCAGTCGCCCCGGCTGTTCGCCGAGTTCTTCCAGCCGCTGGAC
>CAYRZI010000219.1:0-3498 GCA_964428605.1 uncultured Woeseiaceae bacterium
CGGCGGCCGGGGCTGCCGGGGCGGCCGGGGTGCCGGAGGGGGCTCGCGGCGCCGGTGCCGGCGCGGGGGCAGGGGATTCGATGGACTCGGCGGCGGGCGCCTGCTCGCCGGCGGCCGCCGACCGGTAGAGCGCGTCGTAGCAGTCGAGCCGGGCGGCGGGGTCGGCGAGGGCGGCGCATTCCCGGCCCGCGTCGAAACAGGCGAGGCGCCGGTCGTCGTCACCGATGTCCGTGCACACCTCGGCATTCGCCGCTACGGCCAGGCCGGGTAACAGGAGATACAGTGCGGGGGTCTTTCTCATAGGGCTGTCCGGTCCGTGCGTTGAAAGACGCAAGGGTACCGCACGCCGCTGTACCGCTGAACTGCTGATCTTTTGTAGGAGGGCCTTCAGGCCCGAAGGGGGGGCGGGATCGGGGCTAAAGCCCCTCCTACCAGGCTCTCCTAGCAGGCCCTCCTACCAGGCCCCTCCTGCCTCGGGCAGGGCGGGGGCAGGCCGGTCTAGCCGGCCACCGCCGGGCGCCAGCGCCCGACGCCGGCAGGAACCGCGGGCTGCACCTCGGACCGGGCGATGATGGCTTCGGCGTCGTCCTGGCAGCTGCCGCAGCAGGAGCCCACGCCGAGCTGGTCCTTCAGGTCATAGAACGTCTGCGCGCCGTCCTTGATGGCGCTTTCGATCTGGCGATCGGTGATGGCTTGGCAGATGCAGACGTACATGGTTTTGTCCCCTTGAACGCGATACTAAGCGCGAATGCGAATGATTGTCAATTAGGTAGATACCGAAATTTGCAGGGAGCCATGCGGGGTCGATTCCCTCGATGGGCATGCAGGAGGGCCTTCAGGCCCGATTCCTCAGACGATTCCTCAGATATCCCAGGTAAACCCGATAAACGCCGTCCGCGACCGCCCAGGCCGCAGCCCCGCCGGGCGCCGTGCCACGGCGTATTCCTCGTCGAGCAGGTTGTCGACGCGGAAGATGGCGCGCAGGTCCGGACGCACCTGCCACCCCGCGGCGAGGTCCCAGACCACGAAGCTGTTCACGCCTTCCCGCGGGCCGATGGCGCCGCTGCCGGCGGTGGTGCGGGTCTCGTCGGTGTAGCTGGCGGCCACGTCGATACTCCAGCGCTCGGCGGCCAGGCCCGCGCTGGCGCGCAGCTGGTGCTCGGGGATGTAGGGCAGCTCGTCGCCGGCCTGCACCTCGCCCCAGGGGTCGTAGCCGCTCTCGAAGCTGTTGTCGAACTCGGCGGTGGCGGTCCAGGTGTAGGCGAGGGACAGCGGCATCTCGATGCCGTTGCCGAAGCCGCTGCCGAAGGGCTCGTAGAGGCTCCACACACCGGTGAGTTCCAGGCCGCTGACGGTGGCCTCGCCGCCGTCGAACTGGTCGCCGATGTTGCCGCTGCCGCCGGTGGACGCCGTGACGGTGCCCACCAGGTTTTCGTAATCGTTCAGGAACCAGATGGCCTCGAAGCTGCGGCCGTTCTCGCCCCAGCGCACGCCGGCCTCGTAGTTCCAGCTCTCCTCTTCGTCGGCCTCGGAGCCGGGGCCCGGCGGGTTGAAGCCGCGGTGCACGCCGGCCAGCAGCCGCCAGTTGTCGTCGATCTGGTAGAGCGCGCCCATGCCCGGGATGAAGACGTCCACGGTGTTCTCGCGCACGCGGGTGGGGCCGAGGGAGCGGTCGGGGTTCTCGGTGGAGTAGTCCTCGCGAACCAGGTCGATGGTCTCGTAGCGGAAGCCGGGGCTCAGCACCCAGTCTCCCACAGAGATGTCGGCGTCGACGAAGCCCGCCAGTACCTCGGCGGTGCTCACCCGGTTGGTGGCGGTGCCGGGCTCGGCGTCGGTGGTGAGCACGAGCAGGCCGTCTTCCATGCGGTAGCCGTCGTCGTCCTGGAAACGGTCTTCCTCGTCCTCGTGCAGGCGCAGGCCGAAGGTGAGGCCGATGTCGGCGCCGCCGATCGCCCAGTCGTAGCCCAGCCGGGCCTGGACGCCCTGGGAGTAGTATTCCCGGTTGTTGTTGCGCTTGACCAGGGCGTCGTCGGCACTGGTGGCGCCTTCCAGGATGGCGAGTTCGCCGGCGTAGGTGTCCGGGTCCGAGAGGATGCTGCCGATGCCCACGCCGTTGACGCTGGAGAGCTTGTACCAGTTGCGCTCGAAGTCGTTGCGGTAGGCCGTCACCTCGCCGTGCCAGGCGCCGTCCGGGTCGATGGTCCAGGAGAGCTGCACCTGGCGGTGGTTGGTGTCGATGACGTCGTTCTGGGAGGCCGCGTAGCGCCGGTACGGGTCTTCGGCGAAGTCCTCGTCGGTGAGGCCGAGGTAGGTCTCGTCGGAGGCCTGCTCGGTGTAGCCGAGTTTCAGGTCGAGCGACTGGTAGAGATCGGAGCCGGGAGCGCTGTTCACGCGGAACTTGGCCAGGTAGTCCTGCAGACGGTAGCCGGCGTCGAAGTCGCCGGGCGCATCGATGGTCTTGAAGCCGTCCGTGGACTGCTGCGCCGTCTCCACCAGCCAGCCGTAGCGCTCGCTGTGGTAGCCGTAGCGGGCGATGCCCTGCAGCGTCTCGTCTTCACCCACGCGTGCCTCCACGCGTCCGCCGGTGGCCGAGGGGATGGGGGTGGAGATCATGTTGATGGCCCCGCCGACGGTGCGCGCACCCACGCCGATGGAGGAGGGGCCCTTCAGGACCTCGAGCGCGTGCATGCGCTGCTGGGTCGGAAAGTAGTAGGCGGAGGGCGCGGCGTAGGGGGCGGGTGCGATCAGCACGCCGTCCTCGAGCAGCGCGATGCGGCTGGAGCGGTCGAGCCCGGAGCCGCGGATGCCGATGTTCGGGCGGAGGCCGTAGCCTTCCTCCTCCTGCAGGTAGACGCCGGGCGCGGCACGCAACACCCGCATGATGTCGGCGTTGGCGAAGACCTCGAGTTCCTCCGGCCCGAAGTACCGGGCGGAGCCGGCGATCTCGGTGACCTTGTTCGGGTCGCCGAGGATGGTGACGACGTCGATGACCTCGCCGTCGTCGGTGGTCTCCCGGGTTTCCTGGGCGACGGCCGGAGTGGCCATCAGGGAGGCGGCGATGGTCGCGGCTAAAGCCGCTCCCACAGGCTTCGGCCAGCCCTGTAGGAGGGCCTTCAGGCCCGATTGCAGGCCCGATTCCCGTTCTGCGTGCCCTTCGTTCGGTGAGGTGGTTAGTCTCATGGTGCGTCCCCGTTCATGGTTATCGTCGCGCGGCCGCGGTTGCCTGGCCCGCTCCAGGCTTCGATCCGGAACCGCAAGAAGGCCGCGTACGCTAAATTAAATAAGAATCATTAACAACGATAAATGATAAGCATTTATACGTACGGGCGATGGAACCGGCGAAACCGGTGAGCCGTGGCATCTGTTGTGCCGGCGAGGCAGGTGAGGTGCTCCCCTGGAGGGTGGCCCCCTCCCGCATCCGTGAGGTAGCAGCAGAATCGGATGCGGGAGGGGACGCCTCGCGCCAAACTGGGTACGGGCTCGTTCTTCTCGTGCCCG
>CAYRZI010000220.1:0-3479 GCA_964428605.1 uncultured Woeseiaceae bacterium
GCCATCGGCGCGATGGTGGACGCGGCCATCGTCATGATCGAGAACACCCACAAGCACCTGGCGGAGGACAAGTCCGGGCGCAGCCGCTGGGAGATCGTGGCGAAGGCCACCACCGAGGTGGGGCCGCCCATCTTCTTCTCGCTGCTGATCATCACGCTGTCCTTCCTGCCGGTGTTCACGCTGGAGGCCCAGGAGGGACGGCTGTTCGCGCCGCTGGCCTGGACCAAGACCTGGGCCATGGCGGCCTCTGCCGCGCTGGCCATCACCGCGGTGCCCGTACTGATCGGCTATCTCGTACGCGGGCGCATCCGGCCCGAGGAGGCCAACCCGGTGAATCGTGCGCTCACCGCCGTCTACCGTCCGGTGATCGGCTGGGTCAGCCGGGCGCCCTGGCTGTTCGTGGCGGCGGGTCTGCTGCTGATGCTCTCGGCGCTGTACCCGGCCAGCCGCCTCGGCACCGAGTTCATGCCGCCGCTGGACGAGGGCGACTGGATGTACATGCCCACCACCCGGCCGGGGCTGTCCATCGGCGAGGCCGGCCAGCTGCTGCAGCAGACCGACCGGCTGATCAAGAGCGTGCCGGAGGTGGCGCAGGTGTTCGGCAAGATCGGCCGTGCCGAGACCGCCACGGACCCGGCGCCGCTCACCATGATCGAGACCCTGATCCGCTTCAAGCCGGAGAGCGAGTGGCGGGAGGGCTACGACATCGAGGACATCCGTGCCGAGATCCGCGAGCGCGTGCAGCTGCCCGGCGTCACCAACGCCTGGGTGATGCCCATCAAGACCCGCATCGACATGCTGGCCACCGGCATCAAGACGCCGGTGGGCATCAAGATCAACGGGCCGGACCTGGACGTGATCCAGGGACTGGGTGTGCGCGTGGAGGAGCTGCTGCCGGAGGTGGCGGGCACGGCGTCCGTGTTCGCCGAGAAGGTGGCCGGCGGGCGCTACGTGGTGGTGGACATCCGGCGTGAGCAGGCCGCCCGCTACGGGCTGAACATCGCCGACGTGCAGACCGTGGTCATGAGTGCCGTGGGCGGCATGAACGTCACCGAGACGGTCGAGGGCCTGCAGCGCTTCCCGGTCAACCTGCGTTATCCCCGCGCCGTGCGCCAGAACGTGGAGGCGATCCGGGATCTGCCGGTGGTCACGCCCGGCGGCGCACGCATCCGTCTCGGCGACGTGGCCCGCGTGGAAGTGGAGGACGGCCCGCCCATGCTGAAGAGCGAGAACGGGCGGCTGACCGGCTGGGTGTACGTGGACATCGACGGCCGGGACGTGGGCTCCTACGTGGAAGCCGCCCGGCAGCTGCTGCGCGAGCGGCTCGACCTGCCGGC
Organism: uncultured Woeseiaceae bacterium; assembly: GCA_964428605.1. GTDB lineage: Bacteria > Pseudomonadota > Gammaproteobacteria > Steroidobacterales > Woeseiaceae > Lentisalinibacter. The sequence goes on from CAYRZI010000220.1 coordinate 1,338, forward strand.
GGGCTATTCGCTCACCTGGTCGGGGCAATACGAGTACATGGAGCGGGCGAAGGAGCGTCTCGGCCTGGTGGTGCCGGCCACACTCGCCATCATCGCGCTGCTGCTCTATCTCGCCTTCCGCAAGGTGACCGAAGTGCTGATCGTCCTCGGCACGGTGCCGATGGCGCTCACCGGCGGGGTGTGGCTGCTGTACTGGATGGGCTTCGACCTGTCGGTGGCGGTGGCCGTCGGCTTCATCGCGCTGGCCGGCGTCGCCGTCGAGATCGGCGTGCTGATGCTCGTCTACCTGGACCTGGCGCTGGGGCAGCGCCGGGAGGAGGGCGGAGCGCTGGACCGGGACGGACTCCGCGACGCCGTGCGCGACGGCGCGCTGCGGCGGCTGCGGCCGATCCTGATGAGCATGGCCTCCATCACCATCGGCCTGCTGCCGATCCTCTGGGGCGGCGGCACCGGCGCCGAGGTCATGCAGCGTATCGCCGCGCCCATGGTCGGCGGCATGGTCAGCACGCTCGCGCTGGCCCTGCTGGTGATCCCGGCGATCTACCTCATCTGGAAACGCCGCAGCCTGGCCGCCGGCTGAACCGGGTCAGGCGGCGGCGCTCTCCGGGCGGTTGGAGTGGCGGCCGAGGAACTCCGCGATGCGCTCGATGGCCTCGCGCGCCTCGGCCGAGACCGGCTCGAAGATCTGCCAGACGTGGACCATGTCCGGCCACAGCTGCAGCTCGGCCGGCGAGCCGGCGTCCCGGGCCTTGTTCACGTAGCGGCGGCAGTCGTCGGTCAGCATCTCGCTGGTCGAAGCCTGGATCAGCGTCGGCGGCAGGCTGGAGAGGTCGCCGAAGATGGGCGAGATGAGCGGGTTCTGGGGCTTCATGCGGGCCAGGTAGAGCGTGGCGTAGGCCAGCAGCCAGCGCGGTGTTTTCATCAGCGGCCCGAGCATGGGGCCCAGCATCTCGTCGGTCACGATGTTCGAGCGCATGCTGGGGCTCGAGTACGTGCTGTCCGTAATGGGCGACAGCGCCACTGCCGCGTCGGCCTGCCGCAGCCCGTGGTCGCGGATCCAGGCGATCAGCGCCAGCGTGAGGTTGCCGCCCGCCGAGTCGCCGGCCACGTAGGCATCCGCCGGTTCGCGCTCGCCGTCCGGGCCGTGCGCGAGCATCCAGCGCCAGGCGGTCTGGCAGTCCTCGATGCTCGCGATGCGCGGGTGCTCCGGCATCAGCCGGTAGTCGATGGCCAGCACCGAGACACCGCAGGCGCGCGCCAGCGCCGCCGTCAGCGTGCGGTGGCTCGACGGACTGCCCACGTAGAACGCGCCGCCGTGGATGTAGAGCAGCCGGCGGGCGGGATCGCTGTCCGGCGCCAGCACCCATTCCCCCGGGACGCCGTCCGTCGTGACGGTGCGGCGCTCGACGCCCAGCTTGTCGTCCGGGGCGATGTCCGGGAAACCCTGGTCCACCAGCTCACGGATGGTCTGCAGCCGCTGCTTGCGCGGCGCCGCGTCGATCTGCGACCCCAGTTCCTGCAGCATGCGGGATATCTCCCGGTTGTCCTCCCCCGGCCTGTCGCTGGCGCTCGCCAGCTTGCCGGCGGGCTGGTCCCAGCGGCCGAGGTCCGGGCCGCGCAGGAACACTCGGGCGCCGAACCACAGCAGCGCGATGACGAGGATGACGTAGAGGATGATCTGCAGCAGGGTGTCCATGGGGTCTCCGTCGGCGATTGTTCCGGGCAGTTTACCGGAACCGGGGCGGTGACTTCAGGCAGCCGACCAGCCGGTCCGGAGACCCCTCGCGGATCCGTTTCCGGGCAGTTTGCGCAGATTCTCGTGTGGCACGCTGCGGCCGGCCGGGAGAAGATCAGGGATGCCCGGCGAAGTCGCGGCCATGGGCGGGCGTGATCGGTGATTGCGTCCGGCGCTATACGCCGGTGGCGTCCGGCGGACCGCGTTTCGGGTCACCTTGCGACGCCGGCTTCAAGTGGCTTCGAGAAGATGTTTCAGCGGAAACGTGAGACGGGGTTCCCCTGATGTCTGCTTCAAACCGTGAAGCGGACCAACGGTCTCATTGTGGCTCTTGTGTGCTTGCTTCGGCTTTCGGCCATTAGAGGAAATCAGGGGAAGCAGTTCTCCCTTAAACTCCAGGTTTTCAA
>CAYRZI010000221.1:0-3422 GCA_964428605.1 uncultured Woeseiaceae bacterium
GCGGCATGGGCGGCGAACTCGTCGGCCGGCATGAAGCCCACCACCTGGTAGGGGCGCCGCTCCTGGCCGTCCGGGCCGAAGAAGATGATGGAGGGCGGCCCGAAGATGCGGAAGTGCTTCAGCAGCGCCTGGTCCTCCGCGTCGTTGGCTGTGACGTCGGCCTGCAGCAGCACCACGTCCTCCAGTTCCGCCTGTACCTCGGGATCGCTGAAGGTGTACTTCTCCATCTCCTTGCAGGAAACGCACCAGTCGGCGTAGAAATCCAGCATCACCGGCTGGCCGCGGCTCGCCGCCTGCGCGACGGCCTGCTCCAGGTCGGCCACCGTCTTGATGCGGCGGAATTCCAGCTCCTCGTGGCGCTCGGCCGCGGCGCCGCCGCCCACCGCGGCCACGCGGGTGCCGGCGAGGGGCTGCAGCGGGTCTTCGCCGCCGGCCAGCGCGCCCAGCAGCAGGACGGCGCCGTAGAACATGGCCAGCACGCCGAAGCCCTTGCCGAGTTTCTGCGCTCCGCCGGATTCCGGCGTGAGGGGTGTTAGCGCGCCCAGGAACACACCCGCCATAAAAATGAGTACCGCCCACAGCGCCAGGGTGACTGCGCCGGGCAGCACCCGGTCGAGCATCCAGACGGCGAGCCCCAGCATCACGAACCCGAAGGCGTTCTTCACCGCCACCATCCAGGGGCCGGCCTTCACCATCAGCTTGCCGGCGGAGGCACCCACGGCGAGCAGCGGCGCGCCCATGCCGAGGCTGAGAGCGAACAGTGCGGAGGCGCCCCGGACCACGTCGCCGGTCTGGCCGATCACCGCCAGGGCCGCCACCAGCGGCGGCGCCACGCAGGCGGTGACGATCAGCGACGACAGCGCGCCCATGACGAAGGCGCCGACCATGGTGCCGCTCTTCTGCTTGCCGCTGAGGGCGGCCAGCCGGGTCTGTACGGAGGAGGGCATCTGCAGGTCGAACAGCCCGAACATGCCGGCGGCCAGGACCACGAACAGGCCCGCGAAGGTCACCAGGATCCAGGGCTGCTGGAATATCGTCTGCGCCTGCTGCCCGGCCGCGGCGAACAGCGCACCGGCCACGGTGTAGGTGAGCGCCATGCCGAGCACGTAGGAGAGCGAGAGGCTGAAACCCCGGGCCGGGGTCACGTCCCTGCCCTCGCCGGCGATGATGCCGGAGAGGATGGGGATCATGGGCAGCACGCAGGGAGTCAGCGCCAGCAGCAGGCCGGCGCCGAAGAACGTGGCGAGCACGGCGAACAGGTTGCCCTCACCGATCAGGGTGGCCAGCCGGTCCTGCTCGGAGACGGGCGCCGCCGCTACGGCCTCTTCCGGCGGCCGGGGCGCGTCCGCCGCGCTGGCCGGCGGCAGCGACACGTTCACCTCACGGGTGAGGGGCGGGTAACAGATGCCGTCTTCGGCGCAGCCCTGGAAGCCCAGTTCCAGCACCAGGCTCCTGCCCTCGCGGCCGGCCCGGTTCAGGGGCACGCGGGCGATCACCTCGTCGTAATAGACCTCGGTCTCGCCGAAATACTCGTCGAACTTCTTCTTGCCGGGCGGCGTCTGCAGGCCGCCGAGTTGCACGCCGTCGCTGATCGCCGCCGCCGACAGCTTGTCCCGGTAGAGGTAGTAGCCGGGCTCGATCTGCCAGGCCAGCTCCACCGTGTAGGCGTCCAGTGCGGAAACGACCGGCCGGAACGCGACGTCCGGCGGCAGGAACTCGCTCTCGCCCATGCCGGCGAGCCCGCCCGAGGGGCGGCCGCTGCCGAAGGGAGAGGCGGCCGGCGGCGCGGCCGCCAGGGTCACTTCCGCGTTCCAGCGCTGGGGCGGATAGCACAGGCCGATGTCGGCGCAGCCCTGGGAAAGGAGCGCGATGGCCGCCCGGTCGGCGCCCTCGTTCACGTAGGGCACCCGCATGGTGAAACCGTCCCGGTAGATCTCCTGGCGGCCGAAGTACTCGTCCTCGTGGATCTCGCCGTCCGGCAGCACCGGGTCGCCCAGCAGGAGATCGGCGGTATCCGTCTCGATGCCGAGCTTCTGCCGGTACAGGTAATAGCCCGGCTCCACGTTCCAGCGCACGAGCAGCGCTTCGCCGGTGTTCTCCACCTGGTAGCGGAAGGCCTGCTCGGGCCGCAGCAGATCTTCGGGGGAGACCGCCGCCGCCGGCGGCGCGTAAGCCGCCAGAAGGCCGGCGAGTGCCGCCAGGGTCAGGAGCGCCGCGCGCGCGGCGCCGGAGGAGTATCTGTTCGGGCTCATGCTGTCTCTCGTTGCCGGATCTGCCTCGGGCGGCCCGTGCCGGGTGGAACCCGGGGTCGGGCAGCCTTACAGTGTGACCGCGCCGGCCGCCGGATTATTCCTTCTTCGTCACAGAATTCGCTACCCAGTCCAGATAGGCCCGGGCGCCCGCCGTCACCGGCGCGGCGATCACCTCGGGCACGTCGTAGGGATGCAGCTCAGCGATGCGCGCCTCCAGCGCCGCGTACGCCGCTTCGGTGGTCTTCGCCATCAGCAGCAGCTCGGATTCGTCGCAGACCTCGCCCTTCCAGCTGAACACGGAGCGCACCGGCCCCACGATATTCACGCAGGCGGCCCGTCCCTCGCCGACCAGCGCGGCGGCGATGCGACGGGCGGTCTCCTCGTCGGGGCAAGTGCAGAGTACGAGCAGCGTCTTCGACATAAGCGTCTCCGGGGCCGGTGCCGAGGATAACGGGCGCCGGCCGCCCTGTCATGGCGCCGCCGGAGCCGGCGGCTCTTGAAATTTGCCTGACCGGTACTATCATTAGCACTCACTGATGGCGAGTGCTAACAGCACGGTCATCCAGAATTCCATAATTCATTGCAAAAACAGTAGTTTACCAGAAGGAGACGCACCCATGCAGATTCGTCCGCTTCACGATCGCGTGATCATCAAGCGCATGGAGGAAGAGCGCACCACCCCCGGTGGGATCGTGATCCCCGATACGGCCGCAGAGAAACCGATCAAGGGCGAAGTCATCGCCGTCGGCAAGGGCAAGATCCTCGAGAACGGCGAAGTCCGTGCTCTCGACCTGAAGGCCGGCGACAAGGTGCTGTTCGGCAAGTACAGCGGCACCGAGGTCAAGGTCGAAGGCGAGGATTACCTGGTGATGAAAGAAGACGACGTGATGGCGGTCATCGAAGGCTGAGCCCCGCGTCGATCATCCATAGACACCAACTGAATTTTCGAATAGAGGAATAGAGACAATGTCTGCAAAAGAAGTCCGTTTCAGCGATGACGCCCGCCACAAGATGATGGCCGGCGTGAACGTGCTGGCGAACGCCGTGAAGGTGACCCTGGGCCCGAAGGGCCGCAACGTCGTGCTCGACAAGAGCTTCGGCGCGCCCACCGTGACCAAGGACGGCGTGTCCGTCGCCAAAGAGATCGAGCTCGAGAACAAGTTCGAGAAC
>CAYRZI010000222.1:0-3400 GCA_964428605.1 uncultured Woeseiaceae bacterium
CCGTGCCGGCACGCAGCCGACGACGATCCTGGGGTTCTGATAGTGCACGTAGTCGCACTCGGCGCACACCCAGCGCTCGCGGTTGTCACCCGCGGGTATGGTCTTCGAGACGAGGTGGCCGCAATTGGAGCAATACTTCATAGGAGGAGATGCCGCGGGGCAGGCCTTGCGCCGGTCGGGTGAGCCGGCCGCGCCGCGGGGTTTTTGCCTGTGGTGCCGGGAGTGGGACTCGAACCCACACGGGTCACCCCACTGAATTTTGAGTCCAGCGCGTCTACCAGTTCCGCCATCCCGGCAGGAGGGCGCTAGTATAGGGTGCACCCGCCCGCCAGACCACCTTGCGACCATCCGCCCTCCTCGCGCATCAGGAATAGTCGACATGTCGGGATTTGCAGGCATCAGCGTGGACGAGTCCGTCATCCGCCGAGCGCGACGCGGGGATGCAGGCGCCCACGAATCGCTGTACCGGGCGCTGGCGCCGGCGGTCTACACGCTGGCCCTGCGGCTGGTGAAGGTGCCCGCCGTGGCGGAGGACATGCTGCAGGAGACCTTCATGGAGGTGATGCGCAGCCTGCCCCGTTACCGGGGCGACGCTTCGCTCGCCACCTGGGTGCGCCGCATCGCGGTGAGCAAATGCCTGATGCACCTGCGCTCGGCGTGGCACCGGCGGGCGGGCGAACTAGGCGACGGTGACGACCCGGTGGACGGCGGCGCGCCGGTGGCCGACTCAGTGGGCCTGCGCCTGGATCTCGAGGCGGCGCTGGCGAGCCTGCCGGCGGAGAGCCGGGTGGTGGTCTGGCTGCACGACGTGGAGGGCTACACCCATCGGGAGATCGCCATGGCAATGCAGAAGACCGAGAGCTATTCCAAGTCCCAGCTGTCGCGTGCCCATCGGCGGTTACGCGGGCTGCTGGAGGGCGATGCCGGGGAGCCGCGTGCTGACCTGGGCCGGGCGACCCGGCTCGTGCCGGGAGGATGAGCATGAGCGACGACAGAGAGATGGACACGGACCGGGAGCTGGCCGGGGCGCTCAGGCGGCTGCCGCAATACCCGCCACCCGGCGGGGCCTGGCCGGCGATCCGGCAGCGTGCCGAGCGTGAAGGGCTGGTAAAGCCGCCGCGCCGGCGGCGCCTTGCCCGGGATCTCGAATGGCTGGCGGTGGGCGCCGTGGCGGCGACCGTGGTGGTGGGGGTGATGATGACAGCGCTGCTGGATCTGCCGTTTTCCGGCACGTCGCCGGGCGGGGATCCGGTGCCGGCCGACGAGGCCGGCTTCGCGGCCACGCCGGCCGAGAACGAAGCCAGCCTCGGCAGCCTGATGGCCCGCTCGCGGCTGCTGGAGCAGGCGCTGCGGGCGGCGCCCGAGACGCCGCGGGTGATGCGGGCGAGTACGGCCGGCACCATCGCGACGCTCGAGGACCGCATCGCCATGATCGACCAGCAGCTCAGCTTCCCGCAGCGGCCGCTGACCGAGGCGGAGTCGACCGCGCTTTGGCGCGAGCGGGTGCGGCTCATGGACTCGCTGGTGCAGCTGCGCTACGCCCAGGCACGTCGTGTGGTGCTGTGAGGCGGCGAAGGAACGACAACCCGAATCATCCTGCAAGGTGGAGAGTGACACCATGAAAACGAAGACAGGCAACCTGCGGATGCTGGTGCTGGCGCTCGGCCTGGCCGGGCTGGCCGGCCAGGCGGCAACGGCGGCCGCGCAGGAGAGTGCGCCGGAGGCCGGCGCGGAGGAGGAGCGGCAGCAGCGTCTCATCCGCCTCGAGGAACGGCGGGCGGCCGGGGAGGCCCGCAGCGCCGAGGAGGAGGAGCGGCTGCGTGCCGCCGAGGAAAGGCTCGCCGCCGCCGAGGAACGCCTCGCCGAGGCGGCCCGGGAGATCGCGGAGATCACCTCCGGAGTGGTGCCCGGGGCAGTCGAATATGCCCGCGGGATCATCGCCTCGGCCCGCCGTCCCGTGCTGGGCGTGAGCATCGGCGCCGGTTCCGGCAGCGACGGCCCGGTGGACGGTGTGGAGGTGCTCGGCGTCTCGCCGGGCAGCGCGGCGGCGGAGGCGGGTATACGCGCCGGCGACGTGCTGACCGTCGTCGACGGCGTGTCGCTGGCGGCCGAGACGCCGGCGGCGGCCAACCGGCGCCTGCTGGACGCCCTGGCCGAACGCGAGCCCGGCGACACCATCGACGTCGAGCTGAAGCGCGGCGACGACACGGAGTTGCAGCTGGGCGTGGAGACCCGTGACCGGGAGGCCCAGGCGTTCACCTTCTTCGGCGACGGCGCCGGGTTCGACTTCGACTTCCGCGCCGACGCTCCGGGTGCGCCGATGGTCTGGTTCGGACCCGCAAGGCCCTGGGGCGACATGGAACTGGTGGAACTCTCGCCGGGCCTCGGCCGCTACTTCGGCACCGACAGCGGGCTGCTGGTGGTGCGCGCCCCGTCGGACCCGGCGCTGAAGCTCGAGGACGGCGACGTCATCCGCCGCATTGGCGGCCGTGAGCCCGGCTCGGTCTCCCACGCCATGCGCATCCTGCGCTCCTACGAGGAGGGCGAGGAGCTCGAAGTGGAGATCATGCGCGAGCAGCGCTCGCGCAAGCTGGAAGTCCAGATACCGGCGAGCCAGGGGCACCTGGCACCGTTCCCGCGCAGCCCCTCGCTGCCCGGTCTCGCACCACCCCCGGGCGCCCCCGACAGGGCGCCGGCAGCGCCCGTGCACGCGCCGCCGCCGCCGGGTCTGGACCTGCCGGAGGTCTGATAATATGCGCCGCCATGCGCGCGGAGGACTACAGCTACGAGCTGCCGGATGAGCTGATCGCTCACGAGCCGGCACGTCCCCGCAGCGCGAGCCGGCTGCTGGTGCTGGAGGGCAGCGGCGCCTTCGCCGATTCCGTCATGGCCGAGCTGCCCCGGCTGCTCGCTCCGGGCGACCTGCTGGTGTTCAACGACACCCGGGTGATCCCGGCGCGCATCCACGGCCGCAAGGAGACGGGCGGGCGCATCGAACTCCTGCTTGAGCGGGTGCTGGAGGAGCAGGTGGCGCTCTGTCACCTGCGGGCCAGCAAGACGCCCCGCGCCGGCGGCCGGCTGGAACTGGAGGGTGGCGCCGGCGCCACGGTCACCGGCCGGGAGGGCGAGCTGTTCCGGGTGGAGTTCGACGTGCCGGTGCTCGCCCATCTCGAGCGCCACGGCCACGTGCCGCTGCCGCCCTACATCCGCCGCCCGGACACTGCCGGCGACCGGGACGACTACCAGACGGTCTTCGCCCGCGAGCCCGGGGCCGTGGCCGCGCCCACCGCCGGCCTGCATTTCGACGATTCCCTGCTCGCCGCCCTGGAGAGCGCCGGCATCGCACGGGCCTTCGTGACGCTGCACGTGGGTGCCGGCACCTTCCAGCCGCTGCGCCAGC
>CAYRZI010000223.1:0-3348 GCA_964428605.1 uncultured Woeseiaceae bacterium
ATCCTGATGGCCTACGGCCGGGAAGACCCGCGTGTGGTACTCGACCATGCCCTGAACTTCGAGAAAGAACTCAAGAAGCACGACGTCGAGTACGAACTGATCATCAAGGACAACGAGGGCCATGGTTTCGCCAAGTTCGAGAACCAGGTGGAGTGGTACACCACGCTCATCGATTTCCTGGACGACAACCTGAAAAGCCCGGACCGTAGCTAGCCGCGGCCCCGTACCGCCGGCCGGTCCGGCGGGAGGCGAGAGGCTCCACATAGACGGCTCCCCGCGGGGAGCCGTTTTTTTTGCAAAAAAACAATAACCTGTGAAGCCGTCTATGCGGCGGTACGAAGATCCGCCCGATGTTGTCAGAGTGCAACATAAGTACTCCCCGCAAAATAGACTCTTACGTTGGAAATCTGCTAAATTCAGCCGAGGTCGTCGTCTTGCTACAACAGCTCGAACGGCACCGGATAGCATAAAAAGACTGACGAGAAACCCAATGGAAACCGCCATCCGGCGGAATCCGCCAAGTGACATCCGGGAGGCTTGGTAATGAAAACCCTGAACCTGCAACGCTGGTCTGCGTTGGTAGCCAGCGCTCTGCTAGTGCTCGGTGCCATGGGCACCACCACCGCCTTCGCCCAGGGCGAAGAAGACGATGAAGACGAGGAGAGCGCCGAGCTCGATCGCGTCGTCATCACGGGTTCGCGTATCTCGCGCACCGCGATCGAGGGCCCGAGCCCCGTGACGGTGATCGACCGCGAACAGATCGACCGGGAAGGCTTTACCACGGTCGCCGAGGCGCTTAAGTCGCTGAACCAGGTCACAGGGCTGGCGCAGAACGAGGCGCAGGCCGGCACGTTCACGCAGAACGCCAATTCGGTCGATCTGCGTAATCTGGGCCCGGGCCGCGTGCTGATTCTCGTCGACGGTCGTCGGCTGGCGGACTATCCGCTGCCCTTCAACAGCCAGTCCAACTTCGTCAACGTCTCGGCCATTCCGCTCGCCGCAGTCGACCGAATCGAGTTCCTGGCGAGCGGCGCATCGGCCATTTACGGTTCGGACGCCATCGCGGGCGTAATCAACATCATCTTGCGTGATGACATAGCCAACTCGATCGACCTGAACGTCCGCTACGGCGACTACACCGACGGTGGCGGCGAGAACGTGCGCGTGCAGGGCGTGGGTGGTTTCCTCGGCGATCGCTGGAACATCACCTATGCGTTCGAATATTTCGAACTCGATCCGATCTTCGCCTCCCAGCGCGACTTCATGGACAGCGTGAACGACGCGCCGATCCCGGCGGAACGCATCAATAGCCGTAACGCCGTCGAAATCGACGTATTGTCGAACTTCTTTGGGTTCGGAGACCTGTACGTGGACCCGCGGGCGGCTACGGGCCAGGCCGACCCTTGCAGCGACTTCCCCGATTCAGAACTCTCCAGCCGGCCGAATCCGTTTGGCGGCGATAGGTTCTACTGCGGCAGCCCGACCTGGGTCGGCGAGCAGTCCATCCTCAACGGTCGCGATCAGGTGAACTTCTACACCGCGGGCGCTTACGAGCTCGGCGATCATGAACTGTTCGCGTCGGTCAATTATTTCCAGGTCGACTCGGAGATCGACACTGGCTTTAATTTCTATTTCAATCAGACGCCCTTTTACGCACCTAACTCTCCGTCAACGCTGTATGCAGATATCGGGATTCCCGTCCCGGGAACGATCGTCCAGATGCAGCGGATCTTCACCAACGCCGAGATAGGTGGTCCAGAACAGAAGTTCCAGCGATTTGACGAAGAGGTCATCGACTACACGATCGGTCTGCGCGGCCAGCTGTTCAGCCCGTACTGGGATTATGAGCTGACGTTCAGTGCGTCTGATTACGATCTGCAACGCGATCGTACGCTGCTGGTCGAAGCGGCCGTTCAGGACTATTTCTTCGACGACTTGGGCGGAGTCGGACCCTTCGGTTTCCCGGCGTTCAATATCGACTATGACGCCGTTTACTCCCCGCTGACACCCGCGATCTGGCAAAGCCTGACAGACAACGAAACCACCACCGCAGACTCTTCCAATGACGTCATCCAGGGCATCGTCACGGGGGACCTGCTCGATTTGCCTGCGGGTACGGTTTCCGTGGCTGCGGTTGCCGAGTACGGCTCGCAGGAGTACGAGATCAACCTCGATCCGCGCCTGATCGCCGGCGATACTTTCTGGGGCATCACCGGTACCGGTGGCGGTGGCGAACGGGATCGCTACGCGGTCGGCGTGGAGTTCCAGGTCCCCGTCACGGATACATTGCAGCTCGGTCTGGCAGGCCGCTACGACAAGTACGACGATATCACCAATGTGGACGGTGCGTTCACGTACAACCTGGGTCTGGAGTACCGGCCAACGGACCGGATCCTGCTGCGCGGCTCTTGGGCCACCAGCTTCCGGGCACCGGATATGCACTTCATCTTCGCCGAGGAAAGCGGGTTCTTCCAGAGCGGTCTGAACGATGAGTTTCTCTGCCGGAGAGACGAGCCGAATGTCCCTATCGACGCCTGTTCGCAGGCCGATCTGCAGATCTTCGGCACGCGCCAGGGTGACCCGAACCTCGAGGAAGAGGAAGGCGAGTCCTTCACGGTCGGGTTTGTCGTCGAGCCTATCGATAATCTGACGATCACCGCAGACTGGTGGCAGGTTGATCTGGACAATATCGTCATCGACCGGCCCCTGCAGGATATCTTGGAACTGGAGGCCGACTGCCGGCTCGGCAGCCGGGACATCAACTCTGGCGAGTGTCAGGATGCCATCAGCCGTGTTATTCGTAACCCGGCGAATGGCGGACCGACGGCCGAGGAAATCCAGCAGATCGACACGAAGCCGATCAACGCGGCGAACAACAAGGTTACCGGTGTCGATGCAGACCTCGACTACGTCTACGAGACCGACGGCATAGGTACTTTCTCCCTTGACGTTGGGTGGACTCATGTGCTGGATGATGACTTCAAGGTCCTGCCGGATGAGCCGATTGACAATGTTCGCGACCAAAGCATCAATTGGCGCAGCCGGGTCCGTGGTTCGGTCAGCTGGCAGTATGAGAATTTCCGCGCGACCCTGTTCGGCGAGCGCTTCGGCTCGACACGCTCTTTCGAGGGCCGCGACATCGATGAGTTGGCGGAAGAGCCGCGCATGGGGCCGCAGATGATCTACAATCTGTCGCTCGGCTACAGCTTCATGGACGGCAAGGCCGGCGTGCAGTTGATCGTTGACAACCTCTTCGATGAGAAACCGCCAGTTGACCAAGAATGGGAAGGCTGGCCCTACTTCTCGTTCTTCAACTACTACCAGTTCTCCCTGGGTCAGTCCTGGGCG
>CAYRZI010000224.1:0-3347 GCA_964428605.1 uncultured Woeseiaceae bacterium
CTTTTGTCGGGAGCAAGACGGATGCCCCCGCAGGGCGGCCAGGAAAGAAAGGGGCCCGGCCAAGAAGCGCAGGTCGGGCCTGAAGGCCCTGCTACAGGACCTTCCAGCGGTAGTCGTAGCCTTCGGGGGTCCAGCGCAGCACCGTGCCCTGCTCGTACCAGTCGCCGAGGACGATGCGGGTGGCGGGGGTGCCGTCCAGGTCGAGGTCGTGTATGGCCGGGCGGTGGGTGTGGCCGTGCACCAGGGTGGCCACGCCGGCTTCGCGCAGGGCGGCGGCGACGGCTTCGGCGTTCACGTCCATGATGTCCTCGGCCTTGTCCACCATCGCTGCCTGACTTTCCTTGCGAACCTGGCCGGCGAGGGCGCGGCGCTGCTCGACGGGCATGGCGAGCACCTGCTGCTGCCAGGCCGGGTCCCGGGACTGGCGGCGGAAGGCCTGGTATTCCACGTCGTCGGTGCAGTAGGCGTCGCCGTGGCTCAGCAGCACCGGTGTGCCGTGGAACTCGTGCACCACCGGGTCGTCGAGCAGGGTGAAGCCGGTGCGCTCGGCGAACGCCTCGCCGATCAGAAAGTCCCGGTTTCCGTGCATGAAGTAGCCGGCCACGCCCGCGTCGGTGAGCCGGCGCATCGCCGCCTGCACCTCCCGGTTGTGCTCGTCCGGGTCGTCGTCGCCGATCCAGGCCTCGAACAGGTCGCCCAGGATGTACAGCGCCTCGGCCTCTGCCGCCTCGGTCTCGAGGAAGCGGAAGAAGCGCTCGGTGATGTCCGGCCGGGCGCCCTGCAGGTGCAGGTCGGAGATGAACAGCGTGGTCACGGGCGGGGCCGGGCTATTCCGGCGGCGTGTAGCCGGACGGATGGTAGATCACGTCCTCGATGATCACCGGCATGGTCGGCACCTCGGCCGGGAACGGCCCGCCGGCGGCGGTGGGCGTGCTGCCGATGGCGTCCACCACGTCCATGCCGTAGATCACCGAGCCGAACACGGCATAACCCCAGCGTTCCGGCTGCGGGTCCAGCTTCGGGCCGTTGTCCACCAGGTTGATGAAGAACTGGGTGTTGGCGGAATGGGGGTCGCCCGTGCGGGCCATGGCAATGGTGCCCCGCTCGTTGCTGAGGCCGTTGCCGGATTCGTTGGGGATGGTGTTGTCCGGCTCCTTCAGCTCGTACTTCGGCGTGTAGCCGCCGCCCTGGATGACGAAGCCCGGCACGATGCGGTGGAACACCAGCCCGTCGTAGAAATCCGCCTCCACCAGTGCCAGGAAGTGGGCCACGGTCAGCGGCGCGCGCCTGCCGTTCAGCTCCAGCACGATGGAGCCCTCGGTGCTGCGTATCTCCACCTGGGGAAAGGAGGGTACGTCGGCCACGGCGGCAGTGCCGGCGGCCAGGGCGATGCCGGCGGCGACGCCGGCGCATAATCTCGTGATCGATCCGGTCGGTCTCTTTGCTCTCATCGGTCCTCTCGGTCTCCTCGGTGTTACGGAACCCGTCCTGCCTGGTTCGATGGCGGCGGCGGGCGGCGGTTCCGGCGCTCCGTCAGTCGTCGGCGGCCTCGGCGGCCGCCAGCGTGTTGTAGATCAGCATGGCCACGGTCATGGGGCCGACGCCGCCGGGTACGGGCGTGATCCAGGCGGCGCGCTCGCGCGCGGCGTCGAAGCCGACGTCGCCCACCAGCCGGCCGTCCTCCTGGCGGTTGATGCCCACGTCGATCACGATCGAGTCCTCGGGCACCCAGTCGCCCGGGATCAGGCCGGGCTTGCCGACCGCCACCACCAGCACCTCCGCCCGCGCCACGTGCTCGCGCAGGTTGCGGGTGAAGCGGTGGCAGACGGTGACCGTGGAGCCCATCAGCAGGAACTCCAGCGCCAGCGGCCGGCCCACGTGGTTCGAGGCGCCGACGATCACCACGTGCTTGCCCTTCGGGTCCACGCCGATGCGCCCCAGCAGCGTGACGATACCGAACGGCGTACAGGGCCGCAGCGTCGGGATGCGCTGGGCCAGCCGGCCGACGGTATAGGGGTGGAAGCCGTCCACGTCCTTGGCCGGGTCGATGCGCTCGATGACCTTCACCGCATCGATCTGGTGGGGCAGGGGCAGCTGCACCAGGATGCCGTGCACGCTGTCGTCGGCGTTCAGCTCGTCGATCAGCTCCAGCAGCGCCGCCTCGGTGGTGGTGGCGGGCAGGTCGTAGTCCAGCGAGCGCATGCCGGCGGCATCGCAGGCCCTGCGCTTGTTGCGCACGTAGATCTGGGAGGCGGCGTCGTGGCCCACCAGGATCATCGCCAGCGCCGGCTGCGGCCTGCCCCGGGCCACCCGCTTGTCGACCCGCTGGCGGACCTCTTCGCGGATCTCCTCCGCGATCGCCTTGCCGTCGATGATCTTCGCCGCCATGGGGCGCAGTTTACCCGCTAATTCCGGGGACAGTTAGCTCGATTCGGAGTCGAGTCGACTGTCCCCGGAATTGGTGTCCGTCCCCGCGGTGGCGTATTATCGGCGGCCCGGCGGGGCATGGCGCAGTCTGGTAGCGCATCTGCTTTGGGAGCAGAGGGTCGGCGGTTCGAATCCGTCTGCCCCGACCAATGTTCGTGTCGCGGAGAGTGATTTATCGAGAAAACGACGCGCCCGTAGCTCAATCGGATAGAGCATCGGCCTTTGAGTGAGGAGCCTGCAGCGGGAAACGGAACCGCTGCAGTGGACCGCACCGTAACGGGGAAACCTTAACAGGTAGTGCTGATGGCAATCCCGTGGAAACCTGCATAGTTCAGCCCCTGAACGTCGCGGGGCTCCGTAGAGACTATACGTGCGGCGCCTGAGACGGCGAAGAGATAGTCCAGACCACAAACCCGCATCAGCGGGGCCGCGAAAGCGGTAGCTGGTAAGCTAAGCCGAGGGTTGCAGGTTCGAGTCCTGCCGGGCGCGCCAAGTCGAAAAATACGGGTTATAATGCCCGGCTGGAACAATGGTGGGCGTAGCTCAGATGGTAGAGCCCCGGGTTGTGATCCCGGTCGTCGTGGGTTCGAGTCCCATCGTCCACCCCAATCCGCCCACTCCGTTTCGCCGGGCGCTGGCGGCTGCCGCGGATTGATCTCCAGTGCCTGGCCGGCCCCTTGAGGTCGATCAGCCTGAGCCCCACAAATTGGCGTACGGGCCGTTAGCTCAATTGGCAGAGCAGTGGACTCTTAATCCATTGGTTGTAGGTTCGATTCCTACACGGCCCACCATCCTCCCCGCGATTTCTTTGTGGGAGGGCCTTCAGGCCCGATTCGGCCAGCCCCGTCCCGGATTGCTATTGGCGTAGGCCCGTCATCGGGTGGGCAAGGGTCGCGGGGACGCTCACTCGGACGTCCTGT
>CAYRZI010000225.1:0-3308 GCA_964428605.1 uncultured Woeseiaceae bacterium
AGGCCCACCGGCGTGAAGTCGAACATCTGGAACGGGGTGCCGAGGGCGTCGGCCCGGTACTCGGCAATCACGATGTTCGGCGGCGTCCCGATCAGCGTGACCATGCCGCCGAGGATGCTGGCGAAGGACATCGGCATGAGGGTGCGGGCCGCCGTGCGTTTGGCCTTGCGCGCCGCCTCCATGTCCACCGGCATCAGCAGCGCCAGCGCCGCCACGTTGTTCATCAGCGTGGACAGCGAGGCGGACAGGGAGGCCATCACGGCAATGTGCGAGCCGAGGCGACGGGATTTGTCCACGAGGTAGTAGACGACCAGGTCGATCACCCCGGCATTGGACAGTGCCCGGCTCAGCACCAGCACCAGGGCGATCACGATGGTCGCCGGATGGCCGAAACCGGTGAACGCCTGCTCGCTCGGTACCAGACCCGCAATCACCGCGATGACCAGTGCGCCGAAAGCGACGATGTCGTAGCGCCAGCGTCCCCAGATCAGCATCGCGAGCACGCCGACGAGCAGCGCGAACAGCAGTGTCAGCTCCGTATTCACGCCGGCGCGAGCTCCCGCCCCGCCAGCCAGTCGACGACCGCATTCACGACGGGGCCGGGGCGCTTCACCCAGCCGAAGTGGGCGTTGCTTGACTCACCGAACACGGCATCGTCGAGGTGCCGGCGCGTCACCCGGTCCGGCGGCAGCTTGCCGGCCAGGTGGTCGGCGGCCGAGGCCGGCGCGAAGTCGTCGCCGGTCACGGAGACAAGAAGTGCCGGTTCCTGCAACCTGCCGAGGGCCGTCTCGTAATCGATATCAGAGCCCTTCGCCCGGTAGCGGCCGGTGCGCGCCTGGTGGGCCCAGTCGGCCACCAGCGTACGGGCTTCCCGGCCGCCGAAACCCAGCCGGTGTCCCGGGTAGGTGCCCAGCACGGCGGCGGCGGCGGCGATGAATTGGGTGGCCAGCAGGAAGCCGTAGCGCCGCGGCGAAGGGAACGCACGCCACCAGATGGAACCGGTGGCCACCGTGACCACGGCGCTGACGCTGCCCGGGTTCGCCCCGGCGTAGAGCAGGCTCACCTGTCCGCCCAGACTGTGGCCGAACAGGATCAGCGGCGCCGCCCGATAGCGCTCGCGCACCGTGGAGATCGCCGCCGGCCAGTCCAGCTCCAGCAGCTCCCGGTAGCCGAAATCCGTGTGGCGGTCGGGCCGGATGCTGCTCGTGCCGTGGCCGCGCAGGTCCATTGTGACGAGCCGCAGGCCGGCGGACGCCATAGGTAGCGCAAGCGGCCGGTAGAACTCGCCGCGCAGAGCCATGGCCGGCGTCGCGAGGAAGGCCGGTGCGTCGGCGGCGAGGCCGTCGGGCTCGTGGGCGACGAGCGTGGACGTGGCCCCGTCGGCGGCGCGGCAGGGCAGTTCGATGAACTCGGCCATGGACCGAGAATAGCAGAACGCCGCACGCCGGACGGGCCGCCGCCCCGCCGGCGGACGCTGTATTTTTGCCCCCCGGCTCCCTACACTGATCGCCGGCAGTTCGCCGGTGACGATCCATGCTGAGACGCAATCTCCTCCTGACCGCCCTCGCGGTGCTCGCCGTGTTCGCCGCCCTCGGCGGAGCGCTGGACGAGGCAGGCAACGCGCAGGCGCAGGAGGCCTTCAAGCGGGCACTGTTCACCTTCGCGGTTGCACGCACGCTGAACGGGGTCATCTCCGTGGCCCAGGGTACCGAGGTGGCGGTGGAGCCGGCCGGCGTCGGCGTCAATTTCAGCGTGGGTCAGATACTGGATCCGATCAACGACCTGGTGGAACAGTTCGCCGGCGTGATGCTCGTGGCCTCCACCTCCCTCGGCCTGCAGAACGTGCTGCTGGGCATGACGGGCTGGTGGGGCACCACCGCGGCGCTGGTGGGCGCCGTCGCGGTGGCGCTGGCGGTGATCTGGTGGCCGTCGGAGCGGGCGCGGCGCTGGGACGCGCCCGCCGTGCGCATCCTGCTCATCGTGCTGTTCCTGCGCTTCGCCGTGCCGCTGCTGGTGCTGGGCACCAATGCGGTGTTCGACACCTTCCTGGCGGCGGAGCAGGAGGCGGCCACCCTGGCGCTGGAGACCACCCGGGAGCAGATCGAGGAGCTGAACGAGGAGGCCGCGCCGCCGGCACCCGAGGCCGACACGATGATGGGGCGCCTCGGCGCGATGCTGGACGACTCGCTCGAGTCGATGAACGTGAAGCAGCGGCTCGACGACCTCCAGTCGCGTGTCTCGAACGCCAGCGAGCACATCGTGGATCTCATCGTGATCTTCGTGCTGCAGACCATCCTCCTGCCGTTGGCCTTCCTGTGGATCATCGTCCAGGCACTGAAGGCGCTGGGCAGCCGGCTGACGGGTGCCGGCTGAGCGACAGCGGTATGATGGCCGGGACGCGCCGGATACGCCGCCCCGCGACGAGGAAGCCCATGAATCAGACCACCATCTCACCACCGCCGCCGCTGCTCGGACTGCTGGAAGCGCGCGCGCCGCTGGAAGGACTGAGCCTGTTCGCCGTCTGGCCCTGGCTCGCAGTCGTTCCCCGCGGCGACGGGCGGCCCGTGGTGCTGGCACCCGGCTACGGCGCCGGCGATGCCTCGATGTATCCCCTGTTCCGCTACCTGAAATGTCTCGGCTACGACGTACACCACTGGGGCATCGGCCGGAACCGGGGTCAGGTCACCCGCTACGTGGCCACGCTGAAGGAGCGCGTGCGCGAACTGTACGAGGAAACGGGGCAGACCGTGACCCTCATCGGCTGGAGCCTCGGCGGCGTGGTCATGCGCGAGATCGCCCGGGAGGCGCCGGAACTCGTGCGCGAGGTCGTCACCATGGGCACACCCATCGTCGGCGGTCCCAAATACACGCGCGTGGGCGAACAGTTCGCGAAGCGCGAGAATCTCGACCTCGACAAGTTCGAGATCGCCGTGCACGAGCGCAACATGGAAGGCATCCGGTGCCCGGTCACCTCGATCTACAGCAAGACGGACGGCGTCGTGTCCTGGCGCGCCTCCATCGACCGCTACAATCCCCAGGCCCGCAACGTCCGCGTGCCGGGTTCCCACCTGGGTCTCGGCTTCAACCCGGTGGTCTGGCGCATCATCGCGACCACCCTGGGCCGAAAGGAGGGGTAGTAGGGCCTTCCAGGCCCGACTCCTCCAGTCCCGCCCGCCCCCTTCTTTTACGGCCGCCCTGCGGGGGCATCCGTCTTGCTCCCGACAAAAGGTCGCGGCGACGGATACCCCCGCATGACGGCCACGACTGCGACCGCATGAAGGGGCTGCCAGTCAGCGGCGCCTGCTGAC
>CAYRZI010000226.1:0-1594 GCA_964428605.1 uncultured Woeseiaceae bacterium
TGCCTCGTCGTGCACGAACTCGAGAGCGGCCGTGAATTCGTGAGCAACCCCGAGCGCTGCGACGAGCCCCGCCATATAAGGAATCGGGGCTAAAGCCCCTCCTACATGGTCAATTGCCCTGCTCGGCCTGGAGACCGGCCTGCTCGCGGATGCGGACTCCGTCATGCGTTACGACGCGGCACGTTATCCGGCCCGGGACTGGTGGCCCGCCGGCTGGGACCGGGATCAGCCGCTGCGCCGGGCCATCAACCTGAGCGCCGTCCCCCTCTTCCGCCAGCTCGCGGCGGACATCGGCCCGGCACGCATGCAGGCTTTCCTCAGGGACATCGACTACGGCAATGCCGACATCGGCGGCGAGGCCGATGCCTTCTGGCTCACCGGGGATCTGCGGATCAGTGCGCTGGAGCAGGTGGAGTTTCTGACGCGGCTTGCGACCGGGCGGCTCGAGGTGTCAGACGAGTCGGTCGCGGCGATCAGGGATGCGCTCGCGCGGCAGGTGGCGCCGGGAGTCGTGCTCTATACCAAGACCGGGAGTGGGCGGATCGAGGGGGATGGGGCGAGTGGGTTTCTGGGGTGGCAGGTGGGATGGGTGGAGCGCAGCGGGAAAACAATGGTCTTCGCCTTCTGGACGGAGGCGGACAGCTATGTCGCCATGCGCGAAGAACGGGAGGCGTTCTTGGCCATTCTCATCAAGCGCCTGTCGCGAGAACAGGGACTCTCTGGTCAGCCCTTCACCGCCCCGTCAGCATCCTTCGTAGCACGTCGTCCCGAAGGCGGAAGTGATGCCACAGCGCGGCCGCAACGTGCAGCACGATCAGCGCTACGGTGAGGTAGCCCAGAACGAGATGGATACGATGCAGTACGAGCGCCCAGGAAAGATCCTCCGGTATGAACGCCGGCATCGCGATACCCAGCCAGTCGAAGAACTCCACCACATCGCGCTTCTCCGGGAAGATGTTCGGTATCGTGAAGAGATACCAGAAACGCGTGGTGGCGCCCACCGAGTTGGAGCTGAGGAAGCCCGAGACGGGCAGGACGAACATCAGCGCGTAGAAGGTGCCGTGCACGAGCCGGGTCATCTTCCGTGCGCGCTCGGAGGCATCCGCCGCCGTCTCCGGACGCGGGTTGTTCCACAGCCACCAGAGCCTGAAGAAAGCGAGCAGGAATACCGTCAGCCCCACGGACTTGTGGACCTTGATCCAGGTGAGATAGCGCTGGATGTTCTCCTCCACGCCCTCTTCCTGATTGACGATGTAGATCGCCAGTGCGGCTCCGTAGATCATCAGTATCGCGATGATCCAGTGGAAAGCACGGGCCAGCGAGCCCCAGTGCGTCTCGGTGTTTCGCAATCCCACCTGGCCGCCTCCGGTTACTCGAAGTCGTACTGCAGCGAGATTCCGTATTGCCGCAGCCGAGGCAGTGCGACACCGAACGCGCGATCCGAGAACAGCGTCTGCGGGTCGAGGAAGCGGGTTACCGAGTTCGGCGTGCGGTCGTTGAAAATGTTGCGGCCGAACAGGGTGGCGGTCCACGGGCCTCGGCTGAAGCCGAGCCGCGCGTTCACCTTCTCCGTCGCCCCCGTCTCCGCGAGGTT
>CAYRZI010000226.1:1694-3289 GCA_964428605.1 uncultured Woeseiaceae bacterium
GCCACCAGCGTTAGCTCGAGCCCCTGCACCTCCGTCTTGCCTGCATTCACGATCAGGGGCACCGTGCCGAACACATTACCGACCCGTTCCACCTGCTCGCTGGTGCTGAGCTGCTGGCGGGTCCAGTCGATGTAGAAGGCGGCGACATCCCAGCGCAGCCGATCGCCGAAACTGCTGCCCTTCACGCCGATCTCGTAATTCCAGGCCTCCTCCTCGTCGAAAGACGAGAAGCCGGCGAGGCGCTCGCGCTCCTCCGGCGGGATGCTCGCATCCTGCAGCGCCGTGTTGAGACCACCCGGCTTCACCCCCTTGGCCACGTTGCCGTACACCATGAGGTCTTCGTTGACATCGTAGCTCAGCGTGAAGCGGGGCGTGGTGCTGGTGAAGGATTCGGAGAGCTCGACGCCGTCCGCCGTGCCCGGCTCCGTGACGGTGCTGATCTCGTCCCGCGCGTGGCGCACCTCGGCGGTGCCGCGCAGCCTCTCGGTGAAGTCGTACTCCAGTGATGCGAAGACGGCCGTGTTCTCCACGTCGCGCGGCGCAATCGGTTCGGGGCTGTCGAGCGCCAGGCCGGAGGCACTGCTGCCGCGCAGGCGCTCGTCGTAGTAGTACAGACCCACCAGCCAGCGCAGGCGGCCCCCGGCATCGCTCGCCAGGCGCAGCTCCTGGGAGAAATCCTTCAGCCGCGTCTCGTCGAAGGTACGGAAGGCTTCCACGGAGAGAAAGGGCAGGAATATCAGCGGATTCTGGGTGGTGTCCAGGAAGTCGTTGTCGCGCCGTGTCTCCGTATCCTCCTCCGTGTAACTGGTCACGGAAGTCAGGGTCAGATCACCCAGGAAGAGGTTGGCGACGAAATTCGAGCGCAGGGTCTCGCGCTCGAGGCCCGCGTTCGGCAGCACGTCCAGGTTCAGGGCCACTTCACGGAACTCGGTGACCTCACCGCAGTAGTAGCCCAGGTTCGAGTCCGGGAAGCAGTTGTTCAGGTCCGACGTCTGCAGCCGAAAGGGTATGTGTTCGTCGTCGTCCTGGCTCCAGGCAATGCGAAACGTGGCGTCGAACCGCTCGCTCGGCTCCCAGCGCAGACTCAGGTTGACGCTGTCCGAGGACAGGCCGCCCGCGGTTCCTCCACCCGTGCCGATGTTGTCGTACTGGCCGTCCATGGAGAACGTCCTCGCGCTGAGCAGGAACGACAGGTCGTCCCCGACCAGCGGGCCGCCCACGAAACCGGAGACATCGCGCTCGGAATCCTGGGCCACTGTGGCGAGGACCCGGCCACTTAAGGTATCCCCCGGCTCCCTGATCACGTAATTGATGGCGCCGGCGAACGTAGCCCGGCCGAACAGCGCGGCCTGGGGACCCTTGATCACCTCGACCCGCTCGACATTGGTCAGCTCGGCGGTGGAGATGGTGCCCGGTACGAAGATACCGTTGATGAACACGCCGGCATTGGCCCCGCCGATGATATTCGACATGCCGCGGATCACCGGGCGGTCGAAAGTGCGGCCGAAGGACTCCCGAAAGGACAGGTTGGGCGTGTAGTCGGCCACGTCGAAGACGCTGGTCAGCCCTGCCTCGTTGATGAACTCGCTGGACAG
>CAYRZI010000227.1:0-3272 GCA_964428605.1 uncultured Woeseiaceae bacterium
GGAGGGCGGCAAGCAACCGCTCTACAACGAGGACGAGACCGTCGTCGTTACCTACAATGGCGAAATCTACAACTTCCGGGAACTGGCCGCCGAGCTGAAGGCGAAGGGCCATACCTTCCGTACCCATTGCGATACGGAGGTCATCGTCCACGCCTGGGAGGAGTGGGGCGCCGCCTGCCTGGACCGATTCAACGGCATGTTCGCCTTCGCCATCTGGGACGCGAACCGCGAGACGCTGTTCCTGGCGCGCGACCGGGTCGGCATCAAGCCACTCTATTACGCGCTCCTGGGTGACGGACGGGTGGTGTTCGGATCCGAGATGAAGGCGCTGATGCATTGCGCCGACGTGCCGCGGGAACTCGACCCGCGGGCGGTGGAGGAGTATTTCACCTTCGGCTACATCCCGGATCCGCGCAGCATCTATGCCTCGGTCCGCAAGCTAGAGCCCGGCACGTACCTGCAATTGCGCCGGGGCGCCCCCATGGCCGAGCCCGTCCGCTATTGGGACGTGCCGCTGGATGACGGTCTGCGCGAGCATGCCGGCCTCGACGCCACACTCGGTGAACTCCGCGAACAGCTGAAGGCCGCGGTCGACCGGCGTCTCATCGCCGACGTCCCGCTCGGGGCGTTCCTGTCCGGCGGCATCGACTCCAGCGCTGTCGTGGCCATGATGCGGGAACTGGAGACCGAGTCTCTGCTCACCTGTTCGATCGGCTTCCGCGAGAAGCAGTACGACGAGTCACGCTATGCCGATATGGTGGCCCGTGCGAAGACCACCGATCACAAATCAGAGACCGTGGAGGCCGCAGACTTCGGCCTGCTGGACCGCCTGGCAGGCCTATATGACGAACCCTACGCCGATAGCTCGGCCATCCCGACTTACCGGGTGTGCGAACTCGCGAGGAAGCACGTGACCGTGGCGCTGTCCGGCGACGGCGGCGACGAGAACTTCATCGGCTATCGCCGCTACCGACTGTTCGCCATGGAGGAGCGGCTGCGCTCGCTGTTCCCGGATGGGCTCCGCCAAGCCGTTTTCGGGCCTCTCGGCCGCTGGTACCCCAAGATGGATTGGGCGCCCCGGTTCGTCCGCGGCAAGACCACGTTCCAGGCGCTGGCGCGGGACTCCATGGAAGCGTATCTGCATGGCGTCTCGATCTTCCCGGAGGAGGGCCGAGCCTGGCTCTTCTCGGATGCCACGAAGTCCGATCTGCAGGGTTATCGCTCGGCCGAGGTCTTCAAGGGCTACGTCGAAGGCAAGTCCTTCGCGGATCCCCTGCGCATGGTCCAGTACCTCGACTTCAAGACCTACCTGCCAGGCGACATCCTGACCAAGGTGGACCGGGCGAGCATGGCGCACAGTCTAGAGGTGCGCGTCCCGTTTCTGGATCACACGTTCGTCTCCTGGGTGGCGGGGCTGCCGACTTCCGACAAGCTGCACCGCGGCGAAGGCAAGTACGTGCTCAAGAAGGCTTTGGAGCCGGTATTGCCCCACGAGGTCCTGTACCGCTCGAAGATGGGGTTCGCCGTACCCATCGGCCAGTGGTTCCGCGGTTCGCTGCGGGAGCGGCTGATAGAGACCGTTTGCGGCGAGCGGCTGAAGGAATGTGGCGTCTTCTCGCCGGAGGGGCTTGATCGACTGGTGCGGGAGCATCAATCAGGTCGACGCACGTGGACAGCTGCGCTCTGGGCGTCGCTGATGTTCGACCGCTTCCTGCAGAATAGTGAATCGGGCAGCGGGCGTTAGTCCTAACGGGTATGAATCTCTCCATAGCCAGCGTCTGCCGCGATCTGCCCGGCCCCGGCAATCCCTCGGGTGGCATTTTCGTGCTGCGCCGTCTGGCAGCGATGGCGAGCCATGTGAATGTCTCGGTCATTCAGCCGATACCGTGGTTCCCGATTGTCAGGGCCTTACCAGCGTTTGCGCGTGAGGCGAATCATCATCAGGCACATGGTTTATCTATTCGCCACGCTCCCATGTTCTATGTTCCGGGAGTCCTAAAATCGCTCGATGGTCTCTGGCTCTATCGATCAGTCCTGTCGCAGCTAAAAACTCTGAAGGTTGAGCATGGCTTGGACCTGATTGATGCCCATTTCGGCTACCCCGAGGGAGTTGGAGCATTGCTCGCAGCACGCAAGCTGGGAATACCTTTGTTTGTAACGCTAAGGGGCTTCGAGGCTGAGTATTTGAACAAGCCTATAATAGGCAGGCAGATTCGGTATTTACTTCGGAACGTTGACGGGTGTATCTGCGTTAGTCATTTCCTGAAGGATTTGGCACTCGCAAATGGTGCTCGAGAAGATGCGACGACGGTGATTCATAATGCCGTTGATAGCTCCCTCTTCTTTCCCGGCGACCGGATAGCCGCCAGGCGTGCTCTCGGCCTACCGACGGAAGCACCAATTGTGATATCCGTCGGACACTTGATATCGCGTAAGCGACACCACGTGCTTATTGACGCGTTCGCGAACGTTCTCCGCCGTACACCCGATGCGCGATTATTGATCGTCGGTGGTCCGAGTTTTGAGTCCGATTATCCAGGCCGGCTCCACAAGCAGGTATCGACACTTGGGCTCGACGATGCCGTGACGTTCCTCGGTAATCTGGACGCAGACCGGGTGGGGGAGTACCTGAGGGCAGCGAATCTCTTTGCCCTTGGTACGCAAAGAGAAGGTTGCTGTAATGCTGTGCTAGAAGCGCTGGCGTGCGGCTTGCCAGTCGTCACGACGCCGGTAGGAGACAATGCGCATTTTGTTGCGGACGGCGAAAACGGCTTTATCGTAGATGTGGATGACCGACGCGGCATGGCGAAAGCCATTGTTAGCGGTTTGGCACACGGGGAATGGGACCCGAGTCATATTGCCGCTTCATTGAGTGTGGGAAACTGGGGCCGTGTTGCAGACGAAGTGTTTGCGTTTTTTGAGGAGCGAATCGGGGTAATTCGAGCCCGGATTCCGTCGGCGCGTGGAGCGGAGAAATGAAAATTTGCGTCATCGGTCTCGGCTATGTCGGTGCGGTCACGGCCGCTTGCCTTGCGCGGGACGGTCACGAAGTGCTCGGTATCGATCTGGATCCGACCAAGCTTAGGCTGTTGAGTGAGGGCAAGGCCCCCATTATCGAGGAAGGTATCGAGGAGGTGACCCGGGAAGCTGCCGGGAGCGGCCGTCTCCAGGTCACGGACAAGCTCGATTCGACCATCGCCGGCTACGACCTGATATTCGTCTGCGTGGGCACGCCTTCCGCGCCCAACGGCAGTCAGGACCTCACCGCCGTG
>CAYRZI010000228.1:0-3251 GCA_964428605.1 uncultured Woeseiaceae bacterium
CGACATCGGCGTAAATCTGCAGAGCGCGGTCGACATTCCGGGGGATTCGACATTCCCGCTGCCCCCAGCTGTCTTTGGGCACGAGATGCTCGAAAGCCGATACCTGGAAATAGTCCTCGACGTCACAGGTCAGTGCATTCGGCAGATCCGCGGCACCCGGCACCCATCTTCGATCGACGGCCAGGAAACCGTCGGGGGGGGCACCTTCGCCGTCGCCAAACTGCAGACGAATCTGATTGGATGCTGGATTGCTCACCTGAATTCGTCATCGCCAGCGATGGGCGATCAAAAAGTCCGGGTCAGTAGAAGCGACACGGTATTGGCAACGTAATCGCGGGCTCGGGCCGTCACGTCCGCATCCTCTTCAGTGTAATCGTACTCGAGACGCAAATTGGTCCGGGCGCCCAGACGGTAGTCTACGCTGACTCCCGCGCGAATGAGATCGCTCTCTTCGCCGTCTCGAAAATCGCGCCGCGCGAAAGAGCCGCTGAATCCGACATCGGTTCGAGCACCTACTCGGTAGGTAATGGCAGCGTTAATGCCCTGTTGCTCTTCGTCCGCAAGCATTGTTCCGTCCGCCTCGGTACGGTCCGTACGCTCATCTGAAAACGCTGCGACCGAGAACGTGGTCCGCGTGAGCGCATAGTCCAGCCGCCACTCGAGACGCTTGGCGATGAAGCGATCACCGCTGCCCGGCCGGGCGAGGAAGTCGTCGAGGCGCACCGGATCGGTAAAATCGGCGCTGCGCACACGGCTGCGGTTGCGACTCTCGGTGGTAGGGGTCTCCGAATAAGACAGAGACGTCGAGCCCCGCCGGAAGGTCAGCTCGAGGTTGCCGCGCCATGAAGATCCGAAGCTCCGCTCACCAGCCGCAAACTCGGCGCTCAGACGTTCCCCGACCTGGTGGACAAAGCCCGCCTCCCAGAAATTGTCTTCCAGGGCGGGATCCAGCGGCGCATCCCAGGCGCTCTCCTTGCCGCCGGAGGCGAAAATGCGGGTGCTTCCACTCAGCCAGAAACCCAGCTCCGCAGCGGCCTGCTGGTATTCGAAGGGCTCGAACTCCTCGTCGTACTCCGTACGCCGCCATTCGTAACGAAGAGCCCAGGCCAGCCCGACGCCGCGTCGATAGTTGTCGAGTGAGAACTGCGCATCACGATTTTCGCTGCTGTCGTTGAATCGGCCAGGACCTCCCTCACTGTAGTCGACCCAGGTGTTCCTGTACGAGCCACCGGCGGTCAGAGTACTGCCGAGCGCATACTGGAAAGAGGGGGAGACATAATATTCGTCGCGATCCTGCCGGTTGCCGCTGATCGGGAGATTGGTCTGCGGGATGTTGAGTTCCGGATCC
The DNA here is from genome assembly GCA_964428605.1 of uncultured Woeseiaceae bacterium. Taxonomy (GTDB): domain Bacteria; phylum Pseudomonadota; class Gammaproteobacteria; order Steroidobacterales; family Woeseiaceae; genus Lentisalinibacter. Next base: position 1,349 of record CAYRZI010000228.1, read on the forward strand.
AGAATCGACTGGCTGCGATTACCGCCGATGTCCAGGAAGACAGTATCCCGAACCAGGTCCGTGCGAAGATTAGCATTATATTGATGGTAGACCTCGCTCTGGCCCAGGTCCGCGTAGCGGAAAGCCTGCATCAAATAATCGGCGGTGAGATTGACTCGCGAAGTCTCGTGAGTGAGCGCAAAACCGGGTTCTGCCCGATAGATAGTCTCATCCTGCTCGTCGACGGGCTCGAGGCTCACATTATCGGTGTAAGTGATACCGAGCGTTACCCGCGGTTCGAATTCCAGCGATGCCGCCGGCATCGCGGCAAGCATCAGTCCAACGGAGACTGTCGCCTGCAAGAGACGCTGTTCAGCTGCCTTCGTAGCCGTAGTATCCATAATCCCCACCATAATACCCGGCCGGTGACGAATGCCGACTTTTGTTCAGAATCACGTTTACGGCCTTGTCATCATCCAGTACCTCGATGGCTTGCAGCAGCGCCTGTTGATTGGTTTGGCCCGCCTCGACTATCAAGGCGATCTGTCCCACCTGGCCCGCCAACGCCTGAGCCTCGCTCGTAATCAACAGCGGCGGCGAATCCAGGACTATGATGCGATCCGGATAGCGACGTGCAAGCTCGTCAACGATCTCGCGCATCCGCTCACTAGCGAGCAACTCCGTTGCCTGGGGATGGCCGCTGCCCGCAGGCAGTATCTGGATATCGTTGAGATCCGTGCGGACCAGGGTCTCTTCGATGCCGCGACTGTCGTCCACCAGCAGATCGATCAGACCAGGAGCACTCTCCAACCCGAAGGCGCGGCTGATATGCGGTTTCGCAACATCGGCATCGACCAGCAAGACATTCAGCTCCCGTTCCAACGAAAGGCTGACTGCCAGATTGACAGAGCAGAAGGTCTTGCCTGCTTTGGGCAAGGCACTCGCGATCATGATGACGTTCATGTGATCATCCGCACCGCCCAGCCCTTTCGTGGCATTCTCGATCAATGGCCGTTTGATGCGACGGAACTCGTCCGCAACCGGTACCGCGTGGTCCAGCGGCGCGAGTAGCCCTCCCGCCACGAGATCCGATTGCTCGACATGGTGCTTGGGCCCCTCGACGATGACCTTCTTTTTCCGTGCCAGTGGAATCGAGGACGGCTGCTCTCCGGTTGCGAAGCCGTTGCGAAGCGTCTTCCGCGGCGCCTGGGCCGGCGCTCCTTCCTTCTGCAGCCTCTTCAACGCTTCCTGGATTTTGCTCATGCGCCGAAATCTCCGAGGATCTGACGCAGGAGCGTGGCTCCCTGCGACTGGAATGTAACGACCACACCTGTGGCCATGAGCAACATCAGAAGACTTGCTCCCCAGGCGAGGGCACCTCGGCGGCGCGCCCTTGCTTCCTTAGGCGATAGCAACAAGCTAACCGATCCCAGAACCGGAAGTCCGGCAATGCGCCTCACGGAGCGGCGAGTAAAGAACACAGGATTGAGCTGATTCAAGCCGAAGGTCAGGGCACCTCCTGCACCCAAGGCGACAACGAGTACACCAGCGAGGAAAAACGGCCGGTTCGGACCGGTCGGTTTGCTCGCGGCGAAAGGCGGTTCGAGCATACGGAAGGGCAATGCCTCGTTGACGGGACCGAGCCGCTGCTTCGACTGCAGAGTCTCACGGCGGCTGAGCAACTCCTGGTACCGGTCTTGGATGACGCCATAATCCCGGTTCAGTTGATTCAGGTTCTTCTCGACCTCGATTATGCGATCCACGTTGGCCTGCAATTTGTTGACCTCGGCCTGCTGCTCTGCCAGTTGCGACCGTAACGACGTGAGTTCGAGTTCAGTGTTCGTCAGCAACATCCGCAGATTCTGATAGACCGGATTCGCTTCCACTGCGTCACCTTCGGCAACGACCGGTGTTCTCCCGGCAT
>CAYRZI010000229.1:0-3203 GCA_964428605.1 uncultured Woeseiaceae bacterium
AGCCGGCGGCCAGCAGCTGCATGCCCAGGCAGATGCCGAGTACCGGCTGCTCGAGCGCGGGCAGCAGCTCGGTGAGTCCCAAGGCGCGCAGCCGTGCCATCGCGTCCGCCGCGGCGCCGACGCCGGGCAGGATCACGGCCCTGGCGGCCCGGATCTCCTCCGCGTCGGTGCTGAGTGGGGCGTCCACGCCGAGGCGCCCCAGCGCGCCGGTCAGCGAGGCGATGTTGGCGCCCCCGGAGCCCACGATCACCACGTCGCGGACCGCCGCCATGGCTACAGCGTCCCCTTGGAGGAAGGCAGAGCGTCTCCCTCGATACTGAGGGCCTGGCGCAGCGTGCGCCCGAGGCCCTTGAAGCAGATCTCCACCATGTGGTGGGCGTTCTCTCCCTCCACCTCGATGTGCAGCGTGGCCCGCAGCGCGTCGGCGAGCGAGCGGAAGAAGTGGGTGACCATCTCGGTGGGCAGCTCGCCCACCCGCTCCCGCGGGAAGATGCCGCGGAAGACGAAATAGGGCCGGCCGGAGAGGTCCAGCGCGATGCGGGCCTGGGCCTCATCCATGGGCAGCACGAAACCGAAACGGCCGATGCCGCGCTTGTCGCCGAGCGCTTCGCGGATGGCCTCGCCGAGTGCGAGGGCCACGTCCTCCACGCTGTGGTGCTCGTCGACGTGCAGGTCGCCGTCGCAGGTGAGGCGCAGCGAGAAACCGCCGTGGGTGGCGATCTGCTCCAGCATGTGGTCGAAGAAGCCGATGCCCGTGGCGATGCGGTGGCCGCCTTCCCGGTCCAGGTCCACCTCGGCCGTGATGCGCGTCTCCCGGGTATCGCGCGAGACGCTCGCCCGGCGGGGCAGGGTGCACAGGCGGTGGGCGATGCCGTCCCAGTCCAGGCCTTCCTCGCCGAGGCGGAGCCCCGACACGCCGATGGCCTCGGCCAGCCGGACGTCGGTCTCCCGGTCGCCGATGACGGCGCTGTGCTCGAGGTCCAGCGTGTTGGCGGCCAGGTAGCGGGTCAGCAGCCCCGTGGCCGGCTTGCGGCAGGCGCAGCGGTCAGCCTCGAAATGGGGGCAGATGAACTCGTCGTCGAAGGTGATGCCCTGGCTGGCGAAGAGTGAGCGCATGTGTTCGTGGGGCCCGCGGAAGTCGGCTTCCGGGAACGACTCGGTGCCCAGGCCGTCCTGGTTGGAGACCAGCACGAAGCGGTAGCCCGCGCTCTTCAGGCGGAGCAGGGCGGGCATGACGCCCGGCACCAGGCGGACCTTGTCGATGCGGTCCACCTGCTCGTCGGCAGGCTCCTCGATGAGGGTGCCGTCCCGATCGATGAACAGAACCCGCTGCCCCCTCATGCATTCACCGCCTGACGGCCGAGGGCCGCGAGCAACCGGTCGTTGTCGGCGGTCTCGCCGATGGTGATGCGCAGGCAGTTCTCCAGGCCCGGCTCAGCGCCGAAGTCCCGCAGCAGCAGGCCCGCTTCCCGCGCCCGGGCCAGAGCCTCGGCGCTGTCACGGAACCGCACCAGTATGAAATTGGCATCGCTCGGCCATACGCGGACGACGCCGGGACAGGCCGCCAGTGCGGCGCTCACCCGTTCCCGCTCGGCGCAGAGCGCACGGATGCGTTCCGGCATGACCCGGAAGGACTCGTTGGCGACGGCGGCCGTGGCCGCCTCCACCGTCGGTGTCGGGATGGCGTAGGGCGGCATGACCTTGCCCAGCAGCCGCATGACCGGCGGACGACCGAGGGCCACTCCGCAGCGGGCGCCGGCGAGTCCGTAGGCCTTGGACAGCGTGCGCAGCACCACGAGATTGTCGTGGGCAGCCAGCAGCCGGGGGCAGGGGTCCTCGTCCGCGAATTCCACGTAGGCCGCGTCCAGCACCACCACGCCGCGGCCGGTCAGGCTCTCGCAGAGCCGCCCGACCACCTCCGCCGGGACGCTGTTGCCTGTCGGGTTGTTCGGCGAGGTCAGGAACAGCAGGCGGGCGCGTTCGTCCCAGGCGGCGAGAACGGCGTCGACGTCCAGCCGGAAATCCGGACCCGACAGCGGCACCCGGCGGACGCCCGCATTCTGGATGTCCGCATACACCTGGTACATGCCGAAGGTGGGCGGGCAGATCACGATGTCGTCGCGGCCGGGCCGGCAGAAGCAGCGGATGAGCAGGTCGATCGCCTCACTGGTGCCCCGGGTGACGAAGGTCGCGTCGGGCTCGACGCCGTAGTGCGCGGCGAGCAGCGCGGTGAGGTCCGCGGGCCGGGCCTCGGGATAACGATTCAGGCCCCGCCCGCTGGCGTCCCCGCCCGCCCGCCAGGGGGCCTCGTTGGCATTCAGGCGTACCGCATCCGGCGCGTAGCCGGCGGGCTGGTAGGCCTTCAGCGCGCGGATCTCCGGGCGTGCGAGTGCGAGTACGGCGTCGCTCATGCCACCGTCCGTCGCCGGATCTTCTCCAGGCGCAGCGTCACCGCCCGGGCGTGGGCATCCAGTCCCTCCAGTCCGGCCAGCGTGACCGCCGTGGGGCCGAGGCCCTCCAGGCCTGCCGCACTCAGCTCCTGCACGGTCATGTAGCGCAGGAACTGGTCCACGCCGAGCCCGCTGTAGGTGCGCGCATAGCCGTAGGTGGGCAGCACGTGGTTGGTGCCGCTGCAGTAATCGCCCATGGATTCCGGTGTCCACGGGCCGAGGAACACCGAACCTGCGTTGCGGATGCGGGGCAGCCAGTCGCGCGCGTCCGCCGCCTGCACGATCAGGTGCTCCGGTGCGTAGGCGTTGCTGACCCGGATCGCCTCGGCGAGGTCGGCCACGACGATGACCGCGCTGTGGGTGAGTGCCTCGCGCACGATGCTGCCCCGGCCGAGCGCGGCGGTCTGCTCTTCCAGCGCCGCGGCCACCGCCCGGGCCAGTGCCTCGTCGGGGGTGACCAGGAACACCTGGGAGTCCGGGCCGTGTTCGGCCTGGGACAGCAGGTCCGAGGCCACGAAGGCCGGGTCCGCGCTGCCGTCGGCGATGACCAGCACCTCGGAGGGTCCGGCCGGCATGTCCAGCGCTGCGCCGTCCGGGTCCGCGGCCACCAGGCTCTTGGCCGCCGTCACCCAGGCGTTGCCCGGCCCGAAGATCTTGTTCACCCGCGGGACTGTTTCGGTGCCGTAGGCCATGGCGGCCACCGCCTGCGCGCCGCCCATGCGATAGACGGCGGTGGCACCGGCCCGGCGCGCC
>CAYRZI010000230.1:0-3187 GCA_964428605.1 uncultured Woeseiaceae bacterium
GCCGCCGACTGGCCCGCGCCGGGTTCCCGCTGCCCTGAGCGACTCCTGCCCGGGCGTTTGCGGTGACGCGGCGCGGCGCTACCATGCGGCTTTGCCGCCAGCCGGGCCGCCATGCACCTGCTCGACCATCTCTACCTGCTGCTGCTCGCGGTCGGCCTGCCGCTCTACAGCGCCTGGTCCTGGCGCCGCTGGCTGGCGAAACTTGCCGCCGGCCACCGCCCGCGGCGGCTGCGGCTCTACCTCGGCAGCATGGCGCAGCTGTGGCTGGTGTTCGGCGTGCTGGCGGCGTTCTGGTGGTGGCTGGCGCGCCCGCCCGGTCCCCTCGGCTTCAGCGCCCCGGGCGGCACCGGCTTCTGGCTGGGCGCCGTGCTGGTGGCGCTGCTCACCGGCGCCTTCATCCGGTCCTGGCGGGGGATGGCGCAGGCCGGTGCGGCCGAGCGCCGGCGCTACCGCCGGGAGCTGGCCGAGCTGGGCCACATGATGCCGCGCAACCGGCAGGAGTACGCCGCCTTCGCCGCGCTGTCGGTGACCGCGGGCGTGGTCGAGGAGACCATCTTCCGGGGCTGGCTGCTGTGGTATCTGCAGGCCTGGATGCCGCTTACGGCTGCCGTGCTCGTCTCCTCGGCGCTGTTCGGCCTCGCCCACGTCTATCAGGGTGCGGCGGGTATCGCCAAGACCGGCGTCGTGGGCCTGCTGCTGGCCCTGCTCTATCTCCTGAGCGGCTCGCTCTGGCTGCCCATCGTCGCCCACGCCATGATCGACGTCCTGCAGGGAGCCACCATGATGGAGCTGTACCGTCATCGGCCAGGCGATGACGGCAATGACGGCGACGGCGACGGCAGCGGCCGCGAGGCCGGCGCAACGCCGGCTGCTAACATGAGCCGATGACCCCGGACAGCAAGCTCCCCGACGTCGGCACCACCATCTTCACCGTGATGTCGGCGCTGGCCGCCGAACACGGCGCCATCAATCTCTCCCAGGGTTTCCCGGATTTCGAGCCGCCCGGTTTCCTGCTGGACCGGGTCGCTCATCACCTGCGCCACCGGCGCAACCAGTACGCACCGATGACCGGCGTGCCCGCCCTCGGCGAGGCGGTCGCAGGCAAGATCGGCGAGCTGTACAACGTGGAGGTGAACCCGGGTGCCGAGGTCACCGTTACCAGCGGGGCCACCGAGGCGCTGTTCTGCGCCATCCATGCCGTGGTGCGGCCGGGCGACGAGGTGATCGTGTTCGACCCGGCCTACGACGCCTACGAACCGGCCGTGCGGCTGGCCGGCGGGCGCACGGTGCGCCTGCCCCTGGCGGCGCCGGACTTCTCGCTGCCCTGGCCCGCGCTCGAGCAGGCGCTGACCGCCCGCACCCGGCTGCTGATCGTGAACTCCCCCCACAACCCCACCGGCGCGGTGCTCGCGGCGCAAGACCTGGCGCGGCTCGGCAGTCTGCTGGCAGAACGGGACTGCTTCGTGCTGTCCGACGAGGTCTACGAGCACATCGTCTTCGACGGCGCCGCCCACGCGGGCGTGCTGGCCGAGCCGTCGCTGCGCGGCCGCAGTTTCGCCGTGTTCTCCTTCGGCAAGACCTATCACGCCACCGGCTGGAAGGTGGGCTACGCGGTGGCGCCACCGGCGCTCACGAACGAGTTCCGCAAGGTGCACCAGTTCGTCACCTTCACCACCAGCACGCCCATGCAGTGGGCGCTCGCGGACATGCTGCACGAGCATCCGGAACACCACCGGGAACTCTCGGCGTTCTACCAGGCGCGTCGGGACCGGTTCCGCGGGATGCTTGCCCCGTCGCGCTTCGAGCTCCTGCCCTGCGCCGGCACCTATTTCCAGCTGGCCGATTACGGCGCGATCTCCGACGAGCCCGACGTCGAGTTCGCCCGCCGCCTCACCACCGAGCATGGCGTGGCGGCCATCCCGGTCTCGGTCTTCTACGATAGCCCGCCGGAGGCGCGTCTCGTACGCTTTTGTTTCGCGAAGGAAGAGGAGACGCTGGCCCGGGCCGCGGAAGTGCTGTGCAGGATCTAGAAGTCGCTATCATCCAAGACGCCCTCGACTGGCACGACCCGGCCGCCAACCGGCGCCGGTTCGACGAGCACCTGCGCCACCTGCCGCCGGCAGACGTGATCGTGCTGCCGGAGATGTTCACCACCGGGTTCACCATGGCCGCCGCGGAGTACGCCGAGCCCATGGACGGCCTCACCGTGGCGTGGATGCAGGAGCACGCCCGCTCGCTCGACGCCGTGGTCTGCGGCAGCCTGATCGTGCGAGAAACCCGGTTCGGCGAGGAACGCTATTTCAACCGGCTGGTGTGGGCCACGCCGGACGGCACCGTGACCCACTACGACAAGCGCCACCTGTTCCGCCATGCCGGCGAGACCGAGCACTACACCGCCGGGGCCGAGCGGGTGGTGGTGGAGCACCGGGGCTGGCGCATCGCGCCGATGGTCTGCTACGACCTGCGCTTCCCGGTCTGGAGCCGTCATTCCCACGACTGCGACGCCCTGATCTACGTGGCCAACTGGCCGGCGGCCCGGCATGCTGCCTGGGAGACCCTGCTCAGGGCCCGGGCCATCGAGAATCAGTGCTACGTGATCGGCGTGAACAGGAGCGGCCCGGACGGCAACGGACTCGACTACCGGGGCGGCAGTGCCGTCGTCGACTTCCTCGGCGCCACGCTGAGAGACTGCGGCCGCGAGCCCTGTGCGACCACCTGCGTACTCTCCCGGGAGGGACTAAGGACTTTCCGCAGGGACTATCCTTTCCATCTGGACGCAGACACCTTCCGTTTGTCAGACTGAGACCATTGAACATAAAGGCGCCGATAGCGGGGTAAGGACTGCCCGCCGTGCGCCCGGCGCCGCGAAGGACGCCCCGCCCGCCGGGCGGGGAAACGGAGAGAGCGGCCGCCGCATTCACAGCCGGCCGGCGAGAACGGCGCTCCGCGGGGACCGCTCCGAGGAGTGCGGCTATGGCTACCACCCGTCACCATCACTGGCGTTCGCGTGCCGACGAGCCCTACAGCGAAACCGATACCGCAGGCTCGTCCGGGGAGCGCGCGCTGCAGCGCCTCATCGAACCGGCCGGCCTGACCCTGAACGGCAGCGAGCCCTGGGACCCGGTGATCCGGGACGAACGGGCCTGCAGCGAGATCCTGCGCCGCGGCTCGCTCGGCGCCGGCGAGG
>CAYRZI010000231.1:0-3156 GCA_964428605.1 uncultured Woeseiaceae bacterium
ATCCGTACCTACCTGGAGCGTGACGTACCCCAGCTGGGTCCGCGGGTGCCGGCAGAGACTCTGCGTCGGTTCTGGGTCATGCTCGCGCACGCCCAGGGTGGGCTGCTCAACGCGGCCGCGCTGGCTCGCGGGCTCGGCGTGACGGGCAAGACGGTGTCTAGCTATCTCGATCTCCTCGTCGACCTGCTGTTGGTACGGCGTCTTCCGCCGTGGCATCGGAACATCGGCAAGAGACTGGTGAAATCGCCGAAGGTCTACGTTCGGGATAGCGGGGTCGTCCATGCACTCCTTGGCCTGGTCGATCGCGAGGACGTTCTGGGGCATCCCGTCGTCGGCCAGAGTTGGGAAGGCTTCGTCATCGAGAACCTGATACTGGTGGCCCCCGAGCGCAGTGAGACGTCTTTCTACCGGGCGGCCGGCGGTGCGGAGATCGACCTGGTTCTCTCGCTGCCAGGCCATGATCCGTGGGCGATCGAAATCAAACGCAGCCTGGAGCCGAAGCCCGGGAAGGGCTTCCACAGTGCCTGTGAGGATGTGAAACCGGAGGCGCGTTTCGTCGTCTATCCGGGGGAGGAAAGGTACCCGCTTGGCAACGGCGTCGAAGCGATCGGGCCTGCCGGGCTGGCTGCTGAGATCGCGGGGATGAATTGGGCCTGAGTGCCGTGCCGGATTCGCTTCTTTCCTGACCGCCCTGCGGGGGTCGTCCGGGCCGACTGAGCGTCACCGTGACCTATGCCCACCCGATGACGGGCCAACACCGAAAGAAAAACCGGGTCGGGCCTGAAGGCCCTCCTACATGCGTCAGCTCGACTGGGCGGTCACGTCCACGTACATCGTGATCTTGTCGCCCGGCCGCAGGATCCTGGCCAGGTCGAGGCTGTTCCAGCGGGTGATGTCACGCACGGTCACACGGAACCGTGACGCGATCAGCGACAGCGAGTCGCCGCGCCGCACCGTGTAGCGTACCTTGCGCACCTTGCCTTCTTTGGCCATGGCGAGGGCCGCGGCCGGCGTCGGCGCCTCGCGCACCGAGGCGTTGTGCACCACCAGCCTGCGGCCGACGGACAGCGTGTCGCCCGGCGCCAGGCCGTTCCACTTGGCCAGTTCGCGCACGCCCACGCCGTACTTGCGGCTGATGGTCCAGAAGCTCTCGCCGCCGCGCACCACGTGCTCCACCGTGCCGGCGCCGCTCTGGCGTTCCTGCTGGCTGGCAAGCCGTGCATCCGCGCTGAGGGAGTAGGCCGACAGCGGCCGGGTCGCCACCGGAATCAGGAGATGGCTGCCGGCCCGGATGAGGTTGCCGTTGAGCTCGTTCGCGCGCCGGATGGCGCCCATGGTGGTGCCGTGCAGCTCCGCAATCTCCGACAGCGTCTGCCCGTTCGCCACCTGGTGCCGCTTCCAGCGCACCCGCTCCGCCACCGGCACACCGGCGAGGCGCTCGCGGAAGGCCTCCGCCGCCTCGACGGGCACCGTCAGCCGGTGCGGCCCGGTGGGGTCGGTGGCCCAGCGGTTCAGGCCCGGGTTGTAGGCGTAGAGCTCGTCGATGTCGATGCCGGCCAGCTCCGCCGCCAGCGCCAGGTCCAGCTGGCTGCCGATCTCCACCACCTCGAAGCGGGGCTCGTCCGGCACCGCCGGCAGGGTGATGCCGTGGGCGTCGGGGTCCGCGACCAGTTTCGACAGCGCCAGCAGCCGGGGCACGTAGGCGCTGGTCTCCCGCGGCAGGTGCAGGTTCCAGAAGTCCGTGGGCTTGCCGGCCGCGCGGTTCCGCCGGATGGCCCGGCGCACGTTGCCCTCGCCGGAGTTGTAGGCGGCGACGGCGTGTTCCCAGTCGCCGTCGAAGAAGTCATGCAGGTACTCGAGGTAGTCCAGCGCCGCCCGGGTGGACTCCACCACGTCGCGCCGCCCGTCGTACCACCAGTTCTGCTTCAGCCCGAAGCGCCGGCCCGTGCCCGGGATGATCTGCCACAGCCCCGCGGCCCGGCCGTGGGAATAGGCGAAGGGGTCGTAGGCGCTCTCCACCACCGGCAGCAGCGCGAGCTCCATCGGCAGCCCGCGGCGGTCGATCTCGGCCACGATGTGCGGCAGGTAGGCCGAGGCCCGGGTCAGCACCCGGTCCAGGTAATCCGGATGACGGGAATACCAGGCCAGCTCCTGGCGCACCCGCCGCTGGTCCGGCACGGGCAGCACCATGCCGGCGCGGATGCGGTCGATCAGGTTCGCCGGCCCCACCGGCTTGGGCTCGCCCAGGGGGCGGAGGGCGTCGCGGCGCAGGGCGGGGTAGGTTTCGACGGCGAACTCGAGCGTAGGAGGGGATTTATCCCCGATTCCGGTGCCGGTGAAGGTGGTGGAATTGAAAGGGATCGGGCCTGAAGGCCCTCCTGCATGCTTCGGTAAGGCTGATGGGCACGCAGGAGGGGCTTCAGCCCCGATCCCCGCCACATCAGACACACAAACCGACGCCCCGCCAACCACCGGCGCCGCGCCGGCCACCAGCGCCGCAATACCCAACACGTTTCCGATCCGCCCGCGCATTCGGCTATCCTACGCACCAGGCGGGCCGGCGCAAGCGCCCGGCTCACATCCTGGCAGTTAGACCAACTTTCGAGGACCCGGCAGGCCCATGGCACCTATCGCCACCAACACCTATACCGACCCGCTGCAGGAATGGCTCGATACCCCCATCGGCAGCTCGCTGCTGGAGGTGGAGGCCCGGCTCGCACGGGAGATGCTGGACGGGCTGTTCGGCGAGCAGCTCCTGCAGGTCGGCCTCTGGGGCCGGCGCGATCTGTTCCTGCGCTGCGCCCGCACCCAGTCGGCCTGGATCACCACCCTGCCCGGCGCGCCCGAGGCCGGCGACGTCATCGCCGAGCCGTCCCGGCTGCCCATCGAGAGCGACTCCGTCGACGTGGTCTTCATGCCCCACACCCTGGATCTCACCGACCACCCCCACGCGGTGCTCCGGGAGGTCTACCGGGTGCTGCGCGCCGACGGCCAGCTGGTGGTCATGGGCTTTCGCCCCGGCGGCCTGTGGGGCCTGCGCCGGCTGGTGACCTGGCGGAGCTACCCGCCGGGCCGGCCCACCATGATCTCCGACCGCCAGCTCTCGGACTGGCTGCGCCTGCTCGACATGAAGATCCACGGCGTGCGCCGCTACTT
>CAYRZI010000232.1:0-3153 GCA_964428605.1 uncultured Woeseiaceae bacterium
GGCCTCTTCCATCGTGATGCGTCCGTCCCGGTAAAGCCTCAGCAGGGCCTCGTCGAAGGTCTGCATGCCGCGTTCGTTGGAGTCCTTCACCGCCTCCTTCACCCCGGAGATGTCGCCCTTCATTATCAGCTCTGCGATGTGGGGCGAGTTCAGCATGACCTCCACCGCCGCCACGCGCTTGCTCTCACGGTCGCGCACCAGCCGCTGGGAGATGATGGCGCGCAGGTAGTGGGACAGGTCCATGAAGACCTGCTTGTGCTGCTCCATCGGGAACATGTTGATGATGCGGTCCAGCGTCTCCGGCGCATTGTTCGAGTGCAGCGTCGCGATGGCGAGCTGACCGGTGCCGGCGAGGTCGAGTGCCGCCTGCATCGATTCCCGGTCCCTGATCTCGCCGATCAGCACGACGTCCGGCGCCGCCCGCATGGCGCTCTTCAGCGCCCGGGCATAGGAGACCGTGTCGATGCCCACCTCCCGCTGGTTCACGATGGACTTCTTGTTGGGATGCAGGAACTCGATGGGATCCTCGATGGTGATGATGTGCGACGAGGTGTTCTCGTTGCGGTGATTCACCATGGCCGCCAGGGTCGTGGACTTGCCGCTGCCTGTGGCGCCCACCATCAGGAGCAGTCCGCGCTTGAGCATGACCAGGTCCTCGAGAACCTCCGGAAGCTCCAGTTGCTCGAACGTCGGCAGGTCGGCGGTGATGAACCGCAGCACCATGCCGACGTTGCCCCGCTGCTGGAACACGTTCACGCGGAAGCGGCCGACGCCCGGCTCGGAGATAGCGAAATCGATCTCCAGCTCTCGCGAGAACTCCTCGAGCTGCTCCTCGTTCATGAGTTCCAGCGCCGCCTGCTTCACCATCTTGGGCGTCAGCTCGAGCTTGTTAACCGGCCGTATCTTTCCCTCGATCTTGATCTTGACCGGGGAATAGGAGGTGAAAAAGAGATCCGAGGCCCTCTTCTCCGCCATCAGCTTGAACAGTGGTTTGACGTTCATGGCGTGGCGCCGGCACCGTCAGAAGTGCTTGGCCGAATCCTCTTCCATGATCCGGAGACTGGTGGACTGCTGCTCTCCCAGCGCCGTCTCGCGCTTGCTCTCCAGCTTGATCTTCAGCCTGAGCTCGTTGCGGGAATCCGCGTTGCGCATGGCCTCCTCGTAGGATATGTGACCTTCCTCGTACAAAGCGAACAGGGCCTGGTCGAAGGTCTGCATGCCGAGCCGCGTGGACTTGCCCATGATCTCCTTGATCTGGGCCACCTCGCCCTTGAAGATCAGGTCCGCGATCAGCGGCGAGCTCAGCATGATCTCCATGGCCGCGATGCGCCCCACGCCGCTCTCCCGCGGAATCAGACGCTGGGAGACGAGCGCCTTCACGTTCAGCGACAGGTCCATCAGCAGCTGGGAGCGGCGTTCCTCCGGGAAGAAGTTGATGATGCGGTCCAGTGCCTGGTTGGCGCTGTTCGCGTGCAGCGTAGCCAGGCACAGGTGGCCGGTCTCGGCGAACTGGATGCCGTACTCCATGGTCTCGCGGTCCCGGATCTCGCCGATCAGGATGACGTCCGGCGCCTGGCGCAGGGTGTTCTTCAGCGCCATGTGCCAGCTCTCGGTATCGACGCCTACCTCGCGCTGCGTGACGACGCAGCCCCGGTGGGGATGCACGAACTCCACCGGGTCCTCGATGGTGATGATATGGCCGCGGGAGTGTTCGTTGCGGTGGCCGATCATGGTGGCCAGCGTGGTGGACTTACCGGAGCCCGTGCCGCCGACCACGATGACGAGCCCGCGCTTGTTCATTACCACGTCCTTCAGGATGGGGGGCAGCTCCATCTCGTCGAAGGTGGGAATGCGCGTGGTGATCGTGCGCATCACCGCGCCGACGTGGCCCTGCTGCACGAAGGCGCTCACGCGGAAGCGGCCGATGCCCTGGGGATTGATGGCGAAGTTGCACTCCTTGGTGGCGTCGAACTCCTTTGCCTGCTTGTCGTTCATGATCGAGCGCACGATGATGGCCGTCTGCTCGGCGGACAGCGGCTGCTCCGTGGCCCGGTGCACCTCGCCGTCGATCTTGATCGCCGGCGGGAAGCCGGTGGTGATGAAGAGGTCCGAGCCCTTCTTCTCCACGAGCTTCTTCAGAAGGTTCTGCGTCAGTCGTACTGCCTGTTCCCGATCCATGTCTGCCCCCGGGCCGCGAAAGCTCGCCGCGGCCTAGAAATTCTCCTTGTTCACCGCCTTGAAGCGGGCCTCTTCCTTGGTGATCTGGCCTTTCTGCATTAGCTCCGCCAGATTCTGGTCCAGCGTGTGCATGCCGGCGCCCTGGCCCGTCTGGATGGCGGAGTACATCTGCGCCACCTTACCCTCGCGGATGAGGTTCCGGATGGCCGGCGTGCCGATCATGATCTCATGGGCGGCCACGCGGCCGCCGCCGATCTTCTTCAGCAGAGTCTGCGATATCACCGCCTTCAGGGACTCGGAGAGCATCGCCCGCACCATCTCCTTCTCGGCGGCCGGGAACACGTCGACGACACGATCGATGGTCTTGGCGGCGGAACTCGTGTGCAGGGTACCGAAGACCAGGTGCCCGGTTTCGGCGGCGGTGAGCGCGAGACGGATGGTCTCCAGGTCGCGCAGCTCGCCCACCAGGATCACGTCCGGGTCCTCGCGCAGCGCCGAGCGCAGCGCTTCCGAGAAACCCAGTGTGTCGCGGTGCACCTCGCGCTGGTTGATGAGTGACTTCTTGCTCTCGTGCACGAACTCGATCGGGTCCTCGATGGTGAGGATGTGATCGGGCTTGTTGTCGTTGATGTAGTCGACCATCGCGGCGAGCGTCGTGGACTTGCCCGAACCGGTGGGCCCGGTGACCAGACAGATGCCGCGGGGCTGCATGGCGATGTCCTTGAATATGGGCGGTGCCCCGAGATCGTCCAGGGTCAGTATCTCGGAGGGGATAATGCGGAACACCGCGCCCGAGCCGCGCATCTGGTTGTAGGCGTTGACGCGGAAGCGGGCGAGCTTCGGGATCTCGAAGGAGAAGTCGGTCTCGAAGTACTCCTCGTACGCCTTGCGCTGCTTGTCATTCATGATGTCGTACACCATGCTGTTGACTTCTTTGTGCGTAAGGGCGGGCATATTGATCCGCTTGATGTCGCC